>CAIMLX010000105.1 GCA_903842455.1 uncultured Hyphomicrobiales bacterium | reverse complement strand
GCCAGCGAACTGGCCCATGCCGAGGTACTTTCGGCCTGGCCCGGAACGACTCCCGAGCCACCCAACCTCCCCCGCACCAACCACTCGTCATGATCTCGCTTCGGTGCGCGGGACGGGGGAGAGAATCGCATGGGGTTGGGGCGCGGGGATAACTTTCCGAAATTTCCTTGAGGGCCGGGCAGGCAACGACGTCTCCTCCCCCCTGGTGGGGGAGGGTGGTGGAGCTTGCGAGCGTGAGCGAGTTAGCGGAACCAGGGAGAGGGGTAAGCGGGTGGTTTGGGCAGTAGCTCACGACCGGCGCTGCCCCCCTCTCCCCAGCTTCGCCAAGGCGGGCAAGCCGCCAGGCTGCGCTACCCTCCCCCGCCGAGGGGGAGGAGGCGATGGGGCTTGGACCGCGAAGGGGTCGGGCGCTGCCCGCCGTGGCCTCGATGTACGGCCCTCAGTCCCAACTCGCCTTGTGCAGTGCCTCGAGCTTCCACCCCTCGGGGTCGACGACGAACGCGGCATAGTAGTCCGGACCGTAGTGGGGACGTAGGCCCGGGGCGCCGTTGTCGGTGCCGCCGTTGGCGCGGGCAGCGGCGTGGAAGGCGTCAACCTCGGCATCCGAGCGGGCGTTGAAACAAAGGTGGAAGCCCGGGCCTGGCGGGTGGGCATCGGCATGGACGAAGACGTTCAGCTTCTCATCGCCGCCCGGCGGGCCGTAGCCGAGGCCATTGGCGCCGGTCCACACCCGAATCCAACCGATCGGAGCCAGCACGGCATCATAGAAGCGGGTGGCTGCCGGGAGGTCGCGGACGCAGATGGAAAGGTGGCCAAGCATCAGCTCAACCGGGCATCCACCACGCCGTCCATGGCCTTGATCGAGCCCGTGAGCTCCGGTGTCAGGCGGTATTTGCCCTTGAGCTCGATCTCGTATTCCTTCAGCCCCGCGTCGCGGATGACGATGAAGCTGACGAGGCCCTCGCCGCCCAGCTTGAGCTGGGTGCGGATGGGGGCGAGGCACTTCTCGTTGTCGGTGAAGACCACGAGCCGCTTGCCGACTTTTTCGGCGAGGGCGGCGATCGGCTCGGCCGAGTCGAGGCGAATGCTGATCCCGTCGGGGCGCTCGTCCGCCTGGACGTTGAGAACGACGCTGGCTCCCGGCTGCAGCACGTCCGAATACTGGCTGAGCTGCTCGGAGAAGGCGATGACCTCGTAGCCGCCCGACGCATCGGAGACGGTGAGGATGCACATCGGGTTGCCCTTCTTGGTCCGCCGGTCGTTGCGCGAGCCGATGGTGCCGGCGAGGCGGCCGGCGCGGGCCCCGGCTTCCTTCACGGCGTGTTCGAAATCGACCCAGGGGGTCACGCGCAACCGGTCGAACAGGTCGGCATACTGGTCGAGCGGGTGGCCCGACAGGTGAAAGCCGATCGCCCCGTGCTCGCGCTCGAGGCGCTCGGCCGGTAGCCAGTTGGTTACGGCTTGATTGAGCTTGATCGGCTCGGGCTCGGCCGACGCGAACATGTCGGTGATGCCGTCGGCAGCGTTGGCATTGGTGCGCTGGGCCGTGGCGACGATGGCGTCGATGGCGGCGAACGCCTGCTCGCGGCGCGGCACCAGTTGATCGAAGGCACCGGCATTGATCAGCGCCTCGAGGGTGCGGCGGTTCATGATGCGGGCATCGACGCGGGTGGCGAAATCGCCCAGATCCCGGAACGGGCGCCCTGCTCGCGCTTCGACGATGTGCTCGGCGACGGCCATGCCGACGCCCTTCACCGCGCCGATGGCGTAGAACACCTTGCCGTCATGGGTGTTGAACACCGCATCGGAGCGGTTGACGCAGGGCGGCACGACCTCGATGCCGTGGCGCTTGGCATCCTGGCGGAATTCGTTGAGCTTGTCGGTGTTGCCCATGTCGAGCGTCATGGTCGCGGCGAAGAACTCGTGCGGATAGTGCTGCTTGAGGTAGGCGGTCTGGTAGCTGACGAGCGCATAGGTCGCAGCGTGCGACTTGTTGAAGCCGTAGTTGGCGAACTTGGCGAGCAGGTCGAAAATGGTGTCGGCGAGGCCGCGCTTAAGCCCGTAGCGCTCGCAACCTTCCTGGAACCGGGCGCGCTGCGCATCCATCTCGGACTTGATCTTCTTGCCCATGGCGCGGCGCAGCATATCGGCTTCGCCGAGCGAGTAGCCGGACAGGATCTGGGCGATCTGCATCACCTGCTCCTGATAGACGATGATGCCGTAGGTTTCGTTCAGCACTTCGCCGAGCGCCGGATGCGGGTATTCGATATCCTCGTCGCCGCGCTTACGGGCGTTGAACAGCGGGATGTTCTCCATCGGGCCGGGTCGATAGAGCGCCACGAGCGCGATGATATCCTCGAAGCGGTCGGGCTTCATGTCGACGAGCGCCCGCCGCATGCCGGCGCCTTCCACCTGGAACACGCCGGCGGTGTCACCGATGGCGTAGAGCTTGTAGGTGGGCGCGTCGTCGAGCGGGATATCCTCGATGCGGAATTTGCCGTCGCCGCCGCGATTGATCATGTCGACGGCGCGCTTGATGGTGGTCAGCGTCTTCAGCCCGAGGAAGTCGAACTTCACGAGGCCGGCCGATTCCGACCACTTCATGTTGTACTGGCTGACCGGCATGTCGGAGCGCGGGTCGCGGTAGAGCGGCGCCAGCTCCTGCAGCGGGCGGTCGCCGATGACGATGCCGGCGGCGTGGGTGGAGGCGTGGCGGAACAGGCCTTCGAGCTTCTGGCCGATGGCGAGCAGTTCGCCGACCTGCTCGTCCTCGTCGGCCATCTGCCGCAGCTGCGGCACTTCCTTCAACGACCGTTCGAGCGTCCACGGGTCGGCCGGGTTGGCGGGCACCAGCTTGGCAATGCGATCGACCTGGCCGTAGGGCATCTGCAGCACGCGGCCGACGTCGCGCAGCACGGCGCGGGCCTGGAGGGTACCGAAGGTGATGATCTGCGCGACCTGCGCTTCGCCGTATTTGCGCTGGACGTAGCGGATCACCTCCTCGCGCCGGTCCTGGCAGAAATCGATGTCGAAGTCGGGCATCGAGACGCGCTCGGGATTGAGGAAGCGCTCGAACAGTAGGTTGTAGCGGAGGGGGTCGAGGTCGGTGATGGTGGTGGCGTAGGCGACCAACGAGCCGGCACCCGAGCCGCGGCCGGGGCCGACGGGGATATCCTGCGCCTTGGCCCACTGGATGAAATCGGCGACGATGAGGAAGTAGCCGGGATATTTCATGCGCTCGATGATGCCGAGCTCGTATTCCAGCCGCTCGCGATAGGTCTCGACAGTCTTGCCGGGGCCGGGGCCGATCTCGGCGAGGCGGCGTTCGAGGCCGGTACGGGCCATGTCGGCGAGGGCCATCGCCTCGGCGGCGAAGGCTTCCTCCGGGGTCTGGCCGGGCTCGGCCGCGAAAGTCGGCAGCACGGGATCGCGCTTCTTGGGCCGGTAACTGACGCGTTGCGCGATTTCGATGGTGGACTCGAGCGCTTCGGGCAGATCGGCGAAGAGCTGCACCATCTCGTCGCGGGTCTTGAAATAGTGCTGGTCGGAGAGTTTTCGCCGCTCGGTCTGCGCCACGACGGTGCCGCCGGCGATGGCGAACAGCGCGTCGTGGGCCTCGTGATCCTTCGGCGCGGGATAGAACGGCTCGTTGGTGGCAACGAGCGGGATGCCGCGGCGATAGGCGAAATCGATGAGCTTGGCCTCGTTGGCGAGCTCGACCTCGCGGCCGTGGCGCTGCAGCTCGAGGTAGAAGCGGTCGCCGAACAGGCCGGCAAGGCGCTCGAGGCGGCTCTCGGCCACAGCGTCCATGTTGGCCGCGAAGTAGGGGTCGATGGCGCCTTCGGGGCCACCGGACAGGCAGATGATGCCCTCCAGGTTCTCGCGTGTCAGCCAGGGCAGCATGCCGGCGGCACGGCCGTTTTCGCCCTCGAGATGGGCGCGGCTGACGAGGCCGGAGAGGTTGCGGAAACCGTCGGCGTTTTGCGCGATCAGCACCACGCCGCCCTTGCCGAAGCGGTCGCGGGAGCCGTGGCCGCGCTCCTGCATGCGGTCGGTGCTGTCCTCGACCGCGGAGAAGTCGAGGATGAGCTCGACGCCGATCAGCGGCTGGATGCCCTTGCCGGCCGCCTTTTCGGAGAACTCGAGCGCGCCGAACAGGTTGTTGCTGTCGGCGATGCCCAGCGCCGGCTGCTTGTCGGCCTTGGCGAGGTCGAGCAGCTTGCCCAGTTGCAGCGCGCCCTCGAGCAGGGAATACGCCGAATGAACGTGCAGATGAATGAAGCCGGGGCCAGCCATTGCTTCTTCCTACTCGCGAAGGGTGGACGGGGCCATGGACTCGGCCCGCAATCCACAGCCCTCACACGAGTCGGGCAGCGATATCCATCCAGCTGAGCGAGGCGACCGAAAAGCCGGCAATGGTGATGAAAGCCAGCGCGTCCTTGAGGAAAGTGAGCATCAGAACCTCCTTTGTTTCGTGTATGTTCTTGTATGTTCCATTTTTGTTCTTGTCGAGTCGCATCGGTGGCGCTACCAACATGTGGTTAACGCGGGTGGGATCCAGCAGGTCGCTGCGGAGCACCGGGTCGGGCGTTCGATCGAAGGCCCCAGCGAGCCGGCGGGTTGCGGGTGGAGGAGCGGGGCATGGATCAGTTCGAGAAGGCGCAGCGGTTCAGGGCGATGCACGCGGGGCCGCTGTTCGTGATCCCCAACCCGTGGGACGCGGGGACGGCGCGGCTGCTGGCGAGCCTCGGTTTCGCTGCGCTGACGACGACCAGCGCCGGGCTCGCCTATGCGCTCGGCCGGCAGGACATGTCGGTCTCGCGCGAGGAGGCGCTGAAGAACGCCGCCGATATCATCGCGGCGGTGGACCTGCCGGTCGCGGCCGACCTCGAGAATGGCTACGGCGATGCGCCGGAGGACGCAGCGGTGACGATCACGCGGGCGGCCGAAGTTGGGCTGGTCGGCGGCTCGATCGAGGACGCGACCGGGCGACCGGACGATCCGATATATGGGTTCGAGCATGCGGTGGAGCGGGTAGCCGCGGCGGTGGAGGCGGCGCGGGCCCTGCCCTTCCCGTTCACGTTCGTGGCGCGGGCCGAGAATTTCTTGCACGGGCGGGCTAACCTCGACGACACGATCCGGCGATTGCAGGCGTTCGAGGCGGCGGGAGCCGACGTGCTGTTCGCGCCGGGCCTGCCAGACCTCGAGGCGATCCGCACGGTGTGTGCGGCGGTGAGCAGGCCCGTCAACGTGGTGCTGGGGGCGAAGCACACGCCCTACACGCTCGACCAGCTGGCGGATGCCGGGGTGAAGCGGGTCAGTACGGGTTCGTCGTTCGCGCGGGCGGCGCTGACCGGCTTGCGCGACGCGGCGCTGGAGCTGCTCGGACCGGGAACGACGAGCTATCTCGACAGGGCGATCACCTCGGCTGAGGTAGCGGCAGCGATGGCGCCGAGGATCGCCCGGAACGCATAGGTTATGGATTTCGGCGGCCGGGCCGGTTACGCCTTTTCGTCATGGCGATCGACCCGCGCGACAAGGAACGACTGATCCGCATCCTGCGGCTGCTGAACTCGGACCAGGTGGGCGAGCGGGCCGCGGCGGCGCTGGCGGCCAGCCGGCTGCTGGAGTCGCTGGGGCTGAACTGGGAGGACGTGCTCAGCCCTCCGATGCCGGAGCGCGTCGTGGTGCGCAAGGTCCGCGACTGGGACGTCGACCAGGCCGACGCCGCCGAGGCCCGCATCCGGCAACTCAAGGACACGGTGCAACGGCAGGAACGGCAGCTGAAAGCGCTCCGAACCCGTATCAATTCGCTTACCGATCGCGAACGGAAGCGGCGAGAGGGCGAGGACGTGGAGCTTTAGCCGCAGCGCGTTCCGGTGTGCGGCGTTTCGACTATGGCGAGGGTCGGAGGTAGAGGCCGCCGATCTTGCCGTCGGGGGCAAGGGCGAGGCCCCACTCCATGTCGGCATTTTCAAAGCGGACGTCGTAGACGTCGAAGCCACTTTGCGCGACGCCCCTGAACGACACGCTCTTGAGGGCGCCCGCCTGAGCGAGGCTCGCCTGGACTGTCTCCGATTGTGCCCGCGCCAACTCCGCAAGCTGGGGTGACATGCCGTCGAAATCGGGCTCGCCGCGGATGTGCTCGGCAATGACCCGGCGCATGATGGTCTCGCTGCCGGGCGCCGGGAGTTTTTCCCTGATGCGCTGCTGCAGCTCCGCCTCGGCCTTTTCGACGAGGTCTGCCGGCACGCGCACCGCGCGGATTTCCGCGCCGTTCTGATGGTGGACGAGGCTGCTCACCTCGCCTTGCGCATCCCGGACAAACGTCACCTGAACCGGCAGCGTCTTCATGAAGAACTGCGTCTCGCCCTCGGGGAAGATCTCGATGTCGGCCTGCCCGACGACCCGCGTGAACAGCCGCCCGTCCCGGGTGGAGACGACGTAGAACGGGCCCTGGTCGAGCTGATAGTGGCCGGCATAGTCGCGATAGAGCGACGTGTCGATCGCGACTTCCGTCCTTGGCCGGCTCTGCTCGTAGCGGCGCCAGGCAACCGCGTCGGTGGTGGGTTCGGCCATGTTGGCCTCCTTTGCCAGTTCTGTCAGGTCATTGATCGAGAGCGCGCCACCGGCGGCTACCGTCTTGTTCAGCCGTTCGATCATGGCAAGGCCGCGATCCGCCCGTTTGCGCTCGCCCTGCAGCGCCTCGTGCTGCATGGCGAGCATCCGGCCGAAGTCGGTGGCCCTGCCCTGCAGGAGGTCGGCGATGGTCGAGAGGCTGAGCCCGAGGTGCTTGAGGGCGAGCACTTCGTTCAGCCGGGCAAGGTCGACGGCGCCATAGAGCCGCCATTGCGTGGCGGTGCGCCGCGGCGTGATCAATCCATGGTCTTCGTAGAGGCGCAGCGTGCGCACGCTCAACCCGATGCGGCGCGCGCATTCGGCTGCGGTCAGCCATGCCTCATGCTGAAAACGGTCGGACATCCGAAGCTCCTTGCAAGCCAAGCTAAGGTATGACGCAGGGATCGGCTCAAGAGGACTTTGCGAATTATTTCGCTTTTGCGGGACGGCTCTCGGAGCAAGCCCCCGGGTCGGCGTGGGCCGGCACTGGAAGAGCACGCTTGACCTCTGCTCCATCATGTAACATACACAGTTACATGAGTCTCGATACACGCCTTTCCGGCATTCTTCACGTCCTGCTGCACATGGCCGAGCACCACGGACCGGTGACGTCCGAGGTGCTGGCGCGGGCCATGCACACCAACCCGGTCGTCGTCCGACGCGTAATGGCGGGGTTACGGGAACAGGGCCTCGTTGCCTCGACCAAGGGGCATGGCGGGGGGTGGACGATTGCCTGCGACATGCAGCGGACGACGCTGCGGCAGGTTTATGACGCGGTGGGCTCCCCTGCCCTGATCGCACTCGGCAACCGGTCGGAACGGCCGACTTGCCTCGTCGAGCAGGCGGTCAACGCGGCGCTCGACGAGACGTTTCGCGAGGCCGAAGCGCTGATGCTGGAGCGGCTGGGCAGTGTCAGCCTCGCCGCGCTCAGCGCCGATTTCCACGCCCGCATGGTCGCCGGCGGGCACTCGATCGACCATCACACCCATTCACACGACGCGGAGAATTCCAGATGAACCACGATGCCATCATCATCGGCGGCAGCTTTGCCGGACTGGCCGCCGCGACCTACCTGGCGCGCGGCCGCAGCACCGTGGCGGTGATCGACGCCGGCGCGCCGCGCAACCGTTTTGCGGCGCATTCGCACGGCCTGATCGGGCACGACGGCGCCGCGCCGGGCGACATCCTGCAGCAGGCGCGCGACCAGCTCCTCGCCTACCCGACGACCAGCGTCGTCGCGGGCGAGGCGGTGCGCGCGGAGCAGCGCGGCGACGGGTTTGCCGTGACGCTCGGCTCGGGCGCGGAACTGACCGGCAAGCGGCTGATCCTGGCCTTCGGCATCTCCGACATACTGCCCGACGTGCCGGGGCTGAAGGAGCGCTGGGGCAAGACGGTGATCCACTGCCCCTATTGCCACGGCTTCGAGTTCTCCGGCCGCCAGTTGGGCGTGCTGGCAATGTCGCCGATGTCGTCGCACCAGGCGATGCTGATCCCCAACTGGGGGCCGACGACCTTCTTCCTCAACGGCCAGCCCGAGCCGGACGAGGCGACGATGGCCGAGGTGACCCGGCAGAACGTGACGATCGAGCGGAGCCCGGTCGTGGCGCTGCACGGGGACGGTACGGACCTCGCGGCGGTCGAGCTCGCCGATGGTCGGCGCGTGCCGATCGACGCCCTTTATATCGGCGCGCCGACCCGGCTCAACAGTCCGCTGGCCGAGGCGCTCGGCTGCGCCATCGACGATGGCCCGCTGGGCAAGATGGTGCGAACCGATGCGATGAAGCTGACGACGGTTCCGAACGTGTGGGCGGTCGGAGACATCACCCGCGCCTTTCACAACGTGACGTCGGCGGCGGCAGATGGGGTGATGGCCGGTACGGCGGCGCACCGGTCGCTGCTGTTTCCGGCCTACGCCTAGAGACATTCGCGCTGCGGCCTTTCCTTTGGCCGCCAGTGCAGCCAAACTGGCGGAAACGTCGCGGAGGGGGCGGTGAACGAGATTTCAGCGCTGCCGCCCCGCGATGCCGGGCTCGACCCCGACGACCCGGCATCGGTGTTCCACCTGCTGAGCGATGGCGCGCGGGCCGGGCTGGCCGGCGCGCTGGTCACCATCATCGACATCAAGGGCGGGGCGCCGCGGGCGCTCGGCGCGCAGATGGCGGTGCTGGAGGACGGACGCTATTGCGGCTACGTGTCGGGCGGCTGTGTCGAGAGCGCCGTGGCAGGCGAAGCGATCCGCTGCATCCGGGCTGGGGCCGGCGAGATCCTGCGATTCGGCGCCGGCTCGCCCTTCATCGACATCAAGCTGCCCTGTGGCGGCAGCATCGACGTCCACGTGCATGTGCGGCCCGAAGCCCCAATAGTCGACGAGGCCCTGCGGCTGCTCGAGGCGCGCGCGCCGTTCTCGATGACCTTCAGTCCCGGGGAAGGAAAAGCGGCGTTGTCGCCCGGCTCGGGCGCCCGCGAGCGCAGCGAGTGGCGCGATGGCGTGTTCCACCGTCACCATCACCCGCTGACCCAGCTGGTACTGATCGGCGAAGGGCACGAACTGGTGTCGCTGGCGCAGCTCGGCCGGGCGGCGGGGCTGCCGGTCCATGCGTTCATGACAGCCGATGCACAGAGCCCGATCGTCGCGCGCAGCGGCGCCGCGGTGACCCCGGTGCGCGGCACGACGTTGCCGGCGCTGCCTGTCGACCCGTTCACGGCGATCGTCTTCCTGCTGCACGACCGGTTCAAGGAAAGCGCCCTGCTCGAAGCCGCGCTCGGCCATGAGCCGTTCTATATCGGGGCGCTGGGCAGCCGGCGGACGCACGCCATGCGGGTGGCGCGGCTCGCAGCCGCCGGGGTGAGCGAGGACCGGATTGCGCGGCTGCATGGGCCGATCGGGCTGTTCGGGCCAACGCGGACAGCATCGGCGCTGGCGATTTCCGTGCTCGGCCAGATCACCGAGGCGCGGGTCAGGCTCGACGGCTAGTGGCGCGGATCGAGGACAGTGCCGTGGTGCTGCTGGCAGCCGGGCTGTCGCGCCGGTATGGCGCGGACAAGCTCCTGGCAGATTTTCGCGACAAGCCGCTGGGGCGGCATGCCGCCGAGACGATCAGCGCCCTGCCCTTTGCGCAGCGGATCGCGGTGTGCCGGACGGGGGATGACGCGCTGGTGGCGATCCTCGCAGGGCTCGGGTTCAAGGTAGTGTGCAACCCCGATCCGGCGCGCGGACAGGCCTCATCGCTCGCGATCGGCGTAGCGGCGGCCGGGCAGCCCGAAGCGCTGGTGGTCTGTCTCGCCGACATGCCGCTGATCGATCCCGGGCACCTGCTCACCCTGATGGCGCGGCTGACGCCGGGCGGCATGGTGGCGTCCGTCGCGGGGCCAGACGAGCCGCCGACTCCGCCGGCGGCGTTCTCGCGCACCTGGCTGCCGGAGTTGTTGCGGATCGACGGCGACAAGGGGGCGCGAGGGCTGCTGCGGAGCGCCGAGCGCGTCGTCGCGCCCGCGGGTACGCTGATGGATTTCGACACGCCGGAGGATTTCGCGCGATAGCCGCGGCGGCTAGTAGACCGCCGTCAGGACCTCGATTTCGGTGCCGGCACCGGCTTGCACCTCGAACTCGCGATTGTAGACCTGCTCGCCGCGCTTGGCCAACACGAGATAATCGCCCTCGCCCAGCACGGTGGAGGGGAAGGCGCCGATGTTGGAGAACACCGTCTGGCCGTCCTCGGTCTTCACCGTCCAGTCGATATCGGCAATGGCTTCGCCGCCGGGCTCGGAGACCAGCTTGAACGAGACCTGCGAGGCCTTGTGATAGAGCGTCGCGTCGGTCAGCTGGCCCGGCTCGACCCGCAGGTCGGCCCGCACCACGGCGTTCACGTCGCCGAAATAGGAGACGATGTGATAGGTGCCGGCGTTCAGCGTCACGATATCGCTGGGCGCCAGGTTCTGCGCCACGAGGGTGCGTTCGCTCTCTGCGCCGGGCGAGTAGATGTCGAAGCGCAGCAAGTTGATGGGGATGGCGATGTCGCCGGAGACCTGCGCGTTCAGCCGTATCGCACCGGCATCGAGGACCAGCGCCTTCTCGTTGTTGCCATCGACCACGGTGATCGTATCGGTGGTCTGCGCCCGGCCATAGGCGACATGCACGACGTAGTTGCCGGGCGCGAGCGCGATACGCGCAGTCGCGTCGTCGGACTTGGCCGCCAGGGCCAGTTCGCCGCTGGCGTCGGTACGCGTCTCGAACACCCGCCAGGTCAGTCCGTCGGCAATGGTGCTGCCGCCATCGACGATCCGCGCGACGAGAGTGACCGGCTGCGGGATGGCGGCGACCTGCTCCACCGCTTCCACGGCGGGGGTCGACACCGGGTCGGCACCGGGCTGCTCCGTACCAAGGACCTCCGCCTCGACGGCGGCGGGGTCCTGCCCCTGTTCGCCCTGCTGGGGAATACGGTCGGCGCGACGCGGCAGCGGCACGGGGGGCTCGTCCTGAGCCACCGCGATGCCCGGCAGGAGCAAGGCGACGATGCCCAACAACCCGATCCAATGCCTGATCTTCACACCAATCCCCGCTGCCAGAGCGCCGCCCGCCTCGTGCGGCGTTCGTCTACGCTTGGATTAGGGAAAAGCTGTGTCATAAGGTGCACGGCCCTCGCAAGGACATGACCATGGCTATCAACGTTCCCGTGCGCGACTACCTGAAATCGCGGCGTTCCGTCGGCATCGGCTTCCTCAAGGATCCCGGCCCGACACCCGAGGAACTCCGCGAAATCCTCACCATCGGCACCCGGGTGCCCGACCATGGGAAGTTCGAGCCGTGGCGGCTGATTCTGATCGAGGGTGACGCGCGCCTGCGTGTCGGCGAGAAGCTGGCCGAGATGCAGAAGCGCCGCCGGCCCGATATCGACGAGGCGGGACTGGAGCTGGAACGGCGGCAATTCCTCCCTGCCCCGGTCACCATCGGCGTGCTGCTCTCGCCCAAGCCGAACCCCAAGGCACCGGAAGTCGAGCAACTGCTGTCGGCCGGCAATGTATGCCTCAACCTTTCGCACGCCGCCTTCGCGATGGGCTTTGCCGCAAGCTGGACCAACCGGTGGTACGGCTTCGACACCGAGGCCCAGACCATGCTCGGGGCGCGGGGTGGCGAGCGCTTCGTCGGCTTCATCCATATCGGCACGCCGACCGCGGTGATCGAAGACCGCGACCGACCGGACCTCGACAAGATCGTGACGCGCTGGGGCGAGTGAGGGAACGACCCCTCATCCGTCTCGGCCTTCGGCCTCGCCACCTTCTCCCTCAAGGGGAGAAGGGAGAAGGTGCACTACCGCATCCACTGGGCACTGCTGCCCCTCTCCCCTTGAGGGAGAGGGTGGCCGCGAAGCGGCCGGGTGAGGGGACGTTCAGTGAAGCCCCGTTAACCCCGCATTAACCTCACACAGCGCAAAACTTAATCAACTCTTACCAACTCGGATCCCGAGTCGATGGGCGTCGCGCCAATATCCGTGCCCCAACCGCTCGCCTATGCCATCGACACGGCGGGCGACAAGAGCGATGTCGACTTCGACTACCTGCTGCAGACGGCTATCCGCGAGTCGAGCCTCAACCCCACGGCCAAGGCCGGTACGTCGAGCGCCACCGGGCTGTTCCAGTTCCTCGATTCGACCTGGCTGATGGTGATGAAGCAGGAGGGACCGCGGCTCGGCTACCAGCAATACGCGGACGCCATCAAGGTCGACAAGGACGGCGACTACACCATTGCCGACAAGGCGCTGAAGGCGGAAGTTCTCAAGCTGCGTGAAGACCCGCAGGTCGCCTCCGACCTTGCCGCCGCGTTCACCCGATCGAATGGCGACTTCCTCTACCAGCGGTTCGGTCGCATGCCGAGCCCGGGGGAACTCTACATCGCGCACTTCCTGGGGGTGAACGGGGCGGCCAAGTTCTTCGATGCCGGCCTCGCCGACCCCAACCAGAGCGCGGCAGCCCTGTTCCCGCGGCAGGCCAAGGCCAACCCGACGATCTTCTACAGCGATGGACAACCTCGCTCGATCAAGCAGGTGTACCAGGTGCTGGTGGCAAAGCACGTCGGCGCGCCCACCACCATCGGCCCCGCCGACTCGAACTTTTCGGCGCAGCAACTGGTCAACGGCCAGCAGGGAAAGTGGCCCGACGCCGCGCCGCTACCGTCGCGTTTCGGCCCCGATGACATGAGCTTTACGGCGCTGTTCTCGAACGAGGGCGAGGTTCAGGGGCGCACCCTGATCAGCCCCGCCGAGGAGGCGCAGGGCGCCGCGCTGTTCACCCAGTTCTACGGCCAGGGCCAGGGCCAGCCGCTCATTCCGCTGGTCCCACCGGTTAACAGCGAGTGAGCCCGTAAGGTGAACCGTTCCTTAAACCTTGCCGGCTAACGTCTTTTTCGACGGTGTGCCGGAGAGTTGGATGGTTGGGTACCAGGATTTCGTCGCCCTCAGCCAGTCGCGCGACAGCGAGGAGCGGGGGCGGGCAGCGCATATCGCGGCGCTGGCCTACCTGAGCCATTCGGGACCGGCGGACGAACATGCGGCGCTCTACGCCTCGCTGATCGGTTTTCTTGACGATCCTTCCGTGCGGGTGCGCGGCGCCCTGGCCTACGGGCTGCTGCACGCACTCGAGGCGCCGCGCCCGCTCATTCTGGCGCTGCTGCAGGACAGCCCGGTGATCTCCCGCGCCGTAGCGCAATACTCGCCGGCGCTGGTCGATGCCGACCTCATGGCCCTGATCCGCACCGCGGACGAGCCCATGCTGCTGGCCGTTGCCCAGCGCGAGCGGCTGTCGCAGCGCGTCACCGAAGCGCTGGTGCGGGCCGGCGGGACGGTGCTGGCACTGAAGCTGCTGGCCCGCGAGGACCTGGTGTTTTCCGCCGGGTTGCTGAGCGAGCTTGCCACCGAGCACGGCCCGGATGATGCCGATGTTCGCGGCGCGCTGCTGGCCCGCGCCGAATTGCCGGCCGCCTCGCGGCTGTTGCTGGTGCAGTCGATTGCAGCGGCACTGCGCGCCACCCGGATCGTTGCCGGGGCTGTGGCGGCGCCGCGCCTCGACCGCCTGCTCCGCGATGCCACCGACACGGCCATGACCGCCATCGGCGAGACTGAAGCGGCGGCCGGTCGCGCGCCATACGCTGCCGGCATGGTCGAAACCGACATGGTCTCGACGCGCGTACTGCTGCACGCCATCGTGCAGGGCCATGTGCTCTTCTTCGCCGACTGCGTTGCCGAACTGTCCGAGACGCCGCGCGAGAAAGTGTTCACCCTGCTCGAGCATGGCAGCCGCGCCGCGCTCAACGCCCTGTTCGTGCGCTGCGGGCTCAACGAGGCAGTGCGCAACATGCTGGCGCGGCTGATCTCCCACGCCCGCGCCGCCGACCTCGCCGACGACCTGGCGGCCCGCCACTTCGTCGTCACCGCGCTGACCGAGGAGCTGATCGCGGACCATCGCGGCAACATCCCGCCGGAGCTCGAGGAAGCCTTCACCTATCTCAGCGAGCAGAACGTCATCCTCGCCCGTCGCGCCGCCCGCGGGGTGATGGCCGGCTTCGCCGCGACGCCCGGTGGCACCGAACTGGCGCTGCCCGAGCCCTTTGCCACGGAGCCGGTGCTGGCCCTCCCGGCGGCCTAATAGCGGAACTGTTCGCTCAGCACGCGTTCATCGAGCCCGGTGCCGGGATCGAACAGCAGGCTGACGCCGCGGGTCCGGTTCTCGCGCACCGTTACTTCGAGCACCCGCTGGAACTCGACATTGTCGGCGACGGCGCTCACCGGGCGTTTTTCCGCCTCGCGGGTGCGGAACGTCACCACCGCCTCGTTGCCGAGGATCGCCCCGCGCCAGCGACGCGGACGGAACGGCGAGATCGGCGTCAGCGCCAAGAGCGACGAGCCGATCGGCAGGATCGGTCCATGCGCCGAGAGGTTGTAGGCGGTCGAGCCCGCGGGGGTCGCGACCAGCACGCCGTCGCAGATCAGCTCCTCGAGCCGCGGATGTCCGTCGACAAGGATTTCGACCTTCACTGCCTGGTAGGTCATGCGGAACAGCGACACCTCGTTGAGCGCCAGCGCGGTGTGCTCGCTGCCGTCGTCGCAGCGCACCGTCATCTCGAGGGGGTAGATCTTGGTCGGCTTGGCCGCGCCGATCCGCCGCGGCAGGTCGTCGGCGGAGAACTGGTTCATCAGGAAGCCGATCGAGCCGAAGTTCATGCCGTAGACCGGCACGCCCGTCTTCATCGTCCGGTGCAGCGTCTGCAGCATCAACCCGTCGCCGCCCAGCGCGACGATCGCCTCGGCCTGCTCGAAGGGGAGGTTGCCATAGCGGGTCCGCAGCGACTCGGCGGCTAGATTTGCCTCCGGCGTGCCGCTCGATACGAAGCTGATCCGCTCAATCGTGTCCGGCACGTAGTCACCCTCGAAGTGTCGCCGTGCCTAGCATGCGCCCGTGACAGGGGAAAGCATGGGTTGATCCATCCCTTGGTCTCAACTACATGGGGCTCGACATCCGGAAGGAAGAGTAATGCGCGCCGAAATCGCCAAGGTCGTCTCCGAAATCGAGCAGGTCATAAGCCTGCTGAGGAGGCATCTTTGACTGGGATACAGCTGAAGCCCGTCTCGACGACCTGACAGCCCGTACCGAGCACCCCGACTTCTGGGCCGACCCCGAGAAGGCGCGCCCGATCATGCAGAAGCGTGACGAGCTCGACGTCCAGGTCAAGGCCGTCAAGGCGCTGGAAGCCGCCGTGCGTGACAACTCCGAGCTCATCGAGATGGGCGACGCGGAGGGTGACGCCGACGTGGTCAAGGAAGCCGAGCAGGCCCTGCACGAAGCCCTGAAGGAAGCGCGGTCCGCCCAGGTGGAAACGCTGCTTTCGGGCGAAGCCGACGCCAACGACGCCTATCTCGAAATCCACTCGGGCGCTGGCGGCACGGAGAGCCAGGACTGGGCCAACATCCTGCTGCGCATGTACACGCGCTGGGCGGAGCGGCGGAAGTTCAAGATCGAAGTCATGGAAATGCATGACGGCGAAGAAGCCGGCATCAAGTCGGCGACGATCAAGATCTCCGGGCACAACGCCTATGGCTGGCTGAAGACGGAATCGGGCGTGCATCGCCTCGTCCGGATTTCGCCCTATGACAGCGCGGCCCGCCGCCACACCAGCTTCTCGTCGGCATGGGTCTATCCGGTGGTCGATGACACGATCAACATCGAGATCAGCGAAAGCGACCTCAAGGTCGATACCTACCGCTCGTCGGGCGCTGGTGGCCAGCACGTGAACACCACGGACTCGGCCATCCGCATCACCCATATCCCGTCTGGCATCATCGTTGCCTGCCAGGCCGAACGGTCGCAGCACAAGAACCGCGCCACCGCCATGGCGATGCTGAAGGCCCGTCTTTACGAAGCCGAGATGCAGAAGCGCGAAGAAGCCGCAAACGCCGAATCGGCAGCCAAGACCGACGTGGGCTGGGGCCACCAGATCCGATCCTATGTGCTGCAGCCGTACCAGATGGTGAAGGACCTGCGGACCGGCCACGAGACCTCGAACACTTCGGCGGTACTCGATGGCGACCTCGACGACTTCATGGAAGCCTCGCTGGCGGCCAAGGTCACCGGCTACGCCGACCGGGTTGCCGACGCGGACTAGCCCGCGTCAGCCGGGGTCGAAAATTTCTTCAAGAATCTGAGCAGGGCGTGTCGATCGCGCCCTGCTCCGCTCGTCGTGTCATCAGAGGCAGGTTGAGATCGCTCGATCTGGTGCGATGCTGCCGCAAGAGGAGACGACAAATGCGCTTCATGATCATCGTCAAGGCGACTGCCGATACCGAGGCTGGCGTGATGCCCGGGCCCGAGGTGTTCGAGGCCATGGGCCGGTTCAACGAACAACTGATCGAGGCCGGCGTCCTGCTCGCCGGCGAAGGACTGCACCCCTCCAGGGAAGGCGCCAGGGTCACCAGCAAGAACGGCAAGCTGACCGTCGTCGACGGGCCGTTCGCCGAAACCAAGGAGCTGATCGCCGGATTCTGGGTGATCAGCGCCAAGGACAAGGACGAGGCCCTGAGCTGGGTGAAGCGCATCCCGCTCGACGACGGCGAGACGGTGGAACTGCGCCGGGTGTTCGAAGCCGCCGACTTTGCCGACGTGCTGTCGCCCGAGCAGATTGCGCGGGAAGAGACGATGCGCGCCGAAAACGAAAAGCGGCTGGCCCGGCACTAAGCTTGCGAACAAGGAGAACCAACATGCGATTCATGATTATCCGCAAGGCCGACGCCGCGACCGAGGCCGAGGCTATGCCCTCGACCGAACTGATCGAGGCGATGACAGCCTACAACGAAAAGCTGGTCGCGGCCGGCGTGATGGTGGGCGGCGACGGCCTGAAGTCGAGCCGCTATGGGGCAAAGATCACGTTCCAGAACGGCAAGCCGACAGTCCTCGACGGGCCGTTCGCCGAGGCCAAGGAACTGATCGCCGGCTACACCGTGATCGAGGTCGCCTCCTACGAGGAAGCACTCGATTGGGTGAAGCAGTGGCCGCCGGAAGACGGCGACGGCAACGTGCAGCTGGAACTGCGCCGCTTCGTCTCCGCCGAGGATTTCGGTGACGCCTTTACGCCGGAGTTGCAGGCGCGCGAACAGGCGTTGCGTGACCAGGGCGCCGACAAGGTCTGACGCTCACTTGCTGCGGCGGATCGGATTTGGTCTGATCCGCCGCCATGAGCGAACGATTGGCAGAACACGAAACCCGGCGGGCCATCGAGGCTACCTTCCGGCTGGAACAGGCCCGGCTGATCGCCGGCCTGACCCGTATCGTGCGGGATGTCGGGCTGGCCGAGGAACTGGCGCAGGATGCGCTGATCGTCGCCCTGAAGCACTGGCCGGTCGAAGGCGTGCCGCGCAACCCGGGCGCCTGGCTGATGCAGACGGCGAAGCGCCGGGCCATCGACTATTTCAGGCGGAACAAGATGGCGGCGCGAAAGCTCGACGAGCTGGGGCATGACCTGCGGGAGGAAGAGCAGACGGCTCCGGACTTCGACACGCCGCTCGACGACGATGTCGGCGACGACCTGCTCAAACTGATCTTCACCTCCTGCCATCCGGCCATATCGCCGGAGGCGCGGGTCGCCCTGACCCTGCGGCTGCTCGGCGGGCTGACGACGGACGAAATCGCGCGGGCGTTTCTCGTGCCGGAGGCGACGGTGGCGCAGCGGATCGTGCGGGCGAAGCGAAACCTCGCGGAGGCCGGCCTGCCCTTCGAGGTGCCGCGCGGGGCCGACCGGGCCGAGCGCCTGAGCTCGGTGCTGGAGGTGCTCTACCTGATCTTCAACGAGGGCTACACGGCCACCTCGGGCGAGGACTGGGCCCGGCCACAGCTCTGCGAGGAGGCGATGCGGCTGGGTCGCGTGCTGACCGGACTGACACCGGATGAGCCCGAAGTGCATGGCCTCGTGGCGCTGATGGAGTTGCAGGCCTCGCGCATAAGGGCCCGGACCGGGCGTGACGGGGCGCCGGTGCTGCTGCTCGACCAGGATCGCGGCAAGTGGGACCAGATGCTGATCCGGCGCGGGCTTGCGGCGCTGCAGCGCACCATGGAACTCGGGGGAGCCGAGGGGCCGTACGGGCTGCAGGCCGCGATTGCAGCCTGCCACGCCAGGGCGAAGAAAGCCGCCGATACCGACTGGCCGGCAATCGCCGGGCTCTACGACGTGCTGGCCGACGTGACTCCTGGTCCGGTGGTGGAACTCAACCGGGCGGTGGCGCATGCGATGGCCTTCGGGCCGGCGGCGGGGCTTGGGCTGCTCGACGTGCTGGCCGATGACCCTGCCCTCCGAAGCTATCACTTGCTGCCCGCCGTGCGCGGCGACTTCCTGTTGAAACTGGGACGGCCGAGCGAGGCGCGGCCTGAATTCGAGCGGGCGGCGGAGCTGACGCGCAATGAACGTGAGCGCGAATTGCTGCTCGAGCGCGCCAGGGTGTGCACCACTTGAGCGCCGACAAGGCAATTCCGTAAGGGAATTTAAAGTGCGGCGGGTCGATGCTGGCCAGATCGGTCCGAGGGGTTGGACCGCGAGGACAAGCGAGCATGAAGCCTTCCCGGCAGCGGACCCGGCATTCTCCCGCTTCAGGCGGTTCCCCGCACGATCAGGTCATTCGGCAGTTTGCCGAGGCTGAACGGCTGGCCGGGCTGGGACGCTGGACGTGGACCGCGGCACAGGGACTTGTCTGCTCCGACGGGCTTCTGACGCTACTCGGGCGAACGGAACAGCCCGGGGTGCGGCAGGTGCTGCGGCAACTGGGCGGGCGACGGGCGCTGTTCGAAGCCATACGTCAGGTGCTTGCCGGCATGAGCGCTCCGGTGATGGAGCTGTCGATTCCACTGGCCGACGGCCGGCACCACCTGGCGACCGGACTGGTGCGCGCCGACGGGGACGCCCTGTGGGGCCTCGTGCAGGACGTTTCGGCGCTGCGGGACATGGCAGCCGCGCTCGATCGCTCAGAAAGCCGTTGGGAAATGGCACTGGAGAGCGCGCGACAAGGCGTGTGGGATTCCGATCTCAGCACGGGCGTCGTCTACCACTCGCGCACCTGGCGCACGATGCGCGGCATGAACCCGGATGGCGATGAGGGTGACCCGCACGATGTCTGGGCAGACCGGGTGCACCCCGAGGATCTGCCGAAAATCCTGGAACTGATCCGGCGCCAGCACAACGGCGAGCTGCAGCGCGTGCATATGGAGTATCGCGAGCGGCATCGGAACGGGAAGTACATCTGGATCTCGAGCCTTGGTTCGCCGATCGAGTGGTTCATCGACGGCAAGCCAAAGCGGATCATCGGCACCGATACCGACATCACCGAGCAGAAGACCTCCGAGGACCAGTTGCTGCGGCTGTCGCGGCGGCTCGAACTGGCGCTCGAAGTCTCGCGCATCGGCCTGTTCGAGGCAAACCTCGACACCGGGGAGCTGTTCTGGGACGGCCAGGTGCGGGAGATCTACGGGATTGCCGACGACGTCGCCATCGGGGCGACAATGTGGGAGAACGCGTTGCATCCCGAAGATGCAGCAATCGCCCGGCACAAGGTCAACAGTGCCGTCGAAGCCCGTTCCAGCTACGTGTCCGAGTTCCGTATTGTCCGGCAGGACAACAAGCAGGAGCGGATCGTTCGCACCCAGGGCCGCTGGTATCGCGATTCACTGGGCACGCCGCGCATGCTGGGCGTGAACTGGGACGTCACCGAGGAAGTTGCGGCCCATCGCGAGCTGCAGCGGGCCAAGGACCTGGCCGAGGCGCGCAACGTCGAGCTCGAAGCCGCCAAGGCCCGGATCGAGCACAATGCGCTGCACGATACGCTGACCGGACTGCCGAACCGCCGCTACCTCGACGAGGTGCTTGCGCAGCGCGCCACGGAAGCGGCTGTGGCCGGCTCCAGCGTCGCACTGCTCCATATCGACCTCGACCGGTTCAAGCAGATCAACGATACGCTCGGCCACATCGCGGGCGACGCCATGCTGGTGCACGCTGCGCAACTGCTGCGGAGCAACCTTGGCCCCCGCGACTTCGTCGCCCGGGTGGGCGGCGACGAGTTCATCGTGGTGTGCTCTTACGCCGGCGACCAGAACCGGCTGGGCGAACTGGCGCGCGCCATCGTCGACCAGATGCGACGACCCGTGCCCTACCAGGGCCAGTACTGCCGCTTTGGCGCCTCGATCGGCATTGCGACGCAGCACGGGGCCGCCGTCGATCCGGTGCGGCTGATGATCGATGCGGATATCGCCCTCTATCGCGCCAAGGCCCGCGGCAAGAATGGCTTCGAGTTCTTCTCCGAAGCGCTGCAGGCCGAGGCGGTTCACACCAAGCACCTGGCCGACGAAATCCTGCAGGGGATCGAGCAGGACGAGTTCTTTCCCTACTACCAGCCGCTGTTCGACGCGCGAACGATGGAGCTTTGCGGTGTGGAGGCGCTGGCACGCTGGCGGCATCCCAGGGAGGGCGTGCTGGCCCCTGCCCGCTTCCTGCGCGTGGCCGAGGACCTCAACGTCGTCACCGCCATCGACAGGGTGATCCTGCACAAGGCGCTCGACGATTTCGCGGCGTGGCGCGCGGCAGGACTGAAGGTGCCGGGTGTCTCGGTGAACGTCTCGTTCCGGCGGCTGCGCGACGAGCGGCTCGTCGCTTCCCTGCGTGACTTGAAGTTCGAGCCGGGGACGCTGAGCTTCGAACTCCTCGAATCGATCTTTCTCGACGATATCGACGAGATGGTGGAGTGGAACCTCGACCGCATCCGCGACCTGGGAATCGACTTGTCCATCGACGATTTCGGCACCGGCCATGCCTCCATCCTCAGCCTGCTCAGGTTGCGGCCGACCCGCTTCAAGATCGACCGGCAGTTCCTCGACGAACTGACGACCTCGCGCAGCCAGCAGCAACTGGTGGGCTCGCTGATCGATATCGGTCGTTCCCTTGGCATCAAGGTCGTCGCCGAGGGCGTCGAAACCTACGAACAGGCGGACATCCTGCGCGGCTTGGGTTGCGACATGCTGCAGGGATTCGCCCTTGCCCGGCCGATGCCGGCGCTGGCCCTCGAAGCGATGCTGCGCAAGCCGGGCTGGCGCGAGGCTTCGTAGCGCAGCCACGGCGGGAAAACTGTCGCGATAGCATGGGAGCAGTGTTCCGACGCTATCTGTGCGATATTCACCGATGCTATACTGTTGCGCTGCAGCAGAAGCACATCGCATGGCACAACCCGACCGCCGCCTGGTCCCTATCGTATCGCTGGACGTGGTGGGCTATTCCCGCCTCGTGGAACGCAATGAGCGCCAGACCCTGCGCCTCGTGCAGCGGGTCTACGACCGGCTGATCGCGCGGACCATCGCGACTGCGGGCGGCAAGGTGTTCAAGACCATGGGCGACGGGCTGCTCGCCGAGTTCAACTCGGTCGTGGCGGCGGTGCAGTGGACCGCGTGGGTGCAGCGCGAGATCTACGAGCGGAAGATCCGCGGGCCGGGCGGCGAGATGTTCCAGGTCCGCGCCGGCATCGTGCTGGCCGACGTGCTGGTGGCGGGCGACGACCTCTACGGCTCGGGAATCAACCTCGCGGTGCGCGTGCAGAGCCACGCGCCGGCCGGCGGCATGTGCATCACCAAGTGGATGTACCAGTACCTCGATGGCACCATCGACCTCGAGTTCACGGACATGGGGCCGACCGAACTCAAGAACATCACCAAGACCGTCCGCATCTACACCTGGCACCCGGGCGGAGCGCAGCGGCTGCAGCAGAAGAACGAGGCGCCACCCCCGGTGCCGCCGTCGAGCCGGCCATCGCTGGTGGTGCTGCCGTTCGACAACCTGTCGGGCGAGGCGGACCAGAGCTACTTCGCTGATGCGGTGGTCGAGGAAATCACTGCAACGCTGAGTCGCATAAAGGACTTTTTCGTCATCGCCCGGAACTCGTCCTTTGCCTACAAGGGCCGAGCGGGCGTCGATGTGCGGCAGGTAGGGCGCGACCTCGGGGTGCGCTACGTGGTCGAGGGTTCGGTCCGCCGCGTGGGCGAGCGCGTGCGGATCACGGCACAGCTGGTCGAAACCGACAGCGGCAGCCATATCTGGTCCAACAAGGTCGACGGCGCCATTGCCGACCTCTTCGACCTGCAGGACCGGATGGCGGCAGAGGTGGCGAGCGCCGTGCAGCCGTCCATCCGCCGTGCCGAAGTCGACCGGGCGCGGAAGAAGCGGCCCGATACGCTCGCCGCCTACGATCTCGTCATGCGAGCCTTGCCGCACCTGTGGGCGCACAGCCCGGACGACAATGCGGAGGCAATCGCCTACCTGTCACGGGCGCTGGCGCTGGAACCGGACTACGGGCTCGCGGCGGCATTGGCCGCGTGGGCGCACGGCCAGCAGGTCGCCTACAACTGGTCCACCGATTTCGCTGAGGAACGTCGGCAGGCCGAGGCTCTGGTCAAGACCGCCAGCATGAACGTGGCCGACGATCCGACCGCCCTTGCGGCGCTGGCCTCGGCGATGATGATGCTGGGCGGCGATGTCGGGCAGGCGGCAACGCTGACGGACCGGGCCATCGCGCTCGATCCGAACCACGCCTGGGCCTGGCTCCGCCGGGGCTGGGGCCACGTCTATCTCGGCAGTCCCGATAAGGGGCTCACGGCCTTCGAGACGTCCGCGCGGCTGTCGCCGATGGACCCGTTTGCCTTCAACATGCACCTAGGGATGGGCCTCGCGCAGTTCGCGTCCGGCCGGGCGCAGGAGGCGGTGGGCTGGGTGCGCCGCGCCATGTCGGAGCGGCCGGGACTCACCTGGCCGTATCGCGACCTTGCGGTCTACCTCGCGCATCAGGGCGAACTGGCCTCAGCGAGCGACGCACTCGAACGGTTCAGGCGGGCTCATGCCGGAGTGAGCCTCGCATCGATCGGCGACGGGCTCAGGTTCATGTACCCTTCGCTGCTGTCGCGCTACCTGCAGGGGCTGAAAATGGCGGGGCTCGAGTAGCCGCCCGGCCTGCTCAGGACTAATTTTACCTTTCGCGTAAGCGAATTCCACACCCCGCCCTGTCAGGCTCCGCGCAGGTTTCAGGAGTCGATAGTGGATACTCGCCTAGAGCAACGCCTTTCGCCGCGCCGCAACACGATGATCGAGGCCACGATCGCGTTCGATGGCGGCCGGACGCGCATTGCCTGCATCATCCGCAACCTGTCCGACACCGGCGCCAAGCTCGAAGTGAAGAGCGGCAGGGTCTCCACCATCCCAAGAACCTTCGACCTGATGGTCGCCAAGGTGCGGCCGCAGGGCTGCACGGTGATGTGGCGATCATTGAAGGAACTGGGCGTGCACTTCCACGACGCCACCGGCAGCCGCTGAGCGGCGACGGAGCTGATCGCCAGCCGTTCAACTGCCATTCATCGTGCCGGGCTTAGTGCTCGCGGCGCGAAGGGGGCTTCGCGGCTTGGGGACCAGAGATGTCGAGACGCGCATTCTTCATTGCAGGCGATCGGATTGTCCATATCGCCAACCCGTGCGGCGCCGGCATCGGCTACCACGGTCAGCCGCATGTGGTGCAGCCCGGGGCGCAGGTCGGGCCGCATATGCACGAGCAGGCCGAAACGATCATCCTCGTCGAGGAGGGCGTGCTCGAGGTGATGATCAACGGCATGACCGGCTGGGTGCGCGCGGGCGACTTCGTCCGCATCCCCGCCAGCACCTGGTACGCCTACCGAAACGACACCGACAATCCGACCCGCATCCTCTGCCGCACGGCGCCAGTGCAGCGCCCGCGCGAAAGCTGCCGGATCACCATCCACATCGCCGCTGCCTGAGATGAAAAAGGGCGCCTCGTGGGCGCCCTTCGGTCTTACGCGGCCTGCTGCCTGAGGTCGGGCGGCACGGCTTCGGCCATCAGCTCGACGACGGCGTCCGTCGCCGGCATCACCTTCTGGCCCTCGGTGCCGAGGCGACGGACGGACACGGTGCCCTCCTCGGCCTCGCGCTTGCCGACCACGAACATCAGCGGCACCTTCTGCACCGAGTGCTCGCGCACCTTGTAGTTGATCTTCTCGTTGCGCTTGTCGAGTTCGGCGCGGATACCGCCGGCCCGCAGGCGATCGACCAGCTTCTGGGCGTAGTCGTCGGCTTCCGACACGATGGTGGCGACCACGACCTGGGTCGGGGCAAGCCACATCGGCATCCGGCCGGCATAGTGCTCGATCAGCATGCCGATGAAGCGCTCGAGCGAGCCGAGAATGGCGCGATGCAGCATCACCGCGTACTTCTTGGTCCCGTCCTCGGCCACATACATGGCGCCGAGACGCTCGGGCAGCACGTAGTCGAGTTGCAGCGTGCCCACCTGCCAGGAGCGGCCGATGGCATCCTTCAGGTGGAACTCGAGCTTGGGCGCATAGAAGGCGCCCTCCCCCTCGGCGATCTCGAACTTGTAGCCGGTGGCGAGCAGCGCATCGCCCAGCGACTTCTCGGCCGCGTCCCAGCGCTCGATGGTGCCGCCGAACTTTTCCGGCCGGGTCGCCAGCTTGATGACGACGTTCTCGAAGCCCATGTGCTCGTACACCGAGTAGAGCAGGTGCACGAAACGCTCGGTCTCGGCCTGGATCTGCTCCTCGGTGCAGAAGATGTGGGCGTCGTCCTGGGTCATCTGGCGGACGCGCAGCAGGCCGTGCAGCGCGCCATGGGCCTCGTTGCGGTGGCAGCAGCCGAACTCGGCCATGCGCAGCGGCAAGTCGCGGTAGGACTTGATGCCCTGGTTGAAGATCTGGATGTGGGCCGGGCAGTTCATCGGCTTGAGCGCCATGAGCTCCCCACTGCCCGACAGCTCCGGACCTTCGTCCTCGGTGCCGGGCACCTCGTCGGGCACCACGAACATGTTCTCGCGGTACTTGCCCCAGTGGCCCGAGGCCTCCCAGAACTTCGAGCTCATCAGCTGCGGGGTCTTCACCTCGTTGTAGCCGTTGGCGTTCACCCGACGGCGGATATAGGCCTCCATCTGGTTGTAGAGGACGTAGCCCTTGGGGTGCCAGAACACCGAGCCCTGCGCCTCTTCCTGCAGATGGAACAGGTCGAGGTCCTTGCCGATGCGGCGGTGGTCGCGCTTCTCGGCCTCCTCGATCATGTGGAGGTACTCGTCGAGTTCCTTCTGCGACGCGAACGCGGTGCCGTAGAGGCGGCTCAGCACCGGGTTGTTGCTGTCGCCACGCCAGTAGGCGCCGGCCACCTTGGTCAGCTTGAAGGCGGTGCCGATATCCTTGGTGGAGCGCATGTGCGGGCCGCGGCAGAGGTCGAACCACTGGCCCTGCTTGTAGATCTTGATCATCTGGTCGGCCGGAATGGCATCGACCAGCTCGACCTTGAAGTTCTCGCCCTTGGCGGCGAAGACGCGCTTCGCCTCGTCGCGGGTCCAGACCTCCTTGGTGAAGGCGGCGCCGCGCGCCACGATCTCGGCCATCTTCTTCTCGATGGTCGGGAAATCGTCCTCCGAGAACGGCGTGTCGCGCTTGAAGTCGTAGTAGAAGCCGTTCTCGATCACCGGGCCGATGGTCACCTGCGTCGTCGGCCACAGCTCCTGCACGGCCTCGGCGAGGACGTGCGCAGCATCGTGGCGGATCAGCCCGAGGCCATCGGCGCTGTCGCGCATGACGAACTCGATGCGGCCGTCATCCTCGAGCGCGTCGCTGAGGTCGGAGAGCACGCCATTCCACTTCATCGCCACGGTGCGCTTGGCGAGGCTGGGGGAGATGGATTCGACCACGGTGGTCCCGGTGGTGCCACGCGCATAGTCGCGTACTGCACCGTCGGGGAACGTCACCTTGATCGTCATTTCCATCTCCAGGGATGTCATTGGGTTGGTTGCCGGATCTTCCGGCAAGGCGGGGTGTCTAGCACGGCGTAGGCAGTTACGCCAAGGCGGGCATGGAAGGACGGCGGCTTCGCGGAGTGACAAGCCACCGAGGGGACCGCATCGTCTCCTCCCCCTCGGCCGGGGGAGGGTAGTGAAGCTTGGCGGCTTGCCGCCTAGCGCAACTAGGGAGAGGGGGGCGGCGCCGGTTTGAGGCAAGGTCCCGCTCGCGCGCTGCCCCCTCTCCCTAGCTCTGCTACGTCGCTACCCTCCCCCGCCAAGGGGGAGGAGACGCTGTTGCAAGGGCAGCGCCCGTCCCTCACACCCACTTCTGCTTTTTCATGAACAGGTAGATCGCCACCCCCATGGCTGCCAACCCCCCGCACACGGCCCAGAACGCCCAGGGTTCGTGGGCAAAGGGGATCGGCAGGTTCATGCCGAGGATGCCGCTGATGACGGTGAGCGGCATCAGCACCACGGTGGCCGCGGCCAGCAGCAGCATGGTCTGGTTCATCTGCTCGGCGCGGGTATCGAGCAGTTGCTCGTGCACCAGCACGGCGCGTTCGGAGAGGGTCTGCAACTCGTCGCCGAGCCGGGCGGTACGGGCCGCGGCCTCGCGCAGGCGAACCCGATCGCGATTGGTGAGGAAGCTCAGGTCCTCGATTTCGAGCGTCGTCAGCACGTCGCGCTGCGGCCAGACGAGGCGGCGCATGTTGATGATGGTGCGGCGCAGGTGCGCGAGGCGGCTGCGCGAGTCGTGGTTGCGGTTCATCATCAGGTTTTCCTCGATCACGTCGAGGCTGTTGCCCAGCCGCTCGATCAGCGGCTCGAGGCGGTCGGCGGCCCGCAGCGCCAGGCGGGCCACGAGGTCGGCCGGCGAGTGCGGCGCGTGATGCGTCTGCTGCCACTGCCCGATGCCGAGGAAATCGACGATGTTGAGTTCCGACGCGATGATGACGCGCCCCTTTTCCAGCCATAGCGACAGCAGCTGGCGGCCGACATCCTCGGGCTCGGCGCCGGGGCGGGCGACGCGCAGCACCACCAGCGCCTTGTCGTCGATCACCGTGCAGCGCGACCGGGTGGAGGGCACGCTGACGAGGTCGGCGTAGAACTCGCCAAGCTCCTGCTTCAGCCAGACGCGGAATTCCGGCGCACGCGAGTTGCCGGAGATCAGCGCGAACCCCTTGGCGGGGGTGACGAAGGTGGCCTCCTCGGCCTCCTCGACCTTGCGCACTCCACCGCGCCCGTCGAACTGGACGATGGTCATCCAGTCGCGAACGGGCGGACGGGTGTTGGAGCCAGGAATGTCGCCCATGGTGGGCCCCTATGGGTTCAGCTCAGCCGGGCGAGTGCGTCGGCGATGTGGTTGCGGCGCTCGACCGCATCGGCACGGCGCTGGCGCTGTTCCTCGATGACCTCGGGGGGCGCCTTGGCGACAAACTGCTCATTGCCGAGCTTGCGATCGATCTTGTCGATCTCGCTGTCCTCCTTCGCCATGTCCTTCTGAAGACGGGCGCGTTCGGCAGCGATGTCGATGACGCCGGCCAGCGGCAGGGCGAACACGGCCTCGCCGAGCACGATCTGCGCCGACTCGGGCGGGACATCGGAGGCATAGTCGACCGTATCCAGTCGCGCGAGACGGGTGAGCGAGCCGAGATGGGCTTCGACGCGCGTACCGGTCTCCTCCCCTGCCCCGACCACCACCAGCTTGATCTTGGCGCCGCCGGGCACGTTCATTTCCTGGCGGACCGAGCGAATGCCGGAGACGAGTGCGATCAGCCAGTCGAGTTCGGCGGTCGCCGCCGGTTCCTCGAGGCCCTTCATGTCGGGCCACTCGGAGAGGATCAGCAGCCTGTCGCGCTTCGGACCGATCTTGCCGGTCTCGGCCCAGAGCTCTTCGGTAATGAAGGGCATGAAGGGGTGGAGGAGCTTCAGGATCTGGTCGAGCACGTAGGCCGCGGTGGCGCGGGTCTCGATCTTCGCACCCTCGTCGTCGCCGGTGAGGATGGGCTTGGCCAGTTCGAGGTACCAGTCGCAGAAGGTGCCCCAGACGAAGTCGTATGCGGCGTTGGCGGCCTCGTTGAAGCGGTAGTCCTCGATCGCCTTGGTGACCGTCTCGACCGCCCGGGCCGTCGAGCCGACGATCCAGCGGTTGAGCGCCAGGCGGTTGTCGCGCGGGCCGAAGCCGGCGAGGCGGATGCAGTCGTTCATCTCGAGGAAGCGCGCGGCGTTCCAGAGCTTGGTGACGAAGTTGCGGTAGCCCTCGACACGCGCCATCGACAGGCGCAGGTCACGGCCCTGCGCCGCCATTGCGGCGAGCGTGAAGCGCGTTGCGTCGGCGCCGTAGCCATCGATGAGCTTCAGCGGATCGATGACGTTGCCCTTGGTCTTCGACATCTTCTGCCCATGCTCGTCGCGGACCAGCGCGTGCATGTAGACGGTGTGGAAGGGCTCCTTGCCGGTGAACTCCAGCCCCATCATCATCATCCGGGCAACCCAGAAGAAGATGATGTCGAAGCCGGTGACCAGCACGTCGGTGGGGTAGTACTTCGCCAGCTCGGGCGTCTCGTTGGGCCAGCCCATGGTCGAGAACGGCCACAGCGCCGACGAGAACCAGGTGTCGAGCACGTCCTCGTCGCGATGCAGCGGCACCTTGGAGTCGCTGAGCTCGGCGAACGGATCGCGCTGCTTGCGCATCTGCCAGGTAGTGGCATTGCGCCGGTCGCGCTGCGTGGTGTCGAAGCCGTTATAGGCCTTCACGTAGTCGGCTGCGTTGAGGCCGCCGGTAAAGACCTCGATCTTGCGGCCGCCATAGTAGGCTTCGGCCTGGGCGATCGCCTCGGCCTCAGTGCCGGCGACGAAGACTTTCGGGCCGGCGCTGCCATTGTTGAAGTCGGGATCAGAGTTGAGGCGCGGACCGTACCACGCCGGGATCTGGTGCCCCCACCAGAGCTGGCGGGAGATGGTCCACGGCTTGATGTTCTCCATCCAGGCGAAATAGGTGTTCTCGTACTGCTTGGGCACGAACTTCATCCGGCCCTCACGCACGGCTGCGAGCGCCGGCTCGGCCAGCACGTCGGCGCGGACGAACCACTGGTCGGTGAGGAACGGCTCGATCACCACCTGCTTCGACTTCTCGTCGAAGGGCACCATGATCTTCTTGTCCTCGACCCAGGTGAGGACGCCCATCGCCTCGAGGTCCTGCAGCACCTTCTTGCGTGCGTCGAACCGGTCGAGGCCGCGATAGGCAGCGGGAACGTTGTTGTTGAGCTTGGCGGTAGTGGTGAAGATGTTGAGCGGCTTCAGGCCATGGCGCTGCCCGACCTCAAAGTCGTTGAAATCGTGCGCCGGGGTGATTTTGACGGCGCCCGAGCCCAGCTCGGGGTCGGCGTATTCGTCGGCGATGATCGGGATCTTGCGGCCGGTGATCGGCAGGATCACCAGCTTGCCGATGAGGTGCTGGTAGCGCTCGTCCTCGGGGTGCACGGCGACGGCGAGGTCGCCGAGCATGGTCTCGGGGCGCGTCGTCGCCACAGTGATGGTCTCGTCCGTGCCCTCGATGGGGTAGCGGAGGTGCCACATCTTGCCGGCGGTCTCGATGTTCTCGACCTCGAGGTCCGACACGGCGGTCTCGAGGCCCGGATGCCAGTTCACCAGCCGCTTGGCGCGGTAGATCAGGCCCTTCTCGTAGAGGCTGACGAACACCTTGCGGACGGCTTCGCTGAGGCCCTCATCCATGGTGAAGCGCTCGCGCGACCAGTCGGCGGAGGCGCCGAGGCGGCGGAGCTGGTTCAGGATGGTGCCGCCGGATTCGGCCTTCCACTCCCAGACGCGTTCGAGGAACTTTTCGCGGCCCATCTCGCGGCGGCCGGGCTCCTGCCGCTCCATCAGCTGGCGCTCGACGATCATCTGGGTGGCAATGCCGGCATGGTCGGTGCCGGGCTGCCACAGCACATCCTTGCCGCGCATGCGCTCGAAGCGGATCAGGATGTCCTGGATGGTGTTGTTGAGCGCGTGCCCGATATGCAGCGAGCCCGTCACGTTGGGTGGCGGGATGACGATCGAGAAGGTCTCGGCGCCGGGCTTGGCCCCTGCCCCGGCCTTGAAGGCGCCAGCCTTCATCCACGCCTCGTAGATGCGGCCTTCGACGGCGGACGGTTCGTAAGTCTTCTCGAGCATCGGGTGTCCAACAGAAAACGCCCGGGCCGGCGGCTGGCGCGGCGGGCGGCAAGGAATTCAGTGATGAGGTCTAAAGCAAAGGCGAGGGGCGCAAGTCAACATAAACGCATGTCGGGACCGTTCCGGAATGTTCCCGACGTCGTCGATTGGGGCTTCAGCCCCGTATCAGCTTCGCGCAGTATACCGCAGAGGTCCACCCTCCCAAGGGAATCCGCCATGGGGGGTGGAAGGGGACCGGACCGGAAAGACCATGCGAGACCAGACACGCAAGCAGCTGGAACAGTCGCTCGAGTTCGAACAGACCCAGCTGGCGATTCTCGAGCAACAGGCGGCGAGGCAGCCACCGACAGGGGCGGTTCAGATCGCCAACTGGCCGAAGCTGCTGGAAAGCCATCACCGGGCCATCGCCTTCTACAAGGCAAGGCTCGCCGACCTGAGCAAGGATCAGGGGTAGACCGAAGCGGAGGTGTTATCGGCCGCCGCGAGAGACGCGGGCGATTTCCTGCTCGACCATGCGCTCGACCATGCTGGGCAGGTTTTCGTCCAGCCACTCCTTGAGCATGGGGCGCAGCATGTCGCGCATCATCTCCTCGATCGTCACATTCGAGCCGACGGTCGAGAGGTTGGAAAGCTTTGAGAACGACCGGCCGATGACAGACTGTGTTGTGGGCTCGAGCAATTGTTCCGCCATATCGCTGGTGAGACGCGGGTCGGGAAGTGGCGCCGCGTGCGCCACGGGGGCAGAACGCGGCCGCTCGTAGGCCGGTGCAGCGTGGAGCTGCGGGGCCGGCTCGGGCGTCGTGTCGAAGGCGATATCGTCGGGATCGACCAGCGCGACGGGCGCCTGGGACTCGGTGCCGATCAGTTCGCTGAAGCTCAGCCCACCACCATCATCTTCGTCCGCAGCGGCAGTTTCGCGCAGGATCTGCTCGGCCGAAAGCGCCAGCGGCTCAGGTTCGGCGACCGGCTCGGGACGCGGCGGCACCGGTGCGAAGCTGCGGGGGGGCGGCGCCATTGGCGGGGCGGCAGGCTTGCGCACGGCGCTCGCATCGTCGTCGGCGATGATCTGCCGGATCGACGACAGGATCTCGTCCATCGAGGGCTCTTTGGGCGCTGGCTTGTTCATCGCTGCCTCACAATACCCGCCCAAATACGCCGGGCCGAAACGACCTTGAAAATCACTCCACCCGGCGCAAACCGAATCGAGTTCGGTTCAATCTAGTCCAAGCAGCGGCAATCTGTGAATCCGTGGCGCCCTGTCGCTGACGCCTTCCCCAGGAGTTTTGGGACTTTCGGCCGTTCGGCAGCGGATAGCACCTCAAAAAACCAGGGGCCAGGCGCCAACCGGCGGCCGGAGCCCCGACCTTCGCGGTGGCCAGCGTCACTCGTCGAGCGCGCGGAGTTCCTGCCAGACGTCTTCCACCTTGGCGATATAGCCGTCTGCCGAGTGGACCTCGACATTGAGACGCAGATCCTCGGCGGACAGGCGGCCCGACGCCGCCAAGAGCGCGAACGCCGCAATCATGCGCGAGGCACGCGCCTGGATGAGGCCCTCGCGGGCGGAGGTCAGTTCGGCCTGGGCGTTGAGCACGTCGAGCGTGGTCTTCTGGCCGACGTCGCGCTCCTGCACGGTGCCGTCGACGACCAGCTGGCCCGATTCCACGGCGGACTGCGCCGATTCGATCTGGGCGCTGGAGTTCTGCAGGCTCGACCAGGCGGAAATGACCGATTCACGGATCTGGTCGCGGGCCGACAACGCGTCGACCTCCGACTTGATCTGCTCGATATTGGCCCGGCGGATCGAGGCGCCAAGCGCCCCGCCGGCGTAGATCGGGATCGACAGCTGGAAGTTGACCGACGCCGTGGCGCCCGGGTTTTCAATGCCGAAGCAGCCGATGGCGCAGATCGAGCCGATCATGTTGAGCTTGGGACCGAAAGCAGCGCTGGCGGCGTCCGAACCGGCCTGGGCCACACGAATGGCGGCGCGGGCGGACAGCAGGGCCGGATGCCGGTCGTCAGCCGACGCGATGGCGGAATCGATCGAGGTCGGCAGGGTCTTGCCGAAGCTGTAGTCGCTCGACAGGTTCCTCGGCTTGTGGCCCACCCAGCGCTCGTAGCTCGCCTGGCTGGTCTGCAGCGAGGCGATGGCGGACTGGTAGGACGCGATGGCGGCCGCCTGGCGGGTACTGGCCTGCGAAACGTCGATCTTGGTGCCCTCGCCAAGGCGCAGCCGGTCGTTTGCGGAACTGACCTGAGCGTCGAAGAAGCTCATGTTGTCGGCCCGCAGCTGCACCAGCTGGGTGTCGCGGATCACCGAATAATAGGCCTGCACCACCGAGAGGAGAACGTTCTGCTCCTGGTTGCGCAGCGAGTATTTGCTGAGCTCGGTCAGCGCCCGGGCCTGCTCGATCTGGGCGTCGGTCTGGAAATTGTCGAACAACGTCTGGTTGTAGCTGGCGCTCACCTGGCCCCAGTTGACGTCGAATGCCTCGGCGCCGGGATTCGGGTTGCCCACCTGCCAGGTGGCACCGGAGGTTGCCGAAACGCCGATGGTCGGCAGCTTGCCCGACTTGGCCAGCGCAATGCCTTCGGCAGTCGACTGCACATCGAGCAACGCCGACATGATGGTTGGATTGTTCGTGTAGGCGCTGGCCAGCGCCTCCGTCAGCGTTTCAGCGTGTGCAATTGCCGGCACGCAACCAAACACGACGGCAAGGGCGCCCGCCCGCACTGCCCCCAGATAACCCATATAACTCATCTCCGACACGCGCCCGATCATATGCCCCGGCACGTGGGGCGCACAACTCTCGTTCACAAGAGTTGCCAAATTTTAACGTTTGTTTTTGCCGCAGCCTTGATTCTCGGCAACAGTGAGGGCGGTACAGTCAGTCTGCCTCGCCCTGCTCCAATGCGGCTGCGGCCTAGAAGACGAACGACACGTCCCGCGGCGTCATCGAAAGCGGCGGCAGCGCGGAGTTGAACTCGGCGCGGGTCGTCACATCGCTGCCTGACCTGATGAATACATGCGCCACCCCGGCTCCGTTGCGCTGCAGCAGCGCCACGAGGCGTCCGCCGTCCCTAAGCAGTGGAAACAGCGATTCCGGCCGCGCGGTCACGGCGCCCTCGACGATGATGACATCGAAACCGTCGGTGAGCTGGCCGGCGCCATCGAGCGGCCCTTCGACAATCCCCGCATTAGCGACGCCGAGGTCGGCGAGCAGTTCGCGGCCCCGGGCGGCGAGGGCGGGGTCGCTCTCGACGCCGGTGACCTGCGCGGCGAGCCGCGCCAGCACCGCGGTGGTGTAGCCGGTGCCGGCCCCGATATCGAGCACGGTATCGGACGGGCCGACCTCCGCCAGCTGGACTAGCCGGGCGAACGGCGCGGGCGCGGCAAGCGACCGACCAGAGGCAAGCGTGTGAGCGGTGTCGGCATAGGCAATCGCCTGGCGGGCCTCGGGCACGAAGCGCTCGCGGGGCACCTCATCCATGGCAGTCAGGATCCGTCGATCGGTGACGTTGCTGGTGCGCAGCTGGTTGTCGACCATGCGGCGGCGGGCGGTTGCGAAATCGACCATGACGGAAATCCCCGGAGAGCGAGCTTGTCTGGCCCGGTGATAGCGGCAGCGCAGCCGCCGGGCAACGGGTGACAATACGCTTCGAAGAAGAGAGACTGGAGGCCACGTCCGGAATCGAACCGGAATAGACGGATTTGCAATCCGCTGCGTAACCACTCCGCCACGTGGCCTCACTGCGCGGGGTACATATGGCAGGGCTCGACTTTACGCAAGATGAACAAGCCATGAGTGCGCACGCCGGTATTTCCATTGCAGCTGTCATCCTCGCGGGGGGACGGGGCGAGCGGCTGGGGGGCGCGGTGAAGGCCAACCTGAGGGTCGGCGGCGTGCGGCTGATCGATCGCGTGCTGGCGCGCGTTTCGCAGTGCAGTCCGATTGTAGTGGCGCACGGGCCCCATGATGGCGCTGCACTGGCCTTGCCGGCGGGGGTTGTCGGCGTCAACGACCTGCCCTCCGACTATGCCGGCCCGCTCGCGGGATTTGTGGCGGCGGTGGCGGTCATCCCCGCCGAGATCGAGCTGCTCGTCTGCGCGGCGGTGGATTCGCCGTTCCTACCGGTCGACTACGTGGCGCGGCTGCTGACGGCCCTCGGGGACGCGCCCGCGGCCATCGCGCAGTATGAGGGACAGCCCTGCCCGACCAGTTCCATCTGGCGGCTTAGCCAGTTCCGCGATCTGCCGGCGCGCGTACTGGCCGGATCGGCGCCGCGCAGCCTCAAGGCGCTGGCCTCGGCCTGCGGTGCGCGGACCGCGGAATGGGCGCAACATCCATGGGGCGATCCGTTCGCCAGCATCAACACGCCCGAGGACCTGCAGCGCGCCGAGGCACTGGCCGCAGGCGCGCCGGATGGTTTTTGACGCGGCGGAAAAAGGGGCTTGCCAAAGCAAACCAATGCCCCTAAACGGGCGCTGCCTCAACGGCAAACGTGTTCCGCGGTAGCTCAGTTGGTAGAGCATTCGACTGTTAATCGAATGGTCCTTGGTTCGAGTCCAAGCCGCGGAGCCAAACTTCCTAAATGAGTGTCAGACCACGACGCAACGGCGCAGGCCGAGGCGCTGGCAGGCAGTGTTCCGACACGGGCGATCAGCTGCCGCCGGACCACTTCATCCGCATGTAGACGCCGCCGGCCGCGAGTTCGTCGAGCATCTGGTCGATGCGCTTCTGCCGGGTCTCCGGACGCCGGGCGCGGCCGATCCAGCCGATATAGTCGTTCTGCTGATAGGCCGGCCGCGCATCGTATGCGGCGCCGAGCCCCCGCTGCTGCAGCACCGCTCGGATATCCTCGGGCATCGGGTGAATCTCACGCTTCATCCGGCTGGTATCGACCGACGAGTCCATCTCATCCTCCGTTTGCACAGGAACAAAGCAGGAACTGACTTGCCCGTCAACTGACAAGGGTGTCAAGTTGACGCGCGGCGGTGAAGCGCGCGTCAGTGCAGCGCAGAGCATCGGCAGTGTGTGAGGATTATATCCACTGCCAGCAGCGATCGGAGGCAACGATGACCTTTGGACTGAGTGCCGAACTGCTGGCGCGATTCCAATTCGCTTTCACGGTTTCATTTCATTTCATCTTCCCGGCCTTCTCGATCGGGCTCGCGAGCTTCATGGCGGTGCTCAACGCGCTGTACCTGTGGAAGCGCGACGAGGCCTACCTGCGGCTGTTCGATGAGCTACCAGTTCGGCACCAACTGGGCCACGTTCTCGGACAAGGCCGGGCCGGTGATCGGCCCGCTGATGGGCTACGAGGTCCTCACCGCCTTTTTCCTCGAGGCCGGCTTCCTCGGCATTGCGCTCTTCGGGCGACAGCGGGTGGGCAACGGCCTCCACATGTTCGCGGTCGCCATGGTGGCGGTCGGCACGCTCGTCTCGGCCACCTGGATCCTTGCCGCCAACAGCTGGATGCAGACCCCGGCGGGCTTCGCCATGAACGCCGATGGCCAGTTCATCCCGACCGACTGGTGGGCGATCATCTTCAACCCGTCCTTCCCCTACCGGCTGGTGCACACGGTGCTCGCAGCGTTCCTCACCACGGCCTTCGCGGTGGGAGCGGTGGGTGCGTTGCACCTGATGCGCGACCGCGACAACCGGCACGCCCGGATCATGTTCTCGATGGCGATGTGGATGGCGGCGCTGGTGACGCCGGTGCAGATCTTTGTCGGCGATCTGCACGGGCTAAACACGCTCGAGCACCAGCCCGCCAAGATCGCGGCGATGGAGGGGCACTACGAGACGCAGCGCGGCGCCCCGCTGATCCTGTTCGGCATTCCCGATGACGAGGCCGAGGAGACGAAGTTCGCGCTCGAGATCCCCTATCTCGGTTCGCTGCTGCTGACGCACGAGCTCGATGGCGAGGTAAAGGGGCTCAAGGCCTTCCCCAAGGATGAACGCCCGCCCGCCCTCCTCCCCTTCATCACTTTCCGCGTCATGGTGGGCCTCGGTGTGCTGATGCTGCTGGTGGGGCTGTGGTCACTCTGGGCCCGGTTCCGCAAGACGCTCTACACCAGCACCTGGCTGCACCGGGCGGCGCTGCTGATGGGTCCTTCGGGGTTCGTGGCGGTGCTGGCCGGATGGTACACCACCGAGGTCGGGCGGCAGCCCTACACGGTCTATGGCCTGCTCAGGACGTCCGACAGCCTGTCCAATGTCGATGCCGAAGCCGTCGGCGCGTCGCTGATCGCCTTCATCATCGTCTACTTCTTCGTCTTCGGCGCCGGCACGTTCTACATCCTCAGGCTGATGTGGAAATCCCCCACCTCCGGCGGGGGTGGCGAACTCGCGGGGGCACCGACCCGGGCGGCCGGCATTACTCCCGCCATCCAGATCGAAGCGACGGGAGGCGACAATGCTGGGCGTTGAACTGAGTTTCATCTGGGCCGGGCTGATCGCCTTCGCGGTGCTGGCCTACGTGGTGCTGGACGGGTTCGACCTGGGCATCGGCATCCTGTTTCCCCTGTTCCCCGAGACGCACGACCGCAATGTCATGACGAACTCGGTGGCACCGGTCTGGGATGGCAACGAGACCTGGCTGGTGCTGGGCGGCGGCGGGCTGATGGCCGTGTTCCCGCTCGCCTACGCGACGGTGCTGCCAGCGCTCTACATCCCGATCATCCTGATGCTGCTCGGGCTGATCTTCCGGGGCGTGGCCTTCGAGTTCCGCTTCCGCACCGAGCGCTGGCGCGGCCTGTGGGACTGGGGCTTCGCGCTTGGGTCGATCGTCGCCACAGCGATGCAGGGCATTGCGCTCGGCGCACTCGTGCAAGGCATCCGGATCGAGAACCGCCAGTATGCCGGCGGCTGGTGGGACTGGCTGACGCCGTTCTCGATGCTGACCGCTGTCGGCCTGCTGTTCGGCTACGCGCTGCTGGGGGCCTGCTGGCTCAACCTCAAGACGCACGGCGAACTGCAGGCCAAGGCGCGGCGCATCGGCATGGTGACCGGCGTTGGCACGCTGGCACTGATCGGGGTGGTGAGCCTGTGGACGCCGTTCCTCGAACCGATCTACTTCGAACGCTGGTTCGCATGGCCGACGGCGGTATTTTCGGCGCTCGTGCCGATGTTGCTGGCGGTCTGTGCGTTCGGGTTGTGGTGGGGGTTGACGCGTGACAAGCACCTGCTGCCGTTCCTCGCGGCGCTCGGGCTCTTCGTGCTGAGCTTTGCTGGCATCGGCATCAGCTTCTACCCCTATATCGTGCCGGGCGCCCTCACCATAACCGAGGCGGCGGCCCCGGATGAAAGCCTCGGGTTCCTGCTCGTCGGGGCGCTGTTTCTCATCCCGATTATCCTCGCCTATAGCGGCTATGCCTACTGGGTGTTCCGCGGCAAGGTCGATCCGTCGGAGGGCTATCACTGATGGCCGGGGTTCGGTCGCGGATGCTGTGGTTCGTCGGCCTGTGGGCAGCAGGCGTATTGGCGGTAACGGTCGTGGGCTTCGGCATCAAGTTGATGCTGGGAAATTAACCCCAGCTCGAAGTCGAATGTCCGGAGCATTGCAGAACATCGACGTTAGTGATTTGCTAACCTAATCCGAGTTGCGGCGGATCGACACCATGGGCGCCCCTGAGGCGTCAGCGTTAGTTGGAGTGGATCATGCGTAACTCAGTCGCGCTGCGGCTGGCGGGTGCTGCGGCATTTGCCATACTGTCCTGTTCGGTTGTCTCGTCCCCCGTCGCCGCGTTCGGGTTCTCCGACCGCCAGGCGGACGAAATCGCCGAGTTCATCAAGTGCAAGACCTACCTGCTGAAGGGTGACCTGGCGTCGTTCCGGGCCGACCCGGATTGCGGCAAGGGCCCGGTGGTCTTCGAGATGCAGTCGCTCGGCGTCACCGGCTCGGGTCCCAAGAAGCGCGAGGACCACTGCTACGAGTGGCCGTCCGAGGGCTACTCCCTGCTCGTCGAGGATGGTGGCGAGTACTGATATCCGAGTTATGGCCGCTAGCCGAAGCGACGCTGGCGGAGCAGTCCGCCAGCACTTCTGCCCCCGCCAGGGACGGTCAGATCAAACGCCTAACGTCGTCACGTAGCAGCCGCCGCCATCGGCCTTGATGGCGGCGCAGACGGCGTTGGCGTGCTCGAGCGAGCCGAGCGGTACCCGGATGCGGAAGATCGCATCCTCGCCGGCATCAACCTCGGGACGGGCGTCGCCGAACAGCTTGCCCCAGCGCTCTTGCGCGTAATCAAGCGAGCGGTCGGCTTCGGCGCGGCTCGACTGGCTCGCGAGGTGGACGAAGGCCCCTGTTCCTGCCGGGCTGGGCTCGGGTTCGGGGAGTGCCTCGTCAGCGGCCATCGCGACCCGGATCGGCTCACCGCGATTGATGCCGAGGTCGCCCAGTTCGAGGCGCGAGAAGACGTACATGGCGTCGGGCGGCGTCCGCAGCATGTAGGAAATCACCTGATGCTGGACGCCGAACTCGTCGAGCGCATCGAGCACGTCTCCGAGCGTCATCTGGGTCATGACGATGTCGGCCACATCCTGGGAGATCTGGTGCACGCCGAGTTCCCCTTCGGCGATGCGGTTGTCGCCGGCAAAGAAGATGTAGGCGCAGGCCGAGTAGCACCCCATGCCATCGGGCACATAGGTCCGCATGCCCCGGCGCCTGACCTCCTGCGCAACGACCAGCGCACTCTCGACGGCGCCACCCGGGCTGTTCAGCACCATGATGCGCGCATTCGGCCGGGCCTCCAGTGCCCGGTCGAGATCGGCCGGGGTGCTGCTGGTGATCTCGGCGCTAAGCGCAATGACGTCGGGGTCGCCCGGTGGCAGGTCGAAGGCGCTGCGGGCGGTGGTGGGGGCGGCGGAGAACTTCGTCTCCTCGTCGGTGGGCAGCCTGGCGAGGGGCGTGAAGTTGGACGCCAGCCAGATCGAGCTGATCGCCCCATCGTCGGCGTAGCTTTTGCCCCAGGCCAGCGAGTAGCCGACTGACCCCTCGGGGGTGGCGATGAACATGGTGTAGAACGCGTACTCGCCGATCATGCCCGACACCACGAACCGCGTGTCGCTGTAGCTGCGGTAGGTGACGATGCGCTCCGGATCCGGCGCAACCAGGGTGTCGTAGAGTTCGCTGAAGGGCTGGTCGGCCAGCGGCGCATACATCGTCTGAAGGCTGATCTCGCCGTCCGAACTGACATAGGACGTGCCCTGGTCGGTCGGACTGCGGCGGGTGAGCAGGTTGGCCGGAATGACGATCGAGACCTGCGCTGCCCGGTCGCTGACGCGGCGCATGCCGAGGCGTGTGCTGGTCTCGTCGGCCAGTACGCGCAGCGCCACCAGTTGGCTCGCCCCGAGCACGCCAGAGCCCTCGCCGCCCTGGCTCTTCTGGAAATCGGCGATGGCATCGAACGTGGCGCGGCCGAACTGGCCGTCGACGAGGAAATCGTAGTGGCCGAGGAGAATCAGGCCGGTCTGGATCTCGCTGCGCTGCTCGGCGGGCAGCCGGTCGAACCATTGCCGCGACGTGTCGAAAGAGGCCGACGCCGCGAGCGGCGTAAGGGCGAGGAGCAGACTCAAAACGAAGATAATGCGGCGCATGACGACACCATCTGATGCCCAATCATGGTGCCAGAGCGGCAAGCGACGGACAATCGATCCGTCGCTTGCCTATGTCGTCAGATGGAGTAGCTCGCACCGAAATCGAAGATGCGGGCGTAGAGTTCGTCGGCCATGTAGACGGGGTCGTGCAGGCCGCCATGCAGGGTCACGTCGGGAGTCTGCGGTGCCTCGTAGGGGCTTGATATGCCGGTGAAATTGCTGATCTCGCCGCGGCGGGCCTTGGCGTAGAGGCCCTTCGGATCGCGGGCCTCGCAGACCTCGAGCGGGGTGTTCACGAAGACTTCGGTGAACCGGATGTCGCCGGCCACTTCGCGTGCCAGCCGCCGTTCGTTGGCGAAGGGCGAGATGAAGCTGACGAGCACGATCAGCCCGGCATCGGCCATCAGCCGCGCTACCTCGGCGACGCGACGGACGTTCTCGACGCGGTCGGCGTCGGTAAACCCGAGATCCTTGTTGAGGCCGTGCCGCACGTTGTCGCCATCGAGGATGTAGGCGTGCCGGCCATCGGCGGTCAGCCGCTTCTCGACGAGGTTGGCGACCGTCGACTTGCCGGAGCCCGAGAGGCCGGTGAACCAGACGATCTGCGCGGTCTGGCCCTTGAGATCGGCGCGAACCTTCCGGTTCACGTCGAAACTCTGGTAGCTGAGGTTCTGCGCGCGGCGCAGGCCGAACTCGATGACGCCAGCGCCCAGCGTGGCGTTGGAGATGCGGTCGATGAGGATGAAGCTGCCGGTCAGCGCATTGGTGCCGTAGCTGTCGAAGGCGATCGGCTTGTCGGTGGCGATGGTGACGGTGCCGACTTCGTTCATTTCCAGCGTCTTGGCCACGCTCTGCTCGAGCGTATTGACGTTGGTGCGGAATTTCAGCCCGGTGATCGAGGCCGGCACGACCTGGCTGCCGAGCTTCAGCAGATAGGAGCGGCCGGGCATCGCCTGCTCCTCGTTCATCCACACCAACCGCGCCTGGAACTGGTTGGAGAATTCGGGGACCTCACCCGGATGCGCCAGCACGTCGCCGCGCGAGATATCGACCTCGCGGTCGAGCGTGATGGTGACCGCCTCGCCCGCGATGGCCTCATCGATATCGCCAGCCATGGTGACGATGCGAGCGACTTTGGCGGGCTTGCGTGACGCCGCGACCAGCAGGTCGTCGCCGACCTTCACGGTGCCGGAGGCGACGGTGCCCGAGAAGCCGCGGAAATCGAGGTTCGGGCGGTTTACCCACTGGACCGGGAAGCGCAGCGGCTTTTGCGTCCGGTCGGTCGCCACTTCGATCGTCTCGAGGTACGGCACCAGTTGCGGGCCGGTGTACCACGGCATCTGCGGGCTGGGCGTCAGCATGTTGTCGCCGCGCAGCGCCGACACGGGAATCGCCACCAGCGTCTCGAAGCCCAGGTCCCTGGCGAAGGCACGATACTCGGCCTCGATCGTCGCGAAGGTGTCGGCGCTATAACCGACGAGGTCGATCTTGTTGATGGCCAGCACCACGTGCTTCACGCCGATCAAGCTGAGGATGAAGCTGTGGCGCCGGGTCTGCGTCAGCACGCCCTTGCGGGCATCGATCAGCACGATGGCGAGGTCGGCATTGCTGGCGCCGGTGGCCATGTTGCGGGTGTACTGCTCGTGGCCGGGGGTGTCGGCGACGATGAACTTGCGCTTGTCGGTCGAGAAGAACCGGTACGCAACGTCGATGGTGATGCCCTGCTCGCGCTCGGCGGCCAGCCCGTCGACGAGCAGCGAGAAGTCGATGCCCTCGTCGCCGACATGCCGGTTGCGGCTTTCCTTGCGGAGCGAAGCCAACTGGTCGTCGAGGATCAGCTGGCTGTCGTAGAGCAGCCGGCCGATCAGCGTCGACTTGCCATCATCGACGGAGCCGCAGGTGAGGAAACGCAGCAGGCTCTTGCCGGTCTGTTCGGCGAGCCAGGTTTCGAGCGCCGATTCGGCGGTCGCGGATAGGGCTGATTGCGTTGCGATGGCCGACATCAGAAATAGCCCTCCTGCTTCTTCTTTTCCATCGAGCCGACGCTGTCGGAATCGATGAGGCGGCCCTCGCGCTCGGAGGTGCGGGAGGCCTGCATTTCCATGATGATCGACGGCAGGTCGGCCGCGTCGGAACGGATGCCGCCGGAGAGCGGGTAGCAGCCGAGCGTGCGGAAGCGGATCATCTCCTCGCGCGCCGTCTCGCCGGGGTTGAAGCGGAAGCGCTCGTCGTCGACCATGATCAACGTGCCGGAACGCTCGACCACCGGGCGCTTGCGGGCAAAGTACAGGTCGGGGATCGGGATGCCCTCGGCGTAGATATAGGTCCACACGTCGAGTTCGGTCCAGTTCGAGATCGGGAACACCCGCATGCTCTCGCCCGGCGCCAACCGGGTGTTGAAGATGCGCCAGAGTTCGGGACGCTGGTTCTTGGGGTCCCAGGCGTGCTGGGCGTTGCGGTGCGAGAAGATGCGCTCCTTGGCGCGGCTCTTCTCCTCGTCGCGGCGCGCGCCACCGATGGCGGCGTCGTACTTGCCGGCATTCAGCGCCTGGCGCAGCGCCTGGGTCTTCATGACGTCGGTGTGGACAGCCGAGCCGTGGTCGAACGGGTTGATCCCGGCTGCGAGCCCGTCGGGATTGGTGTGCACCAGCAGGTCGAGATCGTGCTCGCGCGCCATGCGGTCGCGAAACGCGATCATCTCGCGGAACTTCCACTTCGTGTCGATGTGGAGGACCGGGAAGGGCACGCGGGAGGGAAAGAACGCCTTGCGGGCCAGATGGAGCAGCACCGAGCTGTCCTTGCCGATCGAATACATCATCACCGGCCGCTCGAAGCTGGCCGCGACCTCGCGGAAGATCTCGATGGATTCGCTCTCCAGCGCGTGGAGATGGCTTAGGGTGCGCCGGCTGGACTGGGACATTTGACTACCGTTGCTGCAACGAGGCTGTCACATACGCGCTCGACATGTGGTGCGGCAAGGTAAGGGACCGGCCCCGGAATGCAAACTATCGCGCCGGTTTGCGCGTATCTGCTGCGGTGGGGACGGAGCTTTTTTCGTCTCCTCCGGAACAAGAACGAGTAGGCCGGGAAGCGGCAGCAAAGGAAAATCTATTTCATGGCCAAAAAGGTGCTGCTCTGGCTGAGGAACGACCTGCGGCTCGGCGACAACCCGGCACTGCAGGCCGCGATGGCGGCCGGCGGCACGGTCGAGGCGCTCTACGTGCACGAAACGGATCGCGGTCTGCGTCCGCGCGGCGCGGCGTCGCGGTGGTGGCTGCACCAGAGCCTCAACGCGCTGGCGCACGATCTGAAGCGCATTGGGGTCACGCTGCACGTCCTCGAAGGCGAGAGCGGGACCATCGTGCCGGAGCGGGCCCGGGGTGCGGCGGCCGTGCTGTGGAACCGGCGCTACGGCCCGGCCGAGCGCGAGCATGATGCAGTCATCAAGGCGCGGTTGAAAGGCGATGGGATCGAGGCGCACAGCCACCCCGGCAACGTACTGGTCGAGCCGTTCGAGATTGCCACCAAGACCGGCAAGCCCTACTCGGTCTACACCCCCTTCTGGCAGGCGCTGAAGCAGCGCGACATCCCTGCCCCCCTGCCAAAACCCCGCGGGCGCGACGCCGAGCCCACAGCCCAGGCGGATGGGGACTATCGCGAACCGGCGTGGGCGCGAAAGCTCGGCGCCCACTGGACCGTCGGCGAAGCGGCCGCCGGCGAGCGCCTCGACGCGTTCCTAGACGAACTGGTGGAGGGCTATCCGGCGGATCGCGACCTGCCCCGCAAACCGGCGACCTCCCGGCTTTCGCCATACCTCGCGCTCGGCGAGATCAGCGCGCGCCAGGTCTGGCATACGGCAATGGCGGTCGCGCATGCCGAGCCCGAGAAGGCCGGGTCGATCGACAAGTTCCTGTCCGAGCTCGCCTGGCGGGACTTCAACCACCACCAGCTCTACCACCGCGAGGACATCTCGAAGGTCGCGATGGTGGAGAAGTACGGTCATCTCGACTGGCGCGACGACCCGGCGGCGTTCGCCGCCTGGACCAGCGGGATGACCGGCATTCCCATCATCGACGCCGGCATGCGCGAGCTGTGGGAGACCGGCGTGATGCACAACCGCGTCCGGATGCTGACGGCGTCGCTGCTGGCCAAGAACCTGCTGGTCGACTGGCACAAGGGCGAGGAGTGGTTCTGGGACACGCTGCTCGACGCCGACGCGGCCAACAACCCCGGCAACTGGCAGTGGGTCGCGGGCTCCGGCCTCGATGCATCGCCGTATTTCCGGATCTTCAACCCGGTAACGCAGGGGGAGCGCTTCGACCCGACCGGCGACTATGTGCGGCAGTGGGTGCCGGAAGTCCGCAACCTGCCGGATGACCGGGTGCACAAGCCGTGGGAGGGCGGTAGCGTGAAGGGCTATCCCAAGCCGATCGTGGATCTTAAGCTCACGCGGGAGCGGGCGCTGGCTGCGTTCAAGGCGCTGTAGCGGTAAGCGGCAGCGAGCCCCCTCCACGCTCTGTTGGGCGCTGAAGCGCGAAGCGTCGCTACCTCTCCCGCAAGGAGTTCGGTTCAGGCCACTGGCCACCCTCCCCCTTGCGGGGAGGGTACCGAAGCTTAGGCGCGGCAGCGCCTTAGCGAGAGGTAGGGAGGGGGTTCAACCGAGTTACCATCAGGCCGACCCTCGGTCATACCCCCCACCTAGCTCTGCTACGTCGCTGTCGCTCCTAGCGCCGCTACCTCCCCCGCAAGGGCGGGAGGTGGTCAGCGTCCGATGTCATCATAGGCGATTGCCCTCCCCTTGGCGGGGAGGTAGCGCCAGGCCGATATGCCGTAGCAGAGCCAGGGAGGGGGTAGTGCGAGCGTACGAATTTTGCGCTTATGGCTCCCATCCGCACAGTCTTCTTCTTCAATCCACCCCCGACGCGAAACACCGTCCCAGTCCATCGCCTTGGCGCTTGGCAGCGGGGACGAGCGACCCTAGGTTCTAGGCCCCGCAACACCCTCCCCGGCCCCATGCCCAATCATCGCGACGTCATCTCCGCCATCGGCAACACACCCCTCATCCGGCTCAACCGCGTTTCGGACGCGACGGGCTGCGATATCTGGGGCAAGGCGGAGTTCCTGAACCCCGGGCAGTCGGTGAAGGACCGGGCTGCCCTCTACATCATTCGCGACGCCGAGCGGCGCGGACTGCTGCAGCCGGGGGGCACCATCGTCGAGGGCACGGCAGGCAATACCGGAATCGGGCTCGCGATGGTGGCCAATGCGCTCGGCTACAAAACGGTGATCGTCATCCCCGAAACGCAGAGCCAGGAGAAGAAGGATGCGCTGACGCTGCTCGGCGCTACCCTGATCCAGGTGCCGGCCAAGCCCTACAAGAACCCCAACAACTACATCAAGATTTCCGGCCGCCTCGCCGAAAAGCTGAACCGTGAGCTGCCGGGCGGCGCCATCTGGGCCAACCAGTTCGACAACGTGGCGAACCGCCAGGCGCATATCGAGGGCACGGGGCCGGAGATCTGGGAGCAGACGGGCGGCAAGGTCGATGGCTTCATCTGCGCAGTCGGCTCGGGCGGCACGCTGGCCGGCGTGTCGACGGCGCTGAAGGCGCGCAACCCCGGCGTGCAGATCGCACTGGCTGACCCGGAGGGCGCGGCGCTTTACAGCTACTATACGACTGGCGAACTCAAGAGCGCCGGCAACTCGATCACCGAGGGGATCGGCCAGGGGCGCATCACCGCCAACCTGCAGGACCTCAAGGTCGATCGCGCCTACCAGATCCCGGATGGCGAGGCCCTGCCCTACGTCTTCGACCTCTTGGAGCACGAGGGGCTGTGCCTCGGCGGCTCTTCGGGCATCAACGTGGCGGGCGCAGTGCGGCTGGCGCGCGACCTCGGACCGGGCAAGACGATCGTCACCATTCTCTGCGACTACGGCAACCGCTACCAGAGCAAGCTCTACAATCCGGAGTTCCTGCGGAGCAAAGACCTGCCCGTCCCGCACTGGCTCGCAGAGCCGGGCAGCGTCGATTGGCAATCGGTGGTCGAGCCGGAACTGGTCGCGTGAGCGCCTTCGTCTTTCGCGAGGATTCCTACGCCCGTACGCTGCCGGTTACCGTGACGGCGGTGACGCCCGAAGGCGGTATCGTGCTCGACCGGACGATCTTTTACGCCACCTCGGGCGGGCAGCCGGGCGACACCGGCCGTCTCGAGCGCGCCAATGGCCAGTTCATCGCCATTGCAGGTGCCGTTCATCCTGATGGCGACAAGACGGCAATCCTGCATCTGCCCGCCACGGACCAGCCACAACCGGAAGTCGGCGAGGCGCTGACCGCGGTGCTCGACTGGGAGCGTCGGCACAAGCTGATGCGCATCCACACGGCGCTGCATCTCCTGTCGGTGGTCCTGCCCTACCCCATCACCGGCGCTTCGGTCAGCGAGGACAAGGGCCGCGTCGACTTCAACCTGCCCGACTCGCCGGACCCGGCCGAGGTTGAGCGGCAGCTGAACGCGCTGGTCGAGGCCGGCCATCCGGTCAGCTCCGAATGGATCACCGACGCCGAGCTCGAGGCCAATCCGGGGCTCATTAAGTCGATGAACGTCAAGCCGCCGATGGGCCAGGGCCGCGTGCGGCTTGTTCGCATCGGCGATATCGACCTGCAGCCCTGTGGCGGCACCCACGTCGCCAACACGCGCGAAATCGGGCCGCTGAAGCTGGGAAAGATCGAGAAGAAGGGCGCGATCAACCGTCGAGTGACGGTGTTCTTCGCCTGACTGGCAGAAGTTCGTGGCCTACGCGCACGCCCGACCCTCCTGAGCAACCGTTCGCCGCTTCCCCGGAACGCCAGTTTTCCGGGGGTCTCCGACTTATCCTCGCGTCATCGCCTTATGCCATAATGGCTTCACTGAGCGGCAGACGAAAGGAGACGCAGTTTGTGGTAGATGTAAACAGCGCTCACATCATTCGATCGGCGGGGCATAGAGCAGGCCACCATTGATCCACAGGGCGTTCTGGCCACGGACCACAGCAGCGTCCGTTGCGGGGCCGAAGTTTCGCTCGAAGATTTCCCCGTAATTACCCACAGCCCTTATCACATTGGCGATGAAGTGGTTGTCGAGGCCGATCGACGGACCGAAGTTGCCCTCAAGGCCGAGCAGGCGGCGGATGCGGTGCGTCTTGGCAGCGGACAGGCTCTCGATATTGCGCGACGTAACCCCCGCCTCTTCGGCATCGATCAGCGCAAACAGCGTCCACTGGACGATGTCGAACCACTGGTCGTCACCCGAGCGGACCATCGGCCCGAAGGCGCCCTTGCCGATGCGCTCGGGCAGGATGCGATGGTTGGCCGGGTCCGGCAGCCCGCGGCGCATGGCGGCGAGCCAGCTCGCCGAGGCCGATACCGCGTTGCAGAGCCCGGAGCGATAGGCGACGCCGAGGTCCTCGCGATCCTCGTAGAGCAGCTCGGAATAGGTCGCCTGCGTGGTGAAGAAGAACTCACGCAGGTTGGCGAGGCCCTCGGCGTCATCGACGATACAGATCTTCACGTCATCGAGCTGGTAGGCCGAGACCGCTCCCACCACCTGCGGGACCATGATGGCCTGGCCATCGTAGAACGACGTGGCGACATAGTTGGCGCCGTAGCCGGTGTCGCGGCGCATCGTCCATGGTGCGTTCCGGGAAATGAGATCGATGCTGCCTGTCTGCAACTGGGCGAACCGGCTATCGCCGCTCAGTGGAACGAACTCCATCTTGCTGGCGTCATTGAACACCGCCACCGCGATGGCACGGCAAAAATCTACGTCGAAGCCGGTCCAGCGGCCGTCGGCTCCCGGCTGAGCGAACCCAGGCAGCGGGTCGGCGGTAGCGCAGATGATGTAGCCGCGATCGCGGATCGCCTGAAGGGTCGGGCCAGCGGCCACGGGCGCGGATTGGCCGGCGGCAAGGCCCGGGATCAACGCGGCAACCAGCGAGGCGAGCCGCAGGGCGGCTTTCACGAACGGCAAATCAACACTCCTGCATGCCCCGGCGGCACTATCGTGACGCCGGGATGCAGGGTCAAGCTCAGTGCAGGATCTGGCTGAGGAACAGTTTCGTGCGTTCGTGCTGGGGGTTGGAGAAGAAAGCGTCCGGCTCGTTCTCCTCGATGATCTGGCCCTGGTCCATGAAGATGACGCGGTTGGCCACCTGGCGCGCGAAGCCCATCTCGTGGGTGACGCACAGCATGGTCATGCCTTCCTCGGCGAGGCTGATCATCACCTCGAGCACCTCCTTCACCATCTCGGGATCGAGGGCAGAAGTCGGCTCGTCGAACAGCATGATCTGCGGGCTCATGCACAGCGAGCGGGCGATGGCGACGCGCTGCTGCTGGCCGCCCGAGAGCTGGCCGGGGAATTTCAGCGCCTGCTCGGGAATGCGGACGCGTTCCAGGTACTTCATCGCGGTCTGTTCGGCCTCGTCCTTGGCGATGCCGCGGACCCAGATGGGTGCCAGCGTCAGGTTCTGCAGGATGGTGAGGTGCGGGAAGAGGTTGAAGTGCTGGAACACCATCCCGACCTCGCGCCGCACTTCGTCGACGCGCTTGAGGTCCGATGTCAGCTCGGTGCCGTTGACGATGATCTGGCCCTGCTGGTGTTCCTCGAGGCGGTTGATGCAGCGGATCAGCGTCGACTTGCCGGATCCCGAAGGACCGGCGATCACGATGCGCTCGCCCTTCATGACCTTGAGGTTGATGTCGCGCAGAACGTGGAAATCGCCGAACCACTTGTTCATGCCGATGATTTCCACGGCGACGTCAGTCTGGCTGACGGTCATGTGCGAGCGGTCGATGTCGCGGCTGGTGGCCGTTGCTTCGGTGGTCATTGGCGTTACCTCTTGTGACCGGTGTTGAGCCGGCGCTCCATGAACATCGAGTAGCGGGACATGGAGAAGCAGAAGATCCAGTAGATGATAGCCGCGAAGATGTAGCCGGTGACGGCCTGGTGCGGCGAGAACCAGTTGGTGTCGGACGTGCCGGCCTGGATGGTGTTGAGCAGGTCGAAGATGCCGACGATCGATACCAGAGAGGTATCCTTGAACAGCGCGATGAAGATGTTCACGATGCCCGGGATGACGTGCTTGAGCGCCTGCGGCAGCACGATGAAGCCCATGCGCTGCCAGTAGCCGAGGCCAAGAGAGGCGCCGGCTTCGTATTGCCCGCGCGGAATGGCCTGCAGGCCGCCGCGGATCACTTCGGCCATATACGCCGAGGCAAACAGGGTCACGCCCACCAGCGCCCGCAGCAGCTTGTCGATCGAGGTCCCCTGCGGCAGGAACAGCGGCAGCATGATCGAGGCCATGAACAGCACGGTGATCAGGGGCACGGCGCGCCACAGTTCGATGAAGGCGGTGCACAGGGTCTTGATCACAGGCAGGTTCGACTGCCGGCCCAGGGCCAGGAGGATACCCAGTGGCAGGGAGCCCAGAATGGCGACGTACGAAATGATCAGCGTGACCAGCAGGCCGCCCCACTGATCGGTCGGCACCGGACGCAGGCCGAACCAACCGCCACCGAGCAGGACGACCGTGACGACTGGCAGCACCACAAAGAACAGCAGCGCGTTGATCAGCTTGTAGGGCGCCTTGGGCATCGCCAGCGGGACGATCAGCAGGGCGGCCAGCGCGAACACGACGTTCGGGCGCCAGTACTCGGCGATCGGGTAGAAGCCGTAGATGAAGAAGTTGAAGCGCGCGCCGATATAGGCCCAACAGGCCCCCGCCGCTTCTATTCGGCAGTCTTCCACTGTCCCACCGGGCCAGACGGCCTTGGTCAGCAGGAACTCGACCAGGGGAGGGCCGACCCAGAGGATGAACAGCGCTCCGACAATCGTCAGAACGGTGTCGGTGGGGGTGGCGAACAGGTTCTGCCGCAACCACAGGATCAACCCGGAGGTGCGACGCGGCGGCGGCAGGGCCGGAGCCATTTCCGTGCGAACTTGAGCGTTCATGACGCGGCCCTCACCTTTCCACCAGAGCCACGCGGGCATTGTACCAGTTCATTATCGCCGAGGTGAGCAGCGACAGCGTGAGGTAGACGGCCATGGTCATGGCGATGATCTCGATGGCCCGACCGGTCTGGTTGAGGGCAGTGCCGGAGAACACGTTCACCAGTTCGGGGTAGCCGATGGCGGCGCCAAGCGAGGAGTTCTTGGTGAGGTTCAGATACTGGCTGGTCAAAGGCGGTACGATGACCCGCATCGCCTGAGGAACGATCACCAGACGCAGCCGGTCGCTCTCCTTGAGGCCAAGCGACTGAGCAGCCTCTGTCTGCCCGTGACTGACGGCGAGGATGCCGGCGCGCACCGTCTCGGCAATGAAGGCCGCAGTGTAGATGACAAGACCGAATGCCAGGGCGACGAACTCCGGCGGCAGCGCAATGCCACCGCGGAAGTTGAACCGTTCCAGTACCGGGGGCTCGAAGGTCACGTGGGCGCCAGACAACAGCCAGGAAGCCGCGATCAGCACAATCGTCAGCGCGAGGCCGGAGAGGAAGACGGGGAAGCGGCGGCCGGTCTTGTACAGCCGAAGCTTTGCCCAGCGACCGATGCCGAACCAAGCGACAATCCCGACGATCAATGCCAGCCAGACCCAGGTGAAGGCGTCATCGGGGATCGGCTTGGGGACGAAGAGGCCACGCTGGTTGATGAATGTGTCGAAGGGCAGCGTCAGGGAGTCGCGGACTGCCGGCATCGCCTTGAGAACCGCGAAGTACCAGAAAAACAGCTGCAGCAGCAGCGGGATGTTGCGGATGGTCTCGATGTAGATGGTCGCCAGCCGGGCGATGATGAAATTCGAACTCAGGCGCGCAACACCCAAGGTGAAGCCGAGGATGGTCGCGAGGAAAATGCCGATGACAGCCACCAGCATCGTGTTGGTCAAGCCGACCAGGAAGGCTTCCCAATAGTAAGAGGCACGGCTCCAGGGGAACAGCGAGAAGCTGATGTCGAACCCGGCAGTCTTGCCGAGGAAATCGAAGCCCGATGTCTTGTTCTGAGCCTGAAGGTTCGCCGCTGTGTTGTTGACTATCCAGGTGATGAACAGAACGACCAGAACACCGACGAGGATCTGGTAGAAGATCCCGCGGAAAACGGGGTCGTTGAGCGAGAAGCGTCGAGTCGGCGCCTGCCGCGCCGTGTCAATGGAGGCCATGTAAGGCGTATCTCCCCTGCCCAGGAGAAAAATGTCAGTTCCGGTGCCCTGCGCCCAGCGCCCGGAGCGAACGGCTCGACGTCGCGAGGACGCCGAGCCGCAGCCATTTCAATCCTTAGCGGATCGGCGGCGAGTACTGGATGCCGCCATCCCTCCAAAGTGCGTTGAGGCCACGCGCCAGGCCGATCGCCGTGCTGGGGCCAACGTGCTTCTCATAGCTCTCGGAGTAGTTACCGACCAGCTTGATGATCTGGTAGGCCCAGTCCTTGGTCAGGCCGAGCGGCGTGCCGAAGTCACCTTCGACGCCGAGCAGGCGCTTGATCGCCGGGTTGTCGGAAGCCAGCATCTCGTCGACGTTGGTGGAGCTGACGCCGAGTTCTTCGGCTTCGAGCAGGGCGAAGTAGGTCCAGCGGGCGATGTTGAAGAAACCATCGTCGCCCTGACGTACCACGGGGCCGAGCGGCTCCTTGGAGATGATCTCGGGCAGGATGACGTGAGCCGCCGGATCGGCGAACTTCGAGCGCTCGGCGGCGAGGGCCGAGGAGTCCGTCGTGTAGACGTCGCAGCGGCCATCTTCGTAGGCCTTCACGACTTCGTCCTGGTCGACGAACACGACGGTGTTGAACTCGAGACTGTTGGCCGCGAAATAGTCGGCGGCGTTGAGCTCGGTGGTGGTGCCGGATTCGATGCAGATGGCGGCGCCCGACAGGTCGAGAGCGGACGTGATGCCGTCGGCCGCACGAACCATGAAGCCCTGGCCATCGTAGAACATTGTGCCCACGAACTTGATGCCGAGCTGTGTGTCGCGGCTCATGGTCCAGGTGGTGGTACGCGACAGGATGTCGATTTCACCGGCTGACAGGGCGGTGAAGCGCTCCTGCGAGGTGAGCGGCGTGTAGCGGACCGCCTCGGCATCATTGAAGATCGCCGCGGCGACAGCGCGGCAATAGTCGACCTCGAGGCCGGCCCAGACGTTGTTCGCGTCGGGAGCCGAAAAGCCGGGTACGCCACCGGTAACGCCACACTGGACGTAACCCTTGGCCTTGATCGCATCGAGCGTGGCAGAGGTAACCGTCTGCGCCAGCGCGGAACTCGCCGTGAGACCGAGGCCGGCAGCCATCGCGACGGTGAAAAGAGTTTTCATCATTGGTTTTTTACCTTGTTTCCTGACCCTGTATGCCCGGCAGACGAGGCCCCCCTCTACCGCCGGCGGCACCTCCGCCTTGGAGGGCGGTAGGTATGCTGGTATGCATCGAAGCGGCTATTGACGGTTGCGTCAAGCTCTATGGCCGAATTGGGGCAGCAAAGCTGTCTGTTTTTTGGTCAAAAGTCGCTGATGACGTGAAATTGAGCAGGACCAGACGGTGACCAAGAAGACCACGGAAGGCGGGAAATACACCTCGCCCGAAACCATTCTCACACATTCCGGACGCGCCTCGGCAGAAAACTCAGGATACGTGAACCTGCCGGTCTTCCGGGGCTCCACCATCCTTTTCAACACCCTTGACGACCTCGAGGACTACAAGTCCCCCCTCCGCTACGGCCGCAACGACAATCCGACCACCAACGGACTGGCGGACCTCGTTTCAGAGCTCGAGGGTGCTGCCGGAACAGTGATCTGCCCATCGGGGCTCTCGGCCGTATCCACTGCGCTGCTGGCTGCCGTGTCGGCCGGCGACGAGCTGCTCGTGACCGACTCGGCCTATGATCCGACCCGCATCTTCAGCGCCGAAGGCCTCGAGCGCTTCGGGGTCTCCGTTCGATTCTACGCCCCGAAGGTCGGCGCAGGGATTGCCGGGCTCATAACCGACAGGACCAGGGCGATCTTCGTCGAAAGCCCTGGCTCACTGACCTTCGAGATGCAGGACCTGCGGGCGATCGCCAAGGTCGCGCAGGAGCGCGACATCACGGTCATCGTCGACAATTCGTGGGCCTCGCCGCTGTTCCACAACCCGCTCGTGCTGGGCGCCGACATGGTGCTGCATGCCGCGACCAAGATGCTTGTCGGGCACTCGGACGCAATGGTCGGCACGGTTTCGGCGAACGAGAAGCTGTGGCCGAAGCTGAAGCGCACGCACCGGATTTTGGGCGTCGCGACCTCGCCAGACGACGCTTACCTGACATTGCGCGGCATGCGCACGCTAGGGCTGCGGATGAAGCACCACAGCGCGCAGAGCCTCGCCTTCGCGCAGTGGCTGGAGGGGCAGCCGGGCGTCGAGCAGGTCTATCACCCTGCCCTGCCGAGCGACCCCGGCCACGCCATCTGGAAACGGGACTTCACCGGTGCCGGCAGCCTGTTTGCCTTCCGGCTGAGCAAGCGGACGCGCAACGCGGTGGCGGCGATGGTGAATGGCTTCGAGCTGTTCGGGATGGGCTATTCCTGGGGCGGTTACGAGAGCCTCTGCATCCCGTTCAACCCGACCAGCATCCGCACCGCCGTGCCATGGAGCGAGGAGGGCCAGATGTTCCGCATCCACGTCGGCCTTGAGGAAATCGGCGACCTGCAGGCAGACATGGCGGCCGCGCTCGAGCGCTATCGCGGCACTAACGAGTAGGCGCGAGCGGGCCTCGGACGATATCGCCGGTGCCCGAGGCCTTGAACAGCCAGCCGCGGCTGACAAAGAGGTTCCGGACGGCGAAGGCGCCCAGCGTGCCGAGCACCGCGCCGGCGGTGATGTCGGTGATGTAGTGCTGACCGGTGACGATGCGCGAGACGGCGATCAGCGCCGCCAGTCCCAGCATCGGCAAGAAGCTCCGCGGCCAGAGAAACGCGATGGTCAGTGCGAAGGCGAACGCCGTAGTCGAGTGGCCGGACGGGAAGCTCTGGTAGGTATAGGCACTCCAGTTCCACGGCGTAAAGGCGAGCGGCGCTTCGGTCGTCCACTCCATCGGACGCGCCCGGCCAATCACGCGCTTCAGGATCGCCGAGACGAGCCCCGGGACGCCTACTCCCAGAAAGATAAAGCCCGCCACGACGAGCAGTTGCCGTGACCACGCGCGAATCCGGTCGCGGGTGAGCAGCGACAGCAGCCAGGCAATGAGGACAGCGGCGAGGGAGGGCACCAGTATCCAGTCGGACTCTCCCCACCGGGTCAGCCAGGCGAAGAAGCTGCGTGCCATCTCGGGCAGTCCGGTTGCCCAAACTGTCAGCGGACGATCGAGCAGGTGCAGTATTGCGATCACGGCGACAAAGCCTGCAACATACATCCAGGCGGTGCGGCGGCTGAGGCCCAGCGGCCAAGGTCGGGCAAGATCGCGCATGACGACCCTTTGCTGGTTCGGCGCGCTGTCGTCAACTGCACGGCGACAGCGGGCGACGCTTGCGCTTTGTGGCGACTGCGGGTACGGAGTGCCCACGGTACGGGGTATAGCTCAGCCTGGTAGAGCACCGGTTTTGGGAACCGGTGGTCGAGTGTTCGAATCACTCTGCCCCGACCACCTTCCTTCGTTCGATGAGAATTAGACCTCGGTCGGGTCTTCGGCTGGGCGCGTGAACCAGTGCGCGCCGTCGGCGGCCATGTAGATGTGATCCTCGAGCCGCACTCCGAAATCCTCGACCACGATCATCGGCTCGTTTGAAAAGCACATCCCCTCGGCCAACGGCAGTATGTTGCCGCGAACAATGTAGGGCTCCTCGTGACCTTCAAGCCCCACGCCATGGCCGGCGCGATGCGGTAGTCCCGGCAGGCGGTAATCCGGCCCGAGCCCATGCTGCCCAAGCAGCGCCCGCACCGCATCATCGAGGCTGGCGCAGGTAGCGCCCAGCCTGGCGGCATCGAACACGGCCTGCTGCGCCGCACGCTCGAGCTGCCAGATGCGGATGAACTCCGGGGTCGGGTCGTCTAGCATATACGTGCGGGTGAGGTCGGAGTGGTAGCCATCGATTCGCGCGCCGGTGTCGACGAGGACGATGTCGCCGGGCGCATAGTGCTGTTCGCCGTCGGCGCCGTGCGGCAGCGCCGTCGCCTTGCCGAACGAGACGATGCAGAAGGTGGAGGTGCTGGCGCCGAGCGCGCGGTGCTCGTGGTCGATGAAGCGCACCACCTCGGAGGCGGCGATGCCCGGTTTGATGTAGTCGCGGGCGCGCTTCTGCACCTCAAGGGTGATGTCCATGGCGTGCTTGATGATGGCGATCTCGCTGGCTGACTTGCGGCGGCGCAGGTCGAAGATCAGCGGGCGGCCATCAACCAGGCGGGAGTCGTCGAATACCTGGCGCAGGGCGTTATAGAAGAGGAGCGGCATGGCGTCGTCGAGTGCCAGCTTGCCGCCCGTTGGCAGCATGGAGGCGACCAGAGCTGCGCTGCTCTGTTCCTCTTCCCAGACGCGGACCTCGCCAGGCAGGTGCGGCAGGCATTCAACCCGCGTCTTTTCAAAGCCCGGGGCGATGTAGACCAGCTCGGTCGGTGTCACCAGTGCACCGCAGAAGCGCTCGCTGCTGCCCCAGACGAGGCCGGTGAAGTAGCGCAGGCTTTCGGTGGAGCCGAGCAGCAGGCCGGCAAGGCCACGCTCCGCAAGGCCGGTGCGCAGGCGGGTGAGGCGCTCCAGGCGTTCGGCGTCGGTGATCGTCAGGATGGACATGGGTCGGGCTCTCAGCGTTGACACGAAGCAAGCAACACCATCGGGCCGCATCGTCAATCGGGCGCTTGAGATAATGCAGCGGGGGTGCTGCAGATATCCCTGCATCGCCTCTCCAGCCTTGATTTTCGGGCGCCGTTGAGGGATTGAAGAAGCACTGCTGCCTGCGGGACGCGCCCGCTGACTCAACCTGAAAGCATCCCATGACGGCTCGTATCTTCCGCCCTGCTCCCAATGCGATGCAGTCGGGTAGCGGCAAGTCCAAGGACTGGGTGCTGGTGCACGAGCCGGCAACCGCCCGCGAGATCGAACCGCTGATGGGCTATACGTCCAGTTCCGACACGCGGACGCAGATACGGCTGACTTTCGACACGCTCGAAGAAGCAACAGGATACGCCGAAAAGCATGGCATTCCGTACCAGGTGCTGCCCGAGCATCGGTCGACACCGAAGCGCACCGTATACTCCGACAATTTCCGTGCCGACCGGAAGACCCCCTGGACTCACTGAGCGGAGATGAAACCATGAAGGCAGCGCTACGCCGTGCCTTCATGGGTTTGCCGCTCCTGTTCTGCCTCGCCCTGCCCGCGCACGCCGCACCGGCGATGTGGCGAGTTTCCGATGCCGACAGTTCGATCCACCTGTTCGGCTCGATCCACATGTTCGTTCGCGATGTGGACTGGCGAACGCCGGAGTTTGACCGCGCGCTCGCAGAGGCTGACCTTGTGTACTTCGAGATGGTGTTCGACGAGGCGGCTTACGCCACGATCGGCCGGATGACGCTGGTGGAGGGCAGGCTGCGCGACGGCCGGACGCTGTGGGACCTGCTGACTGGTGATCAGGCGGAAACGGTGCGCCGTGCGATCGCCACCGCGGGGCTCGATCCCCTGGCCTTCGACTCAATGCAGCCGTGGATGGCCGAGTTGTTGCTCAGCGGGGGCACCGTGCAGGACGCCAAGGCCGGGGTTGAGCTGCAGGTCGATGCCGAGGTGCCGGCCGAGCGCAAGCGCGGACTGGAATCGGCGGAAGAGCAGATGGGCTTTTTTGCCTCGGTGGACGAGGCGGACCAGATCGCCAACCTGGTGTCGACTGCTGAACAGCTATCGATGGTGGACGGCCGGGAGCTGATCGAGCAGCTTACCGACGTCTGGGCCAGCGGCGACGTGGGTGCGCTCGATTTTCTGAATCGCGAGGAACTGGGCGGCGGTGACGCGCGGTACGACCTGCTGATCACCCGCCGCAACGAGCGCTGGATCGATGAACTCGAAGCGCTGCTGGCGAACAACGACAACGCCATGGTGATCGTCGGCGCCGGTCATCTCGTCGGCGACGGCGGCGTACCTGAGTTGCTCAAGCAGGCGGGCTACACCGTGGAGCGGGTCGGAGACCTACCGGCAGCGAAGCCGATGATTGCCCCCGACCCGCGATCGGTCAGACCTCGCTGAACTTCGTCCACTTGCCGTCGGCCTTGGATGAGGCGACAGAGGCCATGATGAACTCCATGCCTTCGACGCCGTCGGCGAGCGAGGGCAACAGCGGTTCGAAGTCCTGGCCCTTGCCGCGGATAACCTCGGCGAACTGGTGATAGAGCGTCGCGAAGGCTTCGAGGTAGCCCTCGGGGTGGCCCGAGGGGATACGGACATTCATCGAGGCGGCGGGCGGTGCCGAGATTGCACCGCCGCGGGTCAGCAACTGCTTGGGTTTGCCGAACTCGGTGAACCACATGTAGTTGGGGTTATCCTGCCGCCACTCGAGGCCGGCCTTTTCGCCGTAGACGCGCAGTTGCAGGCCGTTCTCGCTGCCGACCGCCACCTGGCTCGCCCACAGCATGCCACGCGCGCCGCCTTCGAAGCGGAGCAGGATGTGGACGTTGTCGTCGAGCTGCCGGCCGGGGACGAAGCTCTGCAGGTCGGCGGAGACAGCCTCGGTCTTCAGCCCGGTGACGAAGCGGGCGAGGTTGTAGGCGTGGGTGCCGATATCGCCGATGGCGCCACCGGCGCCCGAGCGCGCCGGATCGGTGCGCCACGAGGCCTGCTTGTTGCCCGGATCGGCGGCATTGGTCAGCCAGTCCTGCGGGTACTCGGCCTGGACGACGCGGATCTTGCCCAGCGCGCCGGAGGCCACAAGGTCGCGCGCCTGCCGGATGAGCGGGTAGCCGGTGTAGTTGTGGGTGAGCAGGAACTTCGCACCGTTCTTCGGCTTCACCTGCGCCAGGGCGCGGGCGTCGGCGATGGAGGCGGTGATCGGCTTGTCGCAGATCACGTGAATGCCGGCCTCGAGGAAGGCTTTGGCCGGACCGAAATGCACATGGTTCGGTGTGACGATCGACACGGCCTCGATGCCGTCCGGACGGGCGGCTTCCTTCTGGGCCATTTCCTCGTACGAGGTGTAGGCACGGTCGGGGGCGATGCCGAGATCAGCGGCCGACTGGCGGGCGTTGTCGGGGTTTGACGAGAGCGCGCCGGCGACGAGGTCGTAGTCCCCGTCGATGCGCGCGGCGATGCGGTGGACGGCGCCGATGAAGGCGCCAGCGCCACCGCCGACCATGCCGAGGCGGATGCGGTTTGCCATGGTTCTATCTCCCTCAGCTCAGGCCGAGAATCTTGCGGTTGGCGGCGCGGTCGGTGCCGGAGGCGGCGAAATCGTCGAAAGCCTTCTCGGTTTCCTGGTTGATGTGGCTGTCGATGAACGGCGCACCTTCGGCTGCGCCCTGCTCGGCCGACTTGATGGCGCATTCCCATTCGAGCACGGCCCAGCCGTCGAAGCCGTAGGCCGAGAGCTTGCTGAAGATACCGGCGAAATCCACCTGGCCGTCCCCGAGCGAGCGGAAGCGGCCGGCACGGTCCACCCAGGACTGGAAGCCCGAGTAGACGCCCTGCTTGCCGGTCGGGTTGAACTCGGCGTCCTTGACGTGGAACATCCGGATCCGCTCGTGGTAGAAATCGATGTACTGCAGGTAGTCGAGCTGCTGCAGCACGAAGTGCGAGGGATCGTAGAGCAGGTTGGCGCGCGGGTGGTTGTTCACGCGCTCGAGGAACATTTCGTAGGTCGCGCCATCGAACAGGTCCTCGGACGGATGGATCTCGTAGCAGAGATCGATGCCGTGGCGATCGAACTCGTCGAGGATCGGGGTCCAGCGGCGGGCCAGTTCATCGAAGGCTTCCTCGACGAGGCCGACCGGGCGCTGCGGGAACGGATAGAGGTAGGGCCAGGCCAGCGCGCCCGAGAACGTGGCATGCGCGGTGAGGCCGAGATTCTTCGAGGCGGCTGCGGACCACTTGAGATGCTGCACCGCCCATTCCTGGCGCGCTTGCGGGTTGCCACGGACTTCGGGGATAGCGAAGCCGTCGGACAGCGTGTCGTAAGCGGGATGGACAGCGACGAGCTGGCCGATGATATGGCTCGCTAGTTCAGTGATCTGCAGCCCGTGCTTTTCAACAGTGGCGTTCAGGTCGTCGGCGTAGGCCTTGGACGAGGCGGCCTTCTCGACATCGACGAAATGCGTCACCCAGGTCGGGATCTGCACGCCCTTGTAGCCGAGGTCGGCGGCCCATTTGCAGATGTTGTCGAGCGTATCGAACGGCGCCTTGTCGCCGGCGAACTGGGCCAGGAAAATGGCCGGCCCGTTGATGGTGCGCATGGTGTTCCTCCCTTGTGCGGCTCGTTCGGCCGCGAGACTTGTGTACGTACCTCAGGCCGGCGGATTGCCCCAAGCCGGAACTGACATTTCAGTGCTTTACCTTCACTGTGATGGGGAAACTGTCAAGGCGGGTGGCTGGCGTTGGTGAGCGTTGCCGTCCCCTCCACGCTTCGCGTGGTCGTTCTCCCCCCGCTTCGCGGTGGAGGACCTCCGGCGACCTCGTTGCACTAGACCGTGGTGGTTTCGATGAGGCCGTTGCGCAGGGTGACGATGCGGTTGGCGCGGCGGGCGAGGTCGAAATTGTGGGTGGCGATGAGGGCGGCGGCACCTTCCTCCCGGATCAGACCGGCGAGGGCCTCGAAGACCACTTCGCTGGTGGCCGGGTCGAGGTTGCCGGTGGGCTCGTCAGCGAGGATGATGCGGGGATGGTTGGCGGCGGCGCGGGCGATGGCGACGCGCTGTTGCTCGCCGCCGGAGAGCTCCGCTGGCCGGTGCTGCGCGCGGGGCGCGATGCCCAGGATGTCGAGCAGGTGCAGGGCGCGTTTTTCGGCGGCTGCGTTGTCGACGCCGGCGATGAGTTGCGGCATGGCGACGTTCTCGAGCGCCGAGAACTCCGGCAGCAGGTGGTGGAACTGGTAGACGTAGCCGATGGTGTTGCGGCGCAGCAGGGTGCGGCCACGTTCATTCAGCTTGCTGGTCGGGATCCCGGTAATCTCGACTTCGCCGCCCTGCGGACGCTCGAGCAGGCCGGAGAGATGCAGCAGCGTCGACTTGCCGGCGCCGGATGGGGCAACAATGGCGACAAGCTCGCCGCCGCGCACTTCGAGGTCGGCGGCTTCGAGCACGCGGACCTGCCGCTCGCCCTCACCGTAGTGGCGATGGACCTTCGACAGCCTCAGGTGAACGTCACTCATAGCGGAGGGCCTCGACGGGATCGTATTGGGCGGCGCGCCAGGCCGGATAGAGCGTGGCGAGGAAGCTCAGCACCAGCGCGACGGTGACGATGAGCGCCACTTCGGAGACGTTGGTGCGGCTGGGGAGCGACGACAGGAAGAACACCTCGGGCGGGAAGATGGTGATGCCGAGGAGGTTCGACAGGAAGGCCCGGATCGTCTCGGCATTGGTAGCGATCAGGACGCCGAGCACCAGGCCGAGCAGCGTGCCCCCTACCCCGATACCGACCCCGGCGATGCCGAATATCCGCATGATGGAGCCGCGGGTGGCGCCCATGGTGCGCAGCACGGCGATATCGGTGCCCTTGTCCTTCACCAGCATGATCAGCGACGAGATGATGTTGAAGGCGGCCACGAGGACGATGAAGGACAGGATGACGAACATCACGGTGCCCTGGGTCTGCAACGCATCGAAGAAGTTCTGGTGCTGCTGCTGCCAATCGGACAGCACCAGCGGGCGCTCGATCTCGCTGCCGATCCTGACCCGCATGGGACCGATATTGTTGGGGTCGGTGATGAAGATCTCGACCGCGGTGGCCTTGTAGATGCGATCGTAGGCGGCTTCCTGGTCCTCGACGGGAGCGTCGGCAGCCGGTGGTTCGACCCCGGGTTTGAGCACCCGGTCGAACATGTTGAAATAATCCTGCGCGGGCTGCAGCGGCATATAGAGGTAGAAGCTATCGAACTCGGTCATGCCGAGATCGAAGATCACCGCGACGTTGTAGGACCTGGTACGGGAGGTTCGGCCCGCCGAGGTCTCCTGACCGTTGGGGCTGAGCAGGGTCAGCGGATCGCCGACGTTCAGCTTGAGCTTTTCGGCGAGGCGGCGGCCGATGGCGACGCCTTCGCCGGTGTCCCAATTGTCCCAGAAGCCGAGGATGGCGCCATCGCGCAGGAACTTCAGCTTGTCGATGGAGGCGTGCGTCAGGCCGCGAGCGATGACGCCGGTATAGGAACTGCGGGCCCCGGAAGCGAGCGCCTGGCCTTCGACGAACGGGATCGCCGCGACCACGCCATCGACCTGCTCAAGGTCGGCGGCGGACTGGTCGTAGTCGGTGAAGCGGGACTCGATCGGATAGGCGGAGAAGTGGCCGTTGAGGCCGAGCAGCTTGTTGACGATTTCGGCGTTGAAGCCGTTCATCACCGAGGTGACGACGATCAGCGCGGCGACGCCTAGCGCAATGCCGGTCAGGGTCAGGCTGGCGATGACCGAAACGAAGCGGTCGGCGCGGCGGGCCAGCAGGTAGCGCCAGGCCACCATGAACTCGAAGCGCGAGAAAGGACCGGGATCGCCGGCCGGCTGCGGAGCGATGTCGGTCACTGGTTGAGGCCCTCCACCGGATCAAGACGGGCAGCGCGCCACGCGGGATAGAGGGTCGCGAGGAATGTGAGGCCGAGCGACAGGGCGACAACGAGGATCACTTCACCCTGGTCGATGCGCGAGGGGAGCGAGTTCATCATGAACAGCTCAGGCGGAAAGATCGGTATCGACAGCAGGCTGGAGAGTCCCGAGCGCAGCACTTCGGCATTTGTCGCGACGAGCAGGCCCAGGATGAGGCCGAGCACCGTGCCGGAGAAGCCGATAGCAAAGCCGGTCATGGCGAAGATGCGAAGGATCGCGCCGCGCGTCGCGCCCATGGTGCGGAGCACGGCGATGTCCGGTCCTTTGTCCTTCACCAGCATGACGAGGCTGGCGATGATGTTGAATGCGGCGACAAGGATGATCAGCGACAGGATGACGAACATCACGACGCGCTCGACCTGCAGGGCGGAGAAAAAGGTAGCGTTGCGCTGCTGCCAGTCGGTGATCGCGAAAGGACGATCGAGCGCCGCCTCGAGTTGCTGCTTCATCCCCGCGATGTTGTCGGGATTGTCGACGAACACCTCCACGCCGGACGCGGAATAGATGCGCTCGTAGGCGGCATCGATCTCTTCGTCGGTGGCCATCACACCGGGCATCTGGGCACCAGCCTTCAACTGGTCGGTGAACTGCTTGAAGTAGACCTGCGCCGCCTGCATCGGCATGTAGATGTAGAAATTGTCCTGCTCGGGCATGCCCAGATCAAAGATCACATTGATCGGGTAGGAGCGCATGGCGGCGGTCTTGCCGAACGGAGTCATGGTGCCGTCCGGGTTCACCACAGTGACTGGATCGGTGAGGGCGACGCCAAGGCGATCAGCAAGCCGATATCCTATCGCGATGCCCTGCCCCGCGTTCCACTGGTCCCAGCCGCCAAGCGCGGCGGAACCATCGAGCAAGGTGAGTTTCCTCAGCGAGGCCTCGTCGATGCCGCGGACGACTACGCCGGTCGAATCGGTATTGCCGGAGGCAAGTGCCTGCCCCTCGACATAGGGGATGGCGAAGGTGACGCCCGGGACGCCTTCGAGGCGGCGGACGACGTCCTCATAGTCGGTGAACGGCCCCTGCACGTTCTCGACGACAAAATGGCCGTTGAGGCCGAGGATCTTGCCGAGCAGTTCGGTGCGGAAGCCGTTCATCACCGACATTACGGTGATGAGGGTGGCGACGCCCAGCGCCACGCCAACCAGGGTCAGCATGGCGATGACGGAGACGAAGCGTTCCTTGCGGCGGGCGCGCAGATAGCGGCCCGCCACGAGGAATTCGAAGCGCGAGAACGGGCCTGGCGGCCGCAACTGCGCCGGCGCGTCGGTCAAACGGTGTCCCGCCGTTGCGGCACGATCAGTGCCTTGAGGCGCCCCACCGCAGCCTCGAGGCTGAGCGTCTCGCGCTCGCCGGACTTGCGGTGCTTGAGTTCGACGGTGCCGTCCTTGAGGCCGCGCGGGCCGACGATCAGGTGATAAGGAATGCCGATGAGGTCTGCATTGGCGAACTTGCCGCCGGCGGCCATATCGCGGTCGTCGTAAAGCGCGTCGATGCCTTCGCGCATGAGATCGTCGTAGATGCCCTCGGCGGCCTTGTCGCTCGCTGCGTCACCGACCTTGAGGTTGATGACCACAGCTTCGAACGGCGCGACCGAGACCGGCCAGATGATGCCGTTCTCGTCATGGCTCGCCTCGATGATGGCGGGCACGAGGCGCGTCGGGCCGATGCCGTAGCTGCCCATGTGCACGGTAATGTCCTTGCCGTCGGGGCCGGTGACCTTGGCGCCCATCGGTTCGGAATACTTGGTGCCGAAATAGAAGATGTGCCCGACTTCGATGCCCCGTGCGGCGAGCTGCTTGTTGCCGGAGACGGAGGCTCGGAAGGTGGCCTCGTCCGTCATCTCGTCAGTCGCCGCGAAGAGCGACGTCCAGTCCTTGAAGATGCCCGAGAGGTCGCCACGAAAATCGGTGTCGACGGAAGGGATGGGCTTGTCGAGCAGGTCGGAGTCGAGGAACACCGCGCTCTCGCCCGTTTCGGCGAGGACGTGGAACTCGTAGCTCAGGTCACCGCCGATTGGGCCGGTGTCGGCGCGCATCGGAATGCCGGTGAGGCCCATGCGGTAGAAAGTGCGAAGGTAGGCGACGAACATGCGCTGGAACGCCTTCACGGCGCCAGCCTCATCAAGGTCGAACGAGTAGGCGTCCTTCATCAGGAATTCGCGGCTGCGCATGGTGCCGAAGCGCGGGCGCACCTCGTCCCGGAACTTCCACTGGATGTGGTAGAGGTTCAGCGGCAGGTCCTTGTACGAGCGCACGTAGGTGCGGAAGATGTCGGTGATCATCTCTTCGTTGGTCGGCCCGAACAGCATGTCGCGCTCGTGCCGATCCTGGAGGCGCAGCATCTCCTTGCCGTATGCGTCGTAGCGACCGGATTCGCGCCACAGGTCGGCCGACTGCACAGTCGGCATCAGGAGCTGGACGGCGCCAGAGCGATTCTGCTCCTCCTCGACGATGCGGACCACCTTGTTCAGCACCTTGAAGCCGAGCGGCAGCCACGAATAGCTGCCGGCGGCCTGCTGCTTGATCATTCCGGCACGCAGCATCAGCTGGTGCGAGACGATCTCGGCTTCCTTCGGCGTCTCGCGCAGCGTGGGCAGGAAGTAACGGCTGAGACGCAAAGGACCCTCCTCGGAAGTACGCGCCGGATTCGATGGGCAACCCTATAGCGCAATGCCGCGGAAAGTGGAGCGGCTAAACGCACGCCAAGGGAGCGCGATTCTTGGGCAAATGCGAGGCGGTGCAATGGATTTAGGCGGATTGTTGAACAGTGGGAGTCAACGGCGGCGGCCATGTAAAAATGCTGGAACTGCCATGCAGAATCCGCTTGGCAGGTCGGAATTCCTTAAGTAGGGTACGTGTCCATAAGAACACAGGCAACCGCAAAGTTGCCGGACGTCGACAACGTCAAGGGAGGAGCGCTGGCTGCCACTTACGTGTGCCTAAGACCAGTGTAATTGTCGAAAAACTTACAAAGCAGGGCCTTGGCCCTGCTTTTTTCATTTGAACATGAATGATCGATGACAAGGTCTTCTGGCGTCACGGGTTTTTCGGCCACTGCCGTCGGAGCGTCCGCCCTGCGTTACTGCGTCACGGCCGAGCGTCTCACGTTACCCCCTGCCCGCTCTTTGTCGAACCCACCGCCCCACAAGGCCCCGGACTGCCGGTCAGGTGAGGCGCAAGCGGCGCCGTATGCCGCGCCAGATTCTGGCCGGCAACGGAAGATGCCGGCGGCGGTGGGCGTCGATGACCTGGCCGAATGCGGCGCCGGTGTGCGGGACGCCGTACTGGCTGGGATCGGGGTACTCGGGCAGGCCGTGCTTCAGCGCGAGAATGGTCAGCACCGACTGGTCGTGGCGGTGGTCGATAAACTCCGGCAGGTTATTCCGGCCCATGACGTTGGGAGCATCGGTGAGGACGCGCGGATCGGCGCAAGCGGTCAGCCACTCGTTGACGAAACTCCTTGCCTCGGGACCATTGCGATAAACTTGGAAGCCCGCCGTGCAGCACCGGGCGTTCCAGAATGTCTCGGTGTCGGCGTCGAGGAGCACGAAGCAGTCACGCTTGGTCCAGCGGCGCATCATTGCCTCAGGCTCGCTGGCCCTGCGGTGGCCGAACACCACGATGGGCTGCACGTCGGTCAGGGCAACAAGCGGCGCCGGGTCGGAGACAAGGCAACTGCCGGCGTCGGCATAGATGATGACGTCGCCCTCTGCCGAGGTGGCGAGGGCGTGCCGGATCAGCCACGGCTTCCAGAGCCAGTAACCGGCGCCGCGCGGCAGCCGGGCAATTTCGGGGTAGGCCCGCGCGAACGCGAGCATGTCCGGCGAGGCTGGCGTGTAGATGGTGGTCGGCACCCCGAAGCGGGTTGCGCTCTGCTCGAGCTCGGCAGCTGAGCGGAAGAACTCGCGAGTGGCGAAGGCGATCAGACGAACCGTCATGGCCTGCCGAGCGTCAGCTCCAGTACCGGATCAGCCATTCGGAACTCAGCAACCACATCAACGCAGCGGTCAGCGGTACCGACAGGAGGGTGGTCCAGATCAGCTTGGGCGCGAAGCGAAAGAGCGCTGGGGCCCCGGGCTCCGTACCCTGGATGCGGCTGCCCTCGTCGACCTGATTGCGGACGCCGAAGGGCAGGACGAGGAACAGGCACATCCACCAGACGACGAAGTAAATTGCGAGGAAGGTGGTGATTTGCATGATGCTTCCGAACAGACTGATCAAATCCGGTGGACGAACACCGATACGTTGGGTTTGCGGCCCCAGTACGACCCGACTTCGGATCGGATGGCGCGGCTGAGCGCGGTGTGAACCAGCTCGGGGTCGGAACGGCGCTTGGGCGGAATGGATTTCAGCGTGCCGGCCACCGAACGCTTCACTACGTCGCCGAGCGACTCTTCATCGTCATCCACGTCCGGAAGGCCCTCCATCACCAGCTCCGGGCCGGCGACGATCTGGCCGCCTGAGTTGACGCAGAGGCTGACGACGATGTGCCCGCCGACAGACAGGCGGCGACGGCCCTTTACCCCCGATTCCTCGGGGGTGCAGAGGATGTTGCCATCGAGATAGAGCTCGCCGACCCGTACTTCGCCAGGGAAGTGGGTGGTCTCGGGGAAGAGGCGCACCATGTCGCCGTTGCGGGCATGTACAACGGTTTCGATGCCTTGCTCGAGGCCAAGCTTGGCGTGGGCCTCGAGGTGAGCCGCCTCGCCGTGGACCGGCACAAGGACGCCAGGCTTCAACAGCTCGTAAAGCCGGCGGAGTTCGCCGCGCCGCGGATGGCCGGAGGTGTGAACCATCGCGTGATCGCGGGTGACGACGTCGACGCCGCGATCGATCAGCAGGTTCTGGATGTCGATGACTTCACGCTCGTTACCGGGAATGGCCCAGGACGAGAAGATGACGCGGTCACCGGCGTTGAGCGCAATCTCGGGATGCTCTTCGCGAGCAATGCGGGCGATGGCGGCCCGCGATTCGCCCTGGCTGCCGGTGCAGAGCAGCACGACCTTGGACCGCGGCAGGGATTTGTACTCGTTCTGGTCGAGAAACGGCTCGATGCCTTCCATCAGGCCGAGTTCGCGCGCGATGCCGGTGATGCGATGCAGCGCCCTGCCCGACATTACCACCCGGCGTCCGGCCTTCTGTGCGGCGCGGGCAACGGCGATGACACGGCCGACGTTGGAGGCAAAGGTGGTGACGGCAACGCGGTGCGGGGCGGAGGCGATGAGCGTGTCGAGCCCGACCGACACTTCAGCTTCCGAAGGGCTGGTACCCTCCTTCATGGCGTTGGTGGAGTCGCAGATCAGGGCCAGCGGACTCGACCGGTCGTTGCCGATTTCGGCGAAGCGCTCGACATTGGTGGGCGGACCGCCAACGGGGTGCGGATCGAGCTTCCAGTCGCCGGTGTGCAGCGCACGGCCGGCGGGAGTGGTGATCAGCAGCGCGCAGCTTTCGGGGATGGAATGGGCGACGTTGATCGGCTCGATGGTGAAGGGGCCAAGCTGGAACGGCTTGCCGACCCACATCTGCTTGATCTTGACGTTCTCGACGATCGACTCGGTGGCGCGCTTGGCACTCAGCATCGCCGCGGTGAAGGCGGTCGCGTAGACCGGCAGGTCGAATGCTGGCCAGAGATCCAGCACGGCGCCGTAGTGGTCTTCGTGGGAATGGGTGAGGACGAGGCCGAGGATGTCGTCAGCATTTTCTTCGAGGAAGGCCGGATCGGGCAGGATCAGCTCGACACCTGGCTCGTTGGGGCCACCGAAGGTGACGCCGCAATCGACGACGATCCACTTGCGAGCCCGCGGCGGACCAAAGCCGTAAGCCGCCATGTTCATGCCGATCTCGCCAACGCCGCCAAGCGGCACGAAGACCAGTTCGTCGGCTCGTGCATTTGCCATCATCAGTTCCTTACGCTCGCGGTGGCACCGAAATGGACATCGCCCGCGGTGATGGCAATACGCCGATTGTCGTTGGCGCGGACAATTAGTCTCCCCGCCTCGTCTATGGTTTCAAATATGCCGCGGACCACTTCCCCGTCGCGCTGCACTGCAACTTCAGCACCGATGCCCGCAGCCGCCTCGCGCCAAAGCGACAGAATATCGGGAATGCCGCGGCCAGAGTCCCACACCTCGATAGTGTCGACCCATGCATCGGACAATGCGGCAAATACGGTCTCGGCCGTGATGTCGTAGCCTAGGGCACGCAGCGAAGTGGCCGGATAAGGCAGCCCCTCGGGCGCGGCAACGATATTCACGCCCATGCCGATGACAACGGCCAGGCTGCCGTTGGGACGCTTCTGGGCTTCCAACAGGATGCCCGACAGCTTGGCGCCATCGGCGAGAACGTCGTTGGGCCACTTCAGCGCGATGCGGGAGCCATTCCGGCCTGCAGCACCATCGATGCCCTGCGTGACGATGGCATCGGGAACGAGCTGGCGGAGTGCCCGGTTCATGGCGACGCCGGCGACGAAGCCGAGCGTGGCAGAAATGGAATGGTCGCAGTTGGGCACGACCAGCAGGCTGGCAGCGAGGTTGCCGTGGACTGTCTCCCAGGCACGCCCGCGGCGCCCCCTGCCCTCGGTCTGCTGCAGCGCGCAGAACCAGACGTCGCCCGCATCGCCGGAATTAGCAGCGCGAGCGGCCTCGGTGCTGGTCGAGCCGATGCTGTCGTAAGCGTGGAGCCGATAGCCCCGCGTGGCCGCCCTTGGTCCGAGCCAGAAGCCGGGCACTAGAGGCTTCCGGCGGCGAGCGCGGCCGCAGCGGTCAGCGGTGCGCCGACGGTGACGAAGTACGTGACGACGACGAAGCCGACGCCGGCCATTACGGCGCCAAGTTCGGCCGGGACTGCCGCGAACTCATGGGTCGGCTCGTCGAAGTACATCACCTTGACGATTCGCAGATAGTAGAAGGCGCTTACCGCAGAGGCGAGGACACCGATCACCGCCAGCACGAAAAGGCCCTGCTCGATAGCGGCGAGGAACACCTGCCATTTGGCGAAGAAGCCGGCGAGTGGCGGCAGGCCGATGAGAGAGAACATGAGGATGGCGAAGATGGCGGCGACGAACGGGCGTTTGCGGCTGAGGCCGGCAAGCTCACCGATGGTTTCGATCGGCGAGCCATCTGCGGTCTTGAAGGAGAGCAGGCAGGCGAAGACGCCGACGGTCATCGCCACGTAGATGGCCATGTAGACCGCGACACCTTCGGCACCGGTGATGGTGCCGGCGGAAAGCCCGACGAGAGCGAAGCCGACATGGCCGATGGACGAGTAGGCCATCAGGCGTTTCAGGTTGTTCTGGCCGATGGCGGCGAAGGCAGCGAGGCCCATCGAGGCGATCGACAGGAAGATGACGATCTGCTGCCAGTCGCGCGTGACGCTTTCGAAGCTGACCATGGTGACGCGCACGAAGAGCGCCATGGCGGCGACCTTCGGGGCGGCGGCGAAGAAGGCGGTGACCGGGGTCGGCGCGCCCTCATAGACGTCGGGCGTCCACATGTGGAACGGCACGGCCGAAATCTTGAAGGCTATGCCGGCCAGCAGGAACACCATGCCGAAGATCAGACCGATCGAGCGGTTCTCGGCGGTGATGGCGTTGACGATCTGGTCGATCTGGGTCGTACCGGTGAAGCCGTAGACCAGCGAAGCGCCGTAAAGCAGCATGCCGGACGAGAGGGCGCCGAGGACGAAGTACTTGAGGCCGGCTTCCGTGGCCTTGCTGTCGTCGCGCTTCATAGCGGCGACGACGTAGAGGGCGAGAGACTGCAGCTCGAGCCCGACATAGAGGCTCATCAGGTCGTTGGCGGAGACCATGACCATCATGCCCAGCGTGGCGAGCAGGATGAGGATGGAATACTCGAACTTGTCGAGCCCGTGCTCCCTGGCGCTCGAGAGCGAGATGAGCAGGATGAAGGCAGCGCCGCCGAGGACAAGCGCCTTCATGTAGCGCGCGAAGCCATCGACTATGAACACGCCGTTGAACAGCACCGCATCGCCCGGCTGCATAACCAGCAAGGCGAACGTGGCGATGAGCAGCACGATGGCGACACCGGCGATGACGCCGGACCGATGGCTCTTCCAGAACAATGCGATCAGCAGCAGCACCACCGTGCCGACTGCCAGCAGCAACTCGGGATAGGCCGGAGCGAGCGAGGCAAAGCTCGTGATATCGGAGCTCGTGATTGCGGACTGCATGCCCGTCTCCTAGTGGCCGGCAGCCGCGACGGCCGCTTCGGAAGCGGCGCCGATGGCGTTGGCGAAGTTTTGCGCGACGAGGTTCACCGATGCGGCGGTCGCATCGAGGATGGGCGCGGGATAGAAACCGAAGAGAATGGTGAGGATCACCAACGGGACCAGCACCACGGCCTCGCGCGCATCAAGATCGAGGATGCCCTTCAGCGATTCCTTGGTCAGCGCGCCGAAGATTACCCGGCGGTAGAGCCACAATGCGTAGCCCGCCGACAGGATGACGCCGAAGGCGGCGAAGAACGCCACCCAAGTGTTGACCTGGAACACCGCGAACATGGTGAGGAACTCGCCGATGAACCCCGAGGTGCCCGGCAGGCCGACATTGGCCATGGTGAACACCATGAAGGCGAAGGCGTAGCGCGGCATCCGCTCGACGAAGCCGCCATAGGCGTCGATCTCGCGGGTGTGCATGCGGTCGTAGACGACGCCGACGCAGAGGAAGAGCGCGGCGGAGACGACACCGTGGGAGATCATCTGAAAGATGGCGCCGTGGATACCGTAGATGTTGCCGGTGAAGATGCCCATGGTGACGAAGCCCATGTGGGCCACGGACGAGTAGGCGATCAGCTTCTTGATGTCGGTCTGCACCAGCGCGATCAGCGAGGTGATGATGATGGCCGCGATCGACAGGACGAAGACGAACGTCGAGAACTGGTGCGATGCATCGGGGAACATCGAGATCGAGAAGCGGATGAAGCCGTAGCCGCCCATCTTCAGCAGGATGGCCGCCAGGATCACCGAGCCGCCGGTGGGCGCCTCGACGTGCGCCTCGGGCAGCCAGCGGTGGAACGGCCACATCGGCATCTTCACGGCGAAGGAGGCGAAGAAGCCGATCCAGAGCCAGGTCTGGACCTCGGGCGGGAACTTGAAGTCGAGCAGGACGCGGATATCGAGCGTGCCGGCCTGCCAGTACATGTACATGATGGCCAGCAGCATCAGCACGGTGCCGGTGAAGCTGTAGAAGAAAAACTTGTAGGTCGCCTGGATGCGCCGCGCCCCGCCCCAGATACCGATGATCAGGAACATCGGGATCAGCGTGCCCTCGAAGAACACGTAGAAGATGGCGAGATCGAGCGTCGCGAAGGCGCCGATCATGAAGGTCTCAAGGATGAGGAATACGATGAGGTATTCCTTCACCCGCTTGGTGATCGAGCCCCAGCTGGTGAGCACGACGGCCGGCATCAGCACGGCGGTGAGCGGAATGAACAGCACCGAGATGCCGTCGACGCCCATGCGGTAGCCGATGGAGTCGCTGAACGGAATGTTCTCGACGAACTGGAAGGCCGTGGTCGTCGGATCGAAGAGGTACCAGAGCCAGAGGCTCAGGGCCGCCGTGGCGACCGTGAAGCCCAGCGCGATCCAGCGCGACAGGTTGTCGACGGCTTCGCCCTTGCCCGTGATGAAGAGAAGTACGAGGGCGCCGAGTGCCGGCAGGAACGTGATGACACTGAGGAGCATCAGAGCAGACCCCCGGCGGCGATGGCCCAGGTGAGCAGCGCCGCGATACCGATAAGCATGGCGAAGGCGTAGTGGTAGAGATAGCCCGACTGGAGCTTCACCACGCGGTTGGTCACATCGCGGACGCGAGCGCCGAGGCCCTCGGTAATGGTCTTATCGACCAGCCAGTCGTCAAAGCCCTTCCACAGCGCGTTGCCGACATAGAGCGACGGCTGGACGAAGATGCGGTCGTAGAGCTCGTCGAAGTACCACTTGTTGAGCAGGAACTTGTAGAGGCCCGGGTTCTGCTCGGCGAGGCGCTGTGGCGCCTTCGTATCGACCATGTACATGTACCAGGCGGCACCGAAGCCGAGCAGCATGGCGACCGTCGCCGACCACTTGACCCAGAGCGGGACGTGGTGGGCCGCGTCGAGGAGCTCCGCGGGCACGACAAGCGAACCGGCGAAGAAGTGCTCGATGTGCTCGGTGTGGCCGAAGAACATATCGTTGAACACGACACCGGCCAGCACCGCGCCAATGGCCAGTACGAAGAGCGGGACCAGCATGACCGGCGGGCTCTCGTGGGCATTGTCGTAGGCCGAGCCGTGGTGGCCGTGGCCGTGGGCATGATCGGTGTTGTCGTCGTCGATCGGCTCGTGGTGCGTCTCGGCGGCGGCATGCGCCGGATCGGGATGCGCAGTGTGCGAGTGTGCAGCGTCGCGCGGCTTCCCGTGGAACGTCAGGTGGATCAGGCGCCAGGAGTAGAAGCTGGTGAACAGCGCGGCGATGACCAGGGCCCAGAAGATGATGTAGCCGGTGGATTCGCCTGCCGCGTATGCGACTTCGATGATGCCGTCCTTGGAGAAGAAGCCGGCGAAGCCGAGCGGGGTGCCTGGAATACCGACGCCGGTGAGCGCCAGCGTGCCGATGATCATCATCCAGTAGGTGAGGGGTATCTTGTCCTTGAGCCCGCCCATGTTCCGCATGTCCTGCTCGTGGTGCATCGCGTGGATGACCGAGCCGGCGCCGAGGAACAGCAGGGCCTTGAAGAAGGCGTGGGTGAACAGGTGGAACACCCCGACCGAGTAGGCCCCCGCCCCCAGCGCCACGAACATGTAGCCGAGCTGCGAACAGGTCGAGTAGGCGATGACGCGCTTGATGTCGTTCTGGACGAGGCCGACGGTGGCGGCGAAGAAGGCGGTGATGCCGCCGATCACCATGACCACCATCATCGCGGTGGCCGACAGGTCGAACAGCGGCGACAGGCGGGCGACCATGAAGACGCCGGCGGTCACCATGGTGGCGGCGTGAATGAGGGCGGAGACCGGGGTCGGCCCCTCCATGGCGTCAGGGAGCCATGTGTGGAGCAGGAACTGCGCCGACTTGCCCATGGCGCCCATGAAGAGGAGCAGGCAGACTACCGTCATGGCGTCGAACTGCCAGGACAGGAAATTCATGACCGGCAGGTTGTCCTTGAGGCCCTCGGCGGCGTGGAAGGCGCCATCGAAATCGAGATGGCCGAGGACGACCCAGGCAGCGAAGATGCCGAGCGCGAAGCCGAAATCGCCGACGCGGTTGACGATGAAAGCCTTCATCGCCGCGGCACTTGCCGCGGGACGCTTGTACCAGAAGCCGATGAGCAGGTAGGACGCGAGACCGACGCCTTCCCAGCCGAAGAACATCTGCAGGAAGTTGTCGGCGGTCACCAGCATCAGCATGGCGAAGGTGAAGAGCGACAGGTAGGCGAAAAAACGCGAGCGGTGCGGATCCTCGGCCATGTAGCCGATCGAGTAGATGTGCACGAGGCTCGACACGGTGTTGACGACGACCAGCATCACGGCGGTGAGCGTATCGACGCGCAGCACCCAGTCGAGCTGCAGCGGGCCGGAGTGGATCCACTCCAGGACAAAGACCTTGGTCGCCTCGGCATGGCCCGCCCCTTCGGCGGTTTCCGGCGCGAACCAGTAGCCGGCGAAGACGACCCAGCTCAGCAGCGCCGAGACGATCAGCAGCCCGGTGGTGATGTACTCGCTGGTGCGATGCCCGATGATGCGGCCGAGCAGGCCGGCAATCAGGGCGCCGGCGAGCGGCAGGAATACGATGGCCTGGATCACCGGGTCAGCCCTTCAGCGAATTGACGTCTTCCACGGCAATGGTGCCGCGGTTGCGATAGAAGATGACGAGGATGGCGAGGCCGATGGCCGCCTCGGCGGCGGCAACGGTCAGGATCATCAGCGCGAAGACCTGGCCGGCGAGATCACCAAGCTCGGCCGAGAACGCCACGAGGTTGATGTTCACCGCGAGCAGGATCAGCTCGACCGACATCAGGATGACGATGATGTTCTTGCGGTTGAGGAAGATCCCGAACACCCCGATGGTGAACAGGATCGCGGCGACCGCGAGATAGTGACCGAGGCCGATGCCCGTTGCTGCAAGCATTTAGAGCCCCTGCCCCGACTTGACCTTAACGAGCTCGACGCCTTCGGCGCGGCTACGACCAGTCTGGTGGAAAACGTCCTGGCGCTTGACGCCGGTTTTGTGGCGCAGCGTCAGCACAATGGCGCCAATCATGGCGACCAGCAGCACGGCGCCGGCTCCCTGGAACAGGAAGACATAGCGCGTGTAGAGCAACTGGCCGAGCGCGCGAGTGTTCTCGATGCCGTCCGGCGCCGGTACCATGGCGATTGCTGTGACTTCCGGCGCGAGAGCAAACGAGCCGGCGACGAGCAGGAGTTCGAGCAGGATGATGGCGCCCACCACGATGCCGATCGGCGCATACTGCAGCAGGCCCGACCGCATCTCGGCGAAATCGACGTCGAGCATCATGGTGACGAACAGGAACAGCACCGCCACCGCGCCGACATAGACGACGATAAGGATCAGCGCGAGGAACTCGGCCCCGGCCAGCATGAACAGCCCGGAGGCGTTCACGAAGGTGAGGATGAGGAACAGCACCGAGTGCACCGGATTGCGCGACGCGATCACCATCAGCGCCGAGGCAACGGCGATGACCGAGAACACGTAGAAGAAAAAGAGCGGCAGCGTCATCTCAGGGTCCTCACCGGTACGGCGCGTCGGCGGCGAGATTTGCCGCGATCTCGCGCTCCCAGCGATCGCCGTTGGCGAGCAGCTTCTCCTTGGAGAAGTAGAGCTCTTCACGGGTTTCGGTGGCGAATTCGAAGTTCGGCCCCTCGACGATGGCGTCCACCGGGCAGGCTTCCTGGCAGAAGCCGCAGTAGATGCATTTCACCATGTCCAGGTCGTAGCGGATGGTGCGGCGGGTGCCGTCGTTCTGGCGCGGGCCGGCCTCGATGGTGATGGCCTGCGCCGGGCAGATGGCTTCGCAGAGCTTGCAGGCGATGCAGCGTTCTTCACCGTTCGGGTAGCGGCGCAGCGCATGCTCGCCACGGAAGCGCGGGGAATATGGCACCTTCTCAAAGGGGTAGTTGATGGTCTTCTTGGGCGCGAAGAAGTAGCGCATCGACAGGAAGAAAGCGCCTACGAACTCGCGCAGCAGCAGGCCATTGAGAAACTGGAAGAAACGCATCAGACGGCACCTCCGTGCCAGCCCCAGCCGGTGAGCTGGAGGACGAACGCAACGGCGATCACCATCAGGAGCGAAATAGGCAGGAACACCTTCCAGCCGATCCGCATCAGCTGGTCGTAGCGGTAGCGCGGCACGAAGGCCTTGACCATGGCGAACATGAAGAACACCAGGCAAAGCTTCAGCACGAACCAGACCGAGCCCGGGATCCAGGTGAAAGGCGGCAGGTCGATCGGCGCGCTCCAGCCTCCGAGGAAGAGGATCGTCATCATGGCGCACATCAACTGGATGGCGATGTATTCGCCCAGCATGAACAGCAGGTAGGGCGTCGAGGAGTATTCGACCATGAAGCCGGCGACGAGTTCAGACTCGGCTTCGGGCAGGTCGAAGGGCGGCCGGTTCGTCTCGGCGAGCGCCGAGATGAAGAAGATGACGAACATCGGGAAGAGCGGCAGCCAGAACCAGTTCAGGAAGCTGAGCCACGGCACGCCGAGCATGTGGGCAATGCCACCTTGCTGCTGCGCGAACACGATGTGCGTGAGGTTCAGTGAACCGACGCAGAGCAGAACGGTGATGATGACGAGGCCGATGGAGACTTCGTAAGACACCATCTGCGCAGCGGAACGGAGCGCGCCAAGGAAGGCGTATTTCGAGTTCGACGCCCAGCCAGCCATGATGATGCCGTAGACGCCCAGCGACGAGATGGCGAAGATGTAGAGTACGCCGACATTGATGTTGGCGAGGGCCCAGCCGGCATCGAGCGGGATCACCACCCAGGCGCTGAGCGCGAGGATGGAGGTGACGAGCGGCGCCAGCAGGAACACGGCCTTGTCGGCGCTGGCCGGGATCACCGGCTCCTTGAAGACGAACTTCAACAGATCGGCGAAGGACTGCAGCAGGCCGAAGGGGCCGACGACGTTGGGACCACGACGCACCTGCACGGCCGCCCACACCTTACGGTCGGCGAGAAGGATGTAAGCGGTGAAGATCAGCAGTCCGACGAGGAACAGCAGTCCCTTGTAGACAAAACCGACCTGATAGCCCCAACCGAAGATCGGGATGCCGAGCAGATAATCCAGCGCGGAGACGACGAAATCCATGTCGGGACCTTACTCTGCCGCCTGCCGGAGACCGGCCTGCAGCGCTGCGCATTCACCCATCGTCGCGGACGCGCGGGCGATCGGGTTGGTGAGGTAGAAATCGGCCACCGGCGAGGTGTACATCGCCGAGGTGGTCTTGATGGTGGCGCTTGCAAGCTTCTTCACGTCGTCAACCGAACCAGCCGCAATCTGGTCGATACGGGCAAGGTGCGGGAACTCGGCGTAAAGCTTCGCGCGAAGCTGGCTGAGCGAATTGAAGGGCAGCGACTGGCCGAGGACGGCCGACAACGCACGGAAAATCGCCCAGTCTTCCTTGGCGTCACCCGGCGGAAAGGCGGCGCGCTGCGCGAGTTGCACGCGACCCTCGGTGTTGACGTAGGTGCCCGACTTCTCGGTATAGGCGGCGGCCGGCAGGATGACATCAGCACGATGAGCGCCCTTGTCGCCGTGGGTGCCGACATAGACGACGAAGGCCCTGCCCATCGCGGTGGTGTCATACTCATCGGCGCCGAGCAGGAACAGCACGTCGAGCTTGGCTTCACCGGCGAGCTTGACCTGATCGGCCGAGCAGACACCGCCGTCGTGCGGGACAAAGCCGATGTCGATGCCGCCGACGCGGGCCGCAGCGTTGTGCAGCAGTGCGAAGCCGTTCCAGCCTTCGGCGACGTTCGGGCCGGTCGCGAGTTTCGCGGCCAGTGCGATGGTATCGCGGCCGATCTGCTTGTTCCAGGCAGCACCATGCGAGACGGCGCCTTCGCCGACGATGACCAGCGGCTTTTTGGCGTTGGCCCAGGTCTCAGCGAAGTGGCCCTTGCCTGCGGCGAGGTCGGCCAGCGTTTCGAAGCCGGCGCCCAGCAACTGGTATTCGTAGGTCAGCGCGTCCTGCGAGCCGTTGATGACGGCGATCGGGATGCCCTTGGCGCGCCAGGCCTTGCGGATTCGGGCATTGAGCACCGCCGCTTCCTTGCGCGGGTTCGACCCGACGATGAGGATGGCGTCAGCCTCTTCGATGCCCGCGATGGTCGGGTTGAAGATGTAGGCCGAGCGCGGCATGGACGGATCGATGCCCGACATCGGCGGGCGGCAATCGGTCATGCCGGAGCCCAGATTGGTCATCAGCGCCTTGAGCGCATACATGTCCTCGACCGAGGCAAGGTCGCCAGCGATGGCGCCGACCTTGTTGCCGCCGCCCGACGCCTTGATGGCCCTGGCGACCGCCGCAAAGGCCTCTTCCCACGACGCGGGCTTCAGCTTGCCGTTCTGGCGGACATAGGGGCGATCGAGGCGCTGCGACTTCAGGCCGTCCCAGATGAACCGGGTCTTGTCGGAGATCCATTCCTCGTTGATGGCCTCGTTGACGCGCGGCAGGATGCGCATCACTTCGCGGCCACGGGCGTCGACGCGGATGTTCGAACCGACGGCGTCCATGACGTCGATGGATTCGGTCTTGGTCAGCTCCCACGGCCGGGCGTGGAAGGCGTAGGGCTTGGAGGTCAGGGCGCCGACCGGGCACAGATCGATGACGTTGCCCGAGAGTTCGCTCGACAATGCCTGCTCGAGGTAGGACGTGATCTCGGCATCCTCGCCGCGACCCAGCAGGCCCATCTCGGCGATACCGGCAACCTCGGTGGTGAAGCGGACGCAGCGCGTGCAGTGGATGCAGCGGTTCATCGACGTCTTCACCAGCGGCCCGAGATACTTATCCTCGACGGCGCGCTTGTTTTCGGCGTAGCGGTTCTTGTCCACCCCATAGGCCATGGCCTGGTCCTGCAGGTCGCACTCGCCGCCCTGATCGCAGATCGGGCAATCGAGCGGGTGGTTGATAAGCAGGAACTCCATCACCCCTTCACGGGCCTTCTTGACCATCGGGGTATTGGTGAAGATCTCGGGCGGCTCGCCATTCGGGCCGGGCCGCAGATCCTTGACGCCCATGGCACAGGAGGCCTGCGGCTTCGGCGGCCCGCCCTTCACCTCGACGAGGCACATGCGGCAGTTACCGGCGACGCTGAGGCGCTCGTGGTAGCAGAAGCGCGGAATCTCGGCGCCGGCGGCCTCGGCGGCCTGCATCAGCGTGAAATAGTCCGGGACCTCGATAAGCTGGCCGTCGACTTTGATATTCGCCATTTGCCTTACTCAGCCGCGATCGAGGGGACGGCGCCTTCGGAGGTCGACGACCAGGTGTACTGGTCGATGCGGGCCTCGATGACGTCGCGGAAGTTTCGGATCAGGCCCTGGACCGGCCATGCGGCCGCGTCGCCCAGGGCGCAGATGGTGTGGCCTTCGATCTGCTTGGTCACTTCGAACAGCATGTCGATCTCGCGCTTCTGCGCGCGGCCTTCGACCATGCGTTCCATGACGCGCATCATCCAGCCGGTACCTTCGCGGCAGGGCGTGCACTGACCGCAGCTCTCGTGCTTGAAGAAGGCCTGGATACGCCAGATCGCCTTGATGATGTCGGTGGACTTGTCCATGACGATCATGCCGCCGGTGCCGAACGAGGACTTCTTCTCGCGCAGGCCGTCGAAATCCATGATCGCGGTGCGCATGTCTTCGCCGCGCACTACTGGACACGAGGCGCCGCCGGGGATGACGGCGAGCAGGTTGTCCCAGCCGCCGCGGATGCCACCGCAATGCTTCTCGATCAGCTCTTCGAACGTGCAGCCGAGGGCTTCTTCGAACACGGCCGGCTTGTTGACGTGGCCGGAGGCCATGAACAGCTTGGTGCCGGTGTTGTTGGGGCGGCCGATGCCGGCGAACCAGGCGCCGCCGCGGCGCAGGATTTCGGGCACGACTGCGATCGACTCGACGTTGTTGACGGTCGTGGGGTTGCCGTAGACGCCCATCGCGGCCGGGAACGGCGGCTTGAGGCGCGGCTGGCCCTTCTTGCCCTCGAGCGACTCCATCAGCGCGGTTTCTTCGCCGCAGATGTAGGCGCCGGCGCCGTGATGGACGACGATCTCGAAGTCCCAGCCGTGGACGTTGTTCTTGCCGATGAGCTTCGCATCGTAGGCCTGCTGGACAGCGGCCTCGAAGTTTTGGCGCTCGCGGATGAATTCCCCACGGATGTAGACATAGGCGATGTGGGCGCCCATGGCGCGACCGGCGACCAGGCAGCCTTCGATCAGGTGGTGCGGATCGTGCCGGAGGATCTCGCGGTCCTTGCAGGTGCCGGGCTCGGACTCGTCGGCGTTGACGAGCAGCTGGCTGGGGCGGCCGTCATTGACGCCCTCCTTCGGCATGAAGGTCCATTTGAGCGCAGTGGGGAAGCCGGCGCCGCCGCGGCCGCGCAGGCCGGAGCCCTTGACCTCGTTGACGATCCAGTCTCGACCGTTGTCGATGAACTTTTTCGTATCCTGCCAACCGCCGCGAGCGCGGGCGCCATCAAGGCCCCAGTCGCGCTGGCCGTAGAGGTTTGTGAAGATGCGGTCCTGGTCTGCGAGCATCAGCGGGGATCCTTGCCGAAGCGCTTGATATATTCGGCGACGCCGCCGGTAGCGAGGGCGTCAGCCTGTTCCAACCACCTGTCTCGGGCAACACGGCCCTTGAAGCCGAGTTCGCCTTCGACGGCGGCAATCTGCTCGGGAGTCAGCTTTGCAACCTGCGCCCAGGTGGTGATGCCAACAGCGTTCATGTTGCGCTCGAGCACTGGGCCAACGCCAGCGATGAGCTTCAGGTCATCACGCGCGCCCGCCTGGGCATCGAACAGCTGTTTCGGCGTCTTCTTGCCGCCGGTCGCTGCACCGCCATCCATCTTGCCGGCTGGCGACTCGGCGCCGGTGGCGTCCTCCCGCATGGCCTTGTTCGGCTCGCCGTCGGCGTGCGCAGCGGCGCTGGCTTCGGTCCGTGCCGCATCGGCCTTGGCCTCGGACACCTTGGGGGAGCCGGGAGGCCCCTTCAGGCCGGGAGCAGACTCCTCGGGAATCTCGTTCTTGCGACCGGGGGTGGTCGGCTCCTGGGCCTTGGCCGGTTCAGCGGGCTTCGGAGCAGCCGCCGGGGCGGGAGCAGCGGTCGGAGCCGCATCGGGCGGAGGCGGAGGCGGCGGGAACGGCTTGTAGGTGCGCGCGGTCGTCGGCTCTTCGAGCAACGTGGTCGCCCCGCCTTCGGCCGCGGCGTTCAAGCGGTCAACGCCTTGCGGGCCGGGCTTCACTTCGTGGCCCTTGCCGGCGGCGAACCGGTCGATGATGGCGTCGAGGCGTTCTGGCGTCAGGTCTTCATAGGTGTCGGAACCGATGGTGACCATCGGGGCATTGACGCAGGCGCCGGCGCACTCGACTTCTTCCCAGCTCAGAGTGCCATCGGCATTGGTCTCGAACGGGCTGTGGTTGATGCGACGCTCGCAGACGTGCCGCAGGTCTTCGGCACCGCGCAGCATGCATGGCGTCGTGCCGCAGACCTGCACATGCGCCAACGTGCCGACCGGCTTCAGCTGGAACTGGGTATAGAAGGTCGCGACTTCGAGCACCCGGATGTAGGGCATGCTTAGCAGCCGAGCGACATACTCGATGCTGGCACGGGTGACCCAGCCATCCTGCTCCTGCGCGCGGAACAGCACTGGAATCACGGCCGATTGCTGGCGGCCCGGCGGATACTCGGCCATCTTCTTTTCGGCCCATGCCTGGTTCTCCGCGGTGAAGGCGAAGGTGGCAGGCTGGACGTTCTCTGCGGCTAGGCGGCGGACAGACATTTACCGATCGACCTCACCGAAAACGATATCAAGCGAACCCAGGATGGCCGAAACGTCGGCCAGCATGTGTCCGCGACAGAGGAAATCCATGGCGCTGAGGTGCGCAAAGCCCGGGGCCTTGATCTTGCAGCGGTACGGCTTGTTGGTGCCATCGGACACCAGATAGACGCCGAACTCACCCTTGGGCGCCTCGACTGCAACGTAGACCTCGCCCGCGGGCACCTTGAAGCCCTCGGTGTAGAGCTTGAAGTGATGGATCAGCGCTTCCATCGACTGCTTCATCTCACCGCGATGCGGGGGCACAACCTTGCCGTCGGTGGACGACACGGGTCCCTGCCCGGCGGGCGAGCTCAGCAGTTCGACGACCTGCTTCATGATGCGGATCGACTGGCGCATTTCGTCCATGCGAACGAGGTAGCGATCGTAGCAGTCGCCGTTCTTGCCGATCGGGATATCGAACTCGAGCTGATCGTAGCATTCGTAGGGCTGCGCCTTGCGGAGGTCCCAGGCAGCACCCGAGCCGCGGATCATGACGCCCGAGAAGCCCCACTTCCATGCGTCCTCGAGCGACACGACGCCAATGTCGGCGTTGCGCTGCATGTAGATGCGGTTGCCGGTCATCAGGCTCTCGAGGTCGTCGCAGACCTTGAGGAACGGGTCGCAGAAGGCGCCGATATCATCGACCAGAGCCTGCGGGATATCCTGGTGCACGCCGCCGGGACGGAAATAGGCCGCATGCATCCGGCTGCCCGAAGCGCGCTCGTAAAAGATCATCAGCTTTTCGCGCTCGTCGAAGCCCCAGAGCGGCGGGGTGAGCGCGCCGACGTCGAGCGCCTGCGTGGTGGTGTTGAGAATGTGGCTGAGCAGCCGACCAATCTCGCAGAACAACACGCGAATCAGTTGGCCACGGAACGGCACGGTGATGCCGAGCAGCTTTTCTACCGCGAGGCAGAAGGCGTGCTCCTGATTCATCGGCGCCACGTAATCGAGGCGATCGAAGTAGGGCACAGCCTGCAGGTAGGTCTTGGTCTCGATCAGCTTTTCGGTGCCGCGGTGCAGCAGGCCGATATGCGGATCGACGCGTTCGACGACTTCACCATCGAGCTCGAGCACGAGGCGAAGCACGCCGTGCGCCGCCGGATGCTGCGGGCCAAAATTGATTGTGAAATTTCTGACGTCGGCTTCGACGCTCATGGCTTGGCCTTCTCGTCGCCGGGCAGCACGTAGTCGGTGCCTTCCCACGGGCTCAGGTAGTCGAACTGGCGGAACTCCTGGGCGAGTTTCACCGGCTCGTAGACGACGCGCTTGCGCTCCTCGTCATATCGGACTTCGACGTAGCCGGTCGTCGGGAAATCCTTGCGCAGCGGATAGCCGTCGAAACCATAGTCGGTGAGGATCCGGCGCAGGTCCGGGTTGCCCGAGAACAGGATGCCGTAGAGGTCGTAAGCTTCGCGTTCGTACCAGACGGCGCCAGGGAACAGGCCGGTCAGCGACTGGACCGGCTCGTTCTCGTCGGTCGACAGCTTCACGCGGACCCGCAGATTCTGCCTGGGGCTCAGCAGGTGATAGACAACCTCGAAGCGCTCTTCGCGCTCGGGGTAATCGACGCCCGCAATGTCGACGATCGAAATGAAGCCCTCGTGGTCGTGCAGGAAAGTGATCACGTCGACGATAGCGCTGCGCGCCGCAACGATGGTCAGCTCTCCATAGGCGAACCCGTGGTCGACAATAGCTTCGCCCAGCTGATTGCGCGCGCGTTCAGCGAGCGCCGCGAGCGGTGATGTATCGGCAGCGTCTGCCATTTGCCGGGTCGTCCTAGCGTTCAATCGTGCCGGTGCGGCGAATTTTCTTCTGCAGCATGAGCAGGCCGTAGAGCAGTGCCTCGGCCGTCGGCGGACAGCCGGGAACGTAGACATCGACCGGAACAACCCGGTCGCAGCCGCGCACCACGGAATACGAGTAGTGGTAGTAGCCGCCGCCATTGGCGCAACTGCCCATCGACACCACGTAGCGCGGCTCGGGCATCTGGTCGTAGACCTTGCGGAGCGCCGGCGCCATCTTGTTGGTCAGCGTGCCGGCGACGATCATGACGTCCGACTGCCGCGGCGAAGCGCGCGGAGCGAGGCCGAAGCGTTCGACGTCGTAGCGCGGCATCGACATCTGGATCATCTCGACGGCGCAGCAGGCGAGACCAAATGTCATCCACATCAGCGAGCCGGTGCGGGCCCAGTTGATGAGCTCGTCCGTCGAGGTCACGAGGAAGCCCTTGTCGGCCAGCTCGTTGTTGATCTCGGTGAAAAACGGATCGTTGGCGCCGATCGGCCTGCCGGTCGCAGGGTCGAGGACGCCCCGGGGCGCTGGAGCGATCAGGGTGCCCCCATCAGCGGTCAATCCCATTCGAGGGCGCCTTTCTTCCATTCGTAGATGAAGCCGACGGTCAGCACGCCCAGGAAGATCATCATCGACCAGAAGCCGAACCAGCCGACATCCTTGAAGGCCAGTGCCCACGGAAAGAGGAACGCCACTTCGAGATCGAAGATGATGAACAGGATGGCGACCAGATAGAACCGGGCATCAAACTTCATGCGAGCGTCGTCGAAAGCATCGAAGCCGCACTCGTAAGCCGACACCTTCTCGGGATCGGGATTCTTGTAGGCGACGAGGAAAGGAGCGACCATGAGGGCCAGGCCGATAACGGCAGAAAGGCCGACGAAGATGACGATCGGCAGGTAGTTGCTGAGCAACTCGTTCATTGTTTTGCCTACGGGTCTGGCCAGCAGGAGGCGCCGGCGCCATGCGGCCGATGGGGCAATTTTGGGACCCAAAAGCGACACAAGCAGTGTGTCCCGGGCTTATCCCACGGCACCCGTCGTTTCAAGGAAAACAAAATCTGATTTATGCATTCAAGTTATAGCCATGCACGCGCGTCATGGCTGCTCGAGACGAAGAAGGCTCCGCGCGAGCGGAGCCTTCCCAATTTCAGTCGGAGCGACTGTCAGAAGTGCCAGTTGAAGCCGATCTTGGCGACGTGGGCATCTTCGCCGGCGTCGTCGAAGTCCCACTGGTACTGGTATTCGGCCTTCAGCGAGAAGTCCTCGGTCAGCTTGACCTCGGCGCCGACGCCGACGGGCACGTAGGCCTCGGTCTCGGAGTTCGCGCCGATACCGGCGAGGCCATAGAGGGCAAAGTTCTCGACGGCGAAGCCGAGCTTGCCGTTCACCTGACCCTGCCAGGAGTCGTCGTGCAGCCACTGGACCGAGCCTTCGACGCCGGCCAGCAGGTTATCGCTGACCATGGCGTTCACGCCGAGGTTGGCACCGAGGCCGTAGATCGAATCGGTCTGGCCGGAAATGAACAGACCAGCGTAAGGGCCGTTCCAATCGACTGCCGCGTAGTTGTCGACGACGATCGGCGCCGGGCCGGTGTCGATGAGCAGGTCGGCCGCCGAAGCTGCCGAGGAAACGCCGGCGACCGCGACGGTGGCCAGGAGGGCGAGCTTGAGAGTGCGCATGTACAGTTCCTTAGTCAGAGTAGACAGCGGTGAGGTAGGCCGCGTGGACCGGTGGAGCAAGCGAAGTCGACCCTCGTAGGTTCCGGTGTGGGGACGAATGGGGGTCGCTGTTGCGGAACCGACACACGATGTGGCGGCAACATGGCGAGGCTCCGGCCATAGTACGGCGAAACGCTTTTCGGGAGGTCTAGCAGCGACTCGCTCTCAGAAATGGAAGCGGGCGCCGAGGGTCAGCTGGTCGCGAGTGGCTTCGCCGTCCTGATCGAAGCCACGCAGATACTGCGCGTTGAGCGAGAGCTGATCGTTCACCGCGAACTCGAGACCGCCTCCGGCCAGCAGTCCAGCCTCCCCTCCCGCCAGATCCCAGCCATAACCGGCAGCGGCGTAGAGCAGGATGTCATCGTCAAGCAGAAGGCCGGCGCGGCCGACGACGGCTCCGTAGGCGGTGTCCACCGCCTCGTCTGTCATGCCCTGCAGGCTCACCTCGGCGCCAACAAGCACGAAACCGATCTGCGCATTGACGCCCGCGGCAAGGCCCAGCCCCGCCTGCCTCGACTCCCCCTGCCCGATTGCGCCATAGACGCCGGCGTAAAAGCCGCTCCAGTCCATCGCGCCTTCGCTGAGCGGGACGCTGCTGCCCGTCGAATCCAGCGGCACGGTTATCGGCTCTGCAGCTTCTGCGGCAAACGAAAGTGCCATCAGCGCCAGCGAAGCTATCGTCATCCTCAGCATAGTGATGCTCCCAAATGACCATCATAACGCGCGGGCGCTCCGCCCCGTTGCAGTCCCGAAGATCGGAACGGATCGCCAGCCGATCAAGGGCGAAAGCGGACGAAGCTCGCAACCGATTCGCGGGTCCGGAACCGGCTAAGCGAATGCCGATACATGTTCCCGCGTGTGACTTGTCTTGTGAGCGCCATGAAAATGGCGCTGCCATCGCAGCATGGAAGTCACACCCTGACGCAAAGTGGCCGAACGGGTGGAGTTGGAGGGTTGCGGCAGCGCCTGGCTCTCGACTTACCGATTCGACCTCGTCATGATTTGTGCAACGAGGACTTAAATGGCCGCAACCAAAGCGCAATTGGCAGTGTGGGGACTCATCACCGGACTGTCGGCTTGGGGATTTTTTGCACTGGCCCGAATTGAGCTGCCCGACGAAGTACCGGCGCCGCTGCCTGCTGCCCGGATCGTTACCGCAGAGCCGGTACCCAGCACAGCGACACCGGCGGCCCCGGCCCTGTTGCCGGCGACGATTCCCGAGTTTCCGTTCCCTGAGGATCTCATGACTGCCAGCGCGGAAGAGCCGCGGACAATCGCGGCACCGCGGAACGTTGACGGCGTCGTAGTGATTCCGGCCGACGCTATCCCACAGATCTCGGCGTTCGAGGACGCGGTTTCGGACGAGCTGGCGGAACTTGCCGACGTCGCCGTGGCCAGCATCTCAGGCGACGGCCCTGCCGCGGTGGCCGGGGAGCCGCCGATACCCATGCCCGCACGGCCGCTGATTGCCCGGCCGGTGGAGGCCGTACCGCTTTCGGAAGTGAAGACGCTCTATGTGGTCGCCGACATGCTCAACGTACGAGCGGTACCGTCCACCGCCGGGCCCGTTCTGCAGCGGGTGGCGCAGGGATTTGCCGTCGCCCCCCGCCAGCGCTCGGACGAGTGGATCGGCTTCCTGATGCAGGACGGTTCCACCGGATGGATGCGGACGGACTACCTGTCGGATACCATGCCGCAACCGGTGGAAGCATCGGCACCATCGACTGTGCCTGCCGGCACCGAGCCAATGAACCTGATGTAGTCTGTAGCTGATCGAATCCTGGAACTCAGAGAAGCCGGGCGCATGCCTGGCGCACTCGCTGACGCCAACCGCATTCATCAACAATGTGAGAAAGGGTGGCGCGAGAGACGGGGCTCGAACCCGCGACCTCCGGCGTGACAGGCCGGCGCTCTAACCAACTGAGCTACTCCCGCAGCAGCTGCGAACCAGTCGTTCGCTGCAACGTGGCGTCCGTTTAGAGGCGCCTCCCGAAGGTGTCAAGCGACAAAATCGGGGCCGTTCCAAGCGTTGTGGGAAACTGCGGAAGTGATGGGCGAGAAGCACCAAGAGACCGGCCACGAAGGTCCGGTGTCTGCAGGCCCAAGCAGGCGCTTTTTCACGAACGCCCTACCGGAATGGGACTTGAGGTCGTCGCCCTTCGGGCTATGCCGGGCACGCTTCGCCCCTGCAGGCCCTGCGTGGCGGCGCCACGCGTAGCCCGCAGCGCGAAGGCTGGTGGGCGGTGACGGTCTCGAACCGCCGACCCTCTCGGTGTAAACGAGATGCTCTACCAACTGAGCTAACCGCCCGGGGCCAATGCGGCGCCTAAGTAGGGCCTTGCGAGGTCGGCGTCAACCGGCCCCAGCCCTGTCGTCGCGGACGCCGGAAAAGCTATGGCCCCGGCTCTTGAGCCCGGGGCCACGCGTAAGTCCGGCTACCTTCCGCGAAGGCGAGACGGCGATCTCAGTTGATCGCGTCCTTGAGGCCCTTGCCGGGCTTGAACTTGGCCTGGTTGGAGGCCGGAATCTGGATCTCGGCGCCAGTCGCAGGATTGCGGCCGACCGAAGCCTTGCGCTGGGACACGGCGAAAGTGCCGAAACCGACGAGGCGCACTTCTTCACCCTTCTTCAGCGACGCGGTGATCGCATCGAACACGGCATCGACCGCCTCACCGGCCTGAGCCTTGGTGAGATCAGCCTTTTCGGCGACCATGCCGATCAGATCATTCTTATTGGACATTCTGTTTCCTCACTGTGGGATTTGCCCGCCTTCGCTGGCGAACCGAAACGGCGTGAACCTTCTTCGATTCTGCGGCGAACGCAAGGAAATCCGGGCTTTTTTGCCCATGCGCCCCCGCAATTCTGTTAATGAACCGTCAATTCTGGCTCAACTTTGGCGGGGCCGGGGCGCTGATGTGGCAACTGCACGCCATTGCAGATTCGAAAGCGGCCGGCCAGCGCCCGTTCAACGCCAGCGGCCATAGTGCCAGGGCACGTACCAGCGCCCTTCCCCCGGCAGCGATTCGGGGACCGGGTCGTGGCCGTGGGTGCCACCCGGACGACACCTTGTAATGCGAGCCAGTCCCATCCATCCACCCGGCCAGAACCCGAAGCGCCAGATCGCATCGCGAGTGAACTCCGAACAGGTCGGCGCGTGGCGGCAGTTGCGGCCGACAAACATGCTGAGCGAGTAGCGGTAGCCCTGGATCAGCACCCAGGCGGTCGATTTTACCGGCAGGTCGACATAGTACCAGAACCGTTGCATCACGCGGGCCGTGCGTCCAGTTGGTCGAGGGCATCGCACACCGCGTCGAAAACCAGCAGGGTCGAGGCATGGCGCGGGCGGTAGTCGCGTACGGGCTCGAGGTATTTCAGATCGACCCAGCGCTCCCCGGCCGGCGGCGGACCATCGGCCTTCAGCATGGCGGTCATTTCTGCGCGCACCCGCCGGAACTCGGAAGTTGAAACGCCGGTGACATGGGCGGCAACGATGGCGGCCGAGGTCTGGCCGAGAGCGCAGGCCTGCACGTCGTGGCCATAGGCCGTGATGATGCCATCCTCAACGCGCACGTCGACCTCGATCAGCGACCCGCAGACTCGGCTGACGCGACGCGCGCTTGCGTCTGCGGGGACCAGCCGGCCGGGCCTCGGCTGGTTGCCCGCGATCTCCAAAATCCGTTCAGAATATAGATCGCTGAGTTCAACCATCGTAGCGAAACTGTTTCTTGAGAGCGCTCGTTCTGCACCTATATAGTGGGTGACACATCTGAAGTCAGCGGCGTCCGCGTCCCTGACCTATCCGTGAACCGCTAGGCGGCAGCAATGCCGTTGGAAATTGACCGGGGGAAAGCAATGGACGCCTGCGCCAAGCCGCGCCAGCCAGCAACTGCTGTTGCATCATTCACGAGACCGAGCCGCGAAGAAGCTGAGGCGGCCGTCCGTACGCTCCTCGCCTGGGCGGGCGACGATCCGGGGCGCGAGGGCCTGCTGGATACGCCGAAGCGCGTCACCAAGGCATTCGGCGAGTTCTTTGCCGGCTACAGCCAGGATCCGAGCGAGGTGCTGGCCAAGACCTTCAAGGAGGTCGGCGGTTACGATGACATCGTGCTGGTGAAGGACATCCCGTTCTCCTCCCACTGCGAGCACCATATGGTGCCCTTCTTCGGCAAGGTGCACATCGCCTACCTGCCGCATGACGGGGTCGTGGGCTTGTCCAAGCTGGCGCGTCTCGTCGAAGTCTATGCGCGGCGCCTTCAGGTTCAGGAGAACATGACCGCGCAGATCATCGACGCAGTGAACGAGCACCTCAACCCGCGCGGAGCCGCGGTGATGATCGAGGCCGAGCACATGTGCATGTCGATGCGCGGGGTGAGGGCGCATGGCGCTTCCACCGTGACGCAGCGCTTCAGCGGCGTGTTCGCCGAAGAGCGTGACGAGCGGGACCGGTTCTACCAGCTGCTCGGCAGGCGCGGCTAAGCCTCCCACAGGACTCGCTCTGCGATCCATGGTCCGGACTTCGCACATGCGAGATCCGGATCGGGCACATGGACTGAGTCTGTTGCGCAGAATGGGCGCGGGATGTATTTCGCGCTCATGAGCGATTTCACCGACGCTGCCGGCCTCAGTCACCTCGAACTCGAGGAGGGCACCCTGCTTGCCCCGCGCTTCGATGCCCACGGCCTCGTTACGGCCGTCGTGCAGGAGGCAGGCAGCAACCGTGTGCTCATGCTGGCGCACATGAATGCCCAAGCCCTGAGGCTGACCCTCTCCACCGGCGAGGCGCACTACTGGTCGCGTTCCCGCGCCAGAATTTGGAAGAAGGGCGAGAGCTCGGGCGAAATCCAGAAGGTCGTCGAAGTTCGCGTCGACTGCGACCAGGATGCGGTGCTGCTAATGGTCGAGCAGACCGGACGCGGCGCGGCCTGCCATACGGGACGGAAGAGCTGCTTTTACCGCATCGTTGACGGTCGGGAGCTGCGCGACAGCGGCGAGCCGAAGCTGTTCGATCCCGCCGAGGTCTACAAAGCTCAGTAGTGCGGCGGCGGCGGTTCCCTGCCCGTGAGCAGCGGGTGGGCTTCGACGTCGCGAATGGCTGCGCCAAGGTTGTGCAATTCGCGCTTCAATGCCTCGATCTGCCGGTAGTGCTCGGTCAATGCGGCTGAAAGCTCTTCGATCGTCTGGTCCTGATAGGCGACGGTGGTTTCGAGCTTTTCGACGCGGGCGGCGAGTTCTGCATCGGTGCTCATGCCACATTCTCCCTGGGCCTGCGCTCGAAGAGCTGAACGAGCAGCAGACCGGCGATGAAGCCGCCCAGATGGGCCTGCCAGGATATCGAGCCGGAGCCGCCGAACAACTCGGGGAGCAGTGGCACCACCGCGTTGCCCACGACCCAGACGAGGATGAAGACGCCAGCGCGGCGGTCGCGCACCAGTTCGCCGAAGCTCGCCAGTTGACGGCCGAGAACGTGCTGCTCGCCGGTTTCCAGATCACGGTGGACGATCAGCGGCTGGAAGATGAACCGGCACGCCGCGCCGGTCAGGCCGGCCACGCCACCCGATGCGCCGATCAGGATACCGGCCGTCGGGACCGCGGCGAACAAGGCGGCACCGGCAGCCGATGACACGAAGAACAGGGTCAGCATCGGACCAAGGCCATAGCGACGCGCCACCGGGGTGCCGAAAGCCGCGAGCCAGACGCTGTTGAAGCCCAGATGCAACCAGTCGGCATGCAGCAGCGCATAGGTGAAGGGGGTCCATACAAGCGGCAACATGCCCCCGGGAAGCTGTCCCGGCTCGGTGATGCGGAAGCTGGTAAAGGCAGTCCAGATCAGCAGTTGCAGGTCTGACCGTTCGTTAAGAACGAAGCTCCGGACCAGGTGAACGGCCAGCATCACGGCCAGCAGCACCAGGATACCCGCCGGCAGGTTGATAGCCGGCTCGCGAACGGCTTGGCCTTGATTTTGCTGGGATTCCGGGGTTTCGGTCATGCTGCGGTTCCGATCATGGCGCCCTTCTATCCCAATCCCCTGAATTATCCACACGCTGCCCGCCACGTTAACCCTAACAATTGTTTAAGGGCGATTTTCCGGGAGGGTTTTGCGAGGGTTGGATTCGCGGCGGCGGACTCCTCATGGGGTACGGCCCATGGGTTTGGGACAGGTTCTACCACGATGCAAAAAGCCAGCACCAAGGCGCTCTTCGACTATTGGAACGCCCTGAGGGGTTCGCGATCGGCCCCGGACCGGCGCGATATCGACCCCACGCGAATCCGCGCAGCGCTGGCCAACACCTTCATTCTGGAGGTGAATGACCACAACGAGTTCGACTTCCGGCTTGCCGGCTCGCACCTATGCTCGACCTATGCCCGTGAACTCAAGGGCCGATCGTTCACCCGCCTCTGGCATGAGCGGGACAAGGATGCGATCGACACGCTGGTACGCGCGGTGACCGAAGACCATGCGGTGGCGCTCGTCACCTTCCAGGGCACCACGGCCGTGCAGACCCGACTCACCGTCGAGACCATCCTGCTGCCGCTCCGGCACAACGGCACCACCGGTTCCCGTCTGCTCGGGGCCATGACGGCCATCGACGAGCCCTATTGGTTCGGCGTGCAGCCGGTAATCGACCAGCGCATCACGGGCCTTCGGCTCATCTGGCCCGACGACGTTTCGATCGACGAAATGGCTCGCGATGTCGCTACCGCAGTGCCGTCGGCTGAGTTCGCGGCCTTCGCGACGGCCAACTCGGCGGTCCCTTCCCCGCTTACCGCGACGGTTTTCGGCCGCTCAGCGCGGCGCTATGCGCATCTTGCGGTGATTGATGGCGGGCGAAGCTGAGAAATCGGCGGATCGGGCCGTTTGCCAGGCATTCCCATCATTTTCGGTTAACCAAACATCGATAGCCTGAACGGGTCACTTCTGATCGACCTTGCGGGCACCCATGCTCACCGACAATCCAGCACCGCCGCGCCTCGCCAGACCGGCCCGAGCGTATGCGCAGATGCCGCGCTTCCAGCGCGTGAAGGTGTCCGTGCTCGGCCGCTACATGCTCACGAACCGCTCCGAGTATCCCTGCCAGGTGCTGGAGATGAGCCCGGGTGAAGCGGTAGTGGTCGCACCGGTGGCGGGCTCGGCCGGCGAGCGGGTGGTTGCGTATCTCGATCATGTCGGCCGGGTCGAGGGCACCATCACCGAGGTGATCGAGGGTGGGTTCAAGATGGAACTCGCTGCGTCGCCGCGCAAACGCGACAAGACCGCAGCGCAGCTGACCTGGCTTGCCAACAAGGACGTGCTCAACCTGCCGGAGGACCGCCGGCACGAGCGTGTGGTGCCCGATAACCGGCACTCGAGTGTGGTGCTCGACGATGGGCGCCGCTACAATTGCAAGATCATCGACATCTCGCTCTCAGGCGCAGCCATCGAGCTGGCGGTGCGCCCCGCAATGGGTACGCCGGTGACACTGGGCCGGATGCGCGCCAAGGTCATCCGCCATTTCCCCGAGGGCGTGGCCGTGGAGTTCGCTTCCGCGCAAGAGATGCTGAACGTGGTGCAGCAGAACCTGCGGATCGGGTGAGTCGCCTCGCGACCTGATTCCGGACCTCGGTCCAACTCCTTACTGTTCCCCGACATTCAGGCTTAACGGCTCCTTTCGGAGATCGATCGACTTCGCCTAAAAACTAGCTGGCAGTTTTTCGACCGGTGAAATTCGGCACCGGCATCTTGCTCCCATCAGGGGGCAGTTCCGATGTCGAAGCTCAAATCCTTCATTGCAGCCGGTGTGGCGATTGGCATGGCGATGTTCATCCTCACGATGCCGGGCAAGGCAGGCGAGGTGGATTTCTCCAATGCGGCGTTTGCGCAGGCGGGAGAGCTGACGTCGGTGCCGATCGGCGCGTCGGTGTTCTGCAAGGCGAACCGGGGCGAATGCGCAGTGAACCGCAACGTCGTCGATGCGACGGCGCTCGACGAGGAGCGCTGGGCGCAGCTGGTCAACACCAACAACCTGATCAACAGCGCCATCGTGCCGGTGACCGACATCGACTACTACCGCCAGGACGAGGTCTGGGCCTACCCGACCGACGGCTACGGCGACTGCGAGGACTATGCGCTGGCCAAGCGGAAAGCGCTGATCGCCGATGGCTGGAACCCCTCGACGCTGCTGATCACCGTGGTGCGCCAGCAGGATGGGGATGGCCACGCGGTGCTGATGGTCCGCACTGACCGGGGCGACCTGGTGCTCGACAACCAGGATGGCCGGGTGCTGCTGTGGAGCCAGACGCCCTACCAGTATCTGAAGCGCCAGTCGCAGGCCGATGCCAGCCGCTGGGTTGACCTCATCGACAACCGCGCCGGCTTGATGGTCGCCTCGTCGCAGTAAGATCAGCCGAAGACGGTGAAGTAGCCGCCGAGCACGACAAGCCCGGTGATGAAGGCCCAGCCGAAGGCGACGAAGGCCGAGACCAGAGCCATCGACAGCGACAGCGTGCCGCCCCGCTCCTGCTGCCAGCCCATCTGCAGCATGATGTAGGGGCCGCAGAAGAAACTCATCGCGACATTGCCGACCATCTGCAGCACGGTCTTGCCGTCGTAGCGAAGCATGGCCTGCTCCCGCGTCAGCAACTGGTAGAGATATGTGCCCATGCCGGCGATGCAGATGCCGACGGACATGATGAAACCTGCCAATACCAATTCGCGCAGCATGCCCGTCCCCAAAGCCCAACGAACCCGTTAACTGTTTGTTAAGCATATCCAGCGCCCTCTGGGCTGTCATCCCCCTGCCCTCCGCTTGGTTAATTTGCACATGTCTGGCGACGCAGAGCTCCAGCCTCACCACCACTCGCTCGGGTTCAACCTGATGGCGATCTGTGTCGGCGCGGCCATGCTGGCGCTGGCAGCGGCCTATGTGATCGATGCGACCGGCAAGGCTGGCCGCGCCGACGAGCGGCGGAACAATGCCGAGCTGGTGCTGAGCCGCACGCTGGGGGGCACGAGTTGCAGATCCCGGCGGGCTGGTTCCGCTACGAGGAACTGGCGACCGAAGGGTTCGCCAAGCAGGTCGAACTGCGGCTGCGCCTGCCGCTGGGGGCGCAGGGCAAGGCGGTGGTGGTGGATGTGACGTTGCTGCCGCGCAGCCGGGCGCGGCCAAGTGCCGCCCTGCTCGATGGCGTGTACCTGCATCAGTTCGAGGATAGCCAACTGGGTGGCGGACCGGTCGGGCTGGTGGGGAAGCCGCTGAGGCCAACCGAGGGCTATGCGGGCGAGGTCGTCTGGTACGACGCGCTGGCGGCCGACCCGTTCGTGGCGAAGTGTTCGAAGCCGGTCGCGACGGCGGCGGACGGGCAGTGCCTGAGGACCGTGTACCTCGCGCCAGGAATCGCCGCCGTCTATGCGTTTCCGCAGGCGGCGCTCACGGGGTGGCGAGTGTTCGACGTGGAGATGAGGAAGCAGCTGCGGGAGATCGGGGCGCTTTAGCTCCCCCAGCGACGGCGGCCGGGAGGTAGCGCGCGTTGCTCCCCCCTCCACCGCTTCGGCGGTCCCCCTCCCCCGCTAGCGGGAGAGGTTCAAGAGAGTGGGTCAGTGGATGTCTTCGAGGTCGACGTCGAGGATGGCCATCTGGAAGTTGTAGGAGCGGTCACCATCTTCGTCGTCGACGTAGATGAGGCCGAGGAACTCCTCGCCCAGATACACTTCGACGCTATCGCTCTGCTTGTTGCGCGGACGCACGTCGATGGCGCGGTTGCTGAATTTCTGCTGCAGGAACTTCTGGAGCTTGATGATTTCGGGGTGGTTCAATTGGAGCTCCTGAGGGGCTTCTTCGGGGTGCGCCACATTAGGCATAATGGCCTGCCGGGCAAGTGTCGGGCGGCCTTTTTCACGGCTGGGATGGCGGAATTCGGGCCGGGGTTCAACCCGTGTTGTCGAGGCTGAGCGACTGGTCCATGACGGACGCCGGGTGTGCCGTGCCGGCCTCGCCGATGATGCGCGCGGGCACGCCAGCGACGGTGACGCGCGGCGGAACTTCCTTCACCACCACCGAACCGGCGCCGATGCGGGCGCATTCGCCGACCTTGATGTTGCCGAGTACGACGGCGCCAGCGCCGATCAGCACGCCATTGCCGATCTTGGGGTGACGGTCTTCCTCGGACTTGCCGGTGCCGCCCAGCGTAACGCCCTGCAGGATGGAGACATTGTCGCCGATGACAGCGGTTTCGCCGACGACGAAGCCGGTGGCGTGATCGAGCATGATGCCCTTGCCGATGCGGGCGGCGGGGTTGATGTCGACCTGGAACACGGCGGAGGAACGGCTCTGCAGGTAGAGCGCGAAATCGCGGCGGCCGTTCATCCACAAGGTGTGGGTGAAACGGTGCGTCTGGATGGCGTGATAGCCTTTGAAGTAGAGAAATCCATCGACCGCCTTGTGCAGGGCGGGATCGCGCTCGAGCGTGGCGGCGAGGTCGGCGCGCGCTTCCATGCCGATCTCGGGGCAGAGGGCGAGGGCGTCATGGAACGCCTGGCGGATCAGGTCGGCCGAGACATCGGGATGGCCGAGGCGTTCGGCGAGACGATGCGCCAGCGCGGACTCGAAGCCTTCGTGATTGAGGACGTTCGAATAAACGAGGTTTGCGAGCGACGGCTCGGCCTGCGCCACACGGCGGGCGCCCGAGGTAACCGCATCCCACACCGGGTCGATGGTAGCAACTTCGGCGGCTCGGCTGATCGTGCTCATTGACAGACTCTCCATCGGCAGATGCCGATATAAGACAGTTGATGCTGGGAAACCAACCCATAGCGCACAAAAAGGTTCGCCGGGACTGAACTACGGCTGAATGGTTACTCAGCCAGCGCGTGTTGAGAGAAAATCCAGGGCGGCGCGCTTGAAGGCGGGGTCGCCGGTCGCACGCATATGGTCCCGCCGCGGAATGGTGAAGGCCTCGGCGTCAGGAAGCAGTTCGGCGAGGGCTTGGGCGGAGCCTGCCATTTCGTCAGTCTCGCCGACGGCGACAAGAATCGGCGTGGTGATGCGGCGCACATCGGCCTCGGGCATCGGTTCGCGCGAGTTGACCATGCAGGCGGCGAGCGCGGCGCGATCGGCCTTGTTGTGGTCGGCGAAGATGCGGAACTGGCGGCCGGTGCGGCCGGTCACCTGCTCGAGCGACTCGGCGGTAAGGGCAGAGATGATTTCCTCGGAATCCTCGAGGCCGGTGGTGAGGTTGACGCCCATGCCGCCGAACACCGCTGCGGAAACCCGGTCGGGGTGGTTGAGGCAGAGGAACGCGGCGATGCGGGCGCCCATCGAATAGCCGATCACCGGGCAGGACTGGATGCCCAGATGATCGAGAAGGGCAAGGGCGTCCTCGGCCATCTGATGGGCGAAGTAGAGGCCGGTGTCGTAGAGCTTGCGACTGCCGCCATGGCCGCGATTGTCGAAGGTGATGGCTTCGTAGCCGGCGCCGGTGAGGGTCTCGACCCAGCCGGTGTCGATCCAGTTGACCTTGCCGGAGGAGCCGAAACCGTGGATCAGCAGGATCGGCTTTCCCTGTCCGTGGGTCTCGTAGGCGATGGCAATGCCGTTTGAGTGGAAGGTGGGCATGGCGGCTCCGGTTGCGGGCGGGGTTTAGCAGCGAGGGTCGGGGGTGGCAACGGACGTGCAAAAACCTCCGCCGGCCTTGCGGCCTCGGGTTGATGGGCAGTGAAGCGGGCCGGCGAGGCTTGCGCCCCGACGCGGGTGGTCCGCAATAAATTATGAGGCTCGCGCCTCGCCGGCCGATCGGGGTTTTGGGCGTATGGTACCGCGACCCGGGAGCATCCCGTGCCGCATCGCGAAGAGCGTGGGTGGCCGTCGACCGGGAATCCACCCGCATCGCCACCTTTCCCGGCCGCGTATGTGCGCAGCCTTGCCCCCCTGGAACGCTCCACATCGAGCATCCCGTGCGTTTGCAGCGGCTTGGCCAGCGAACTGGCCCATGCCGAGGTACTTTCGGCCTGGCCCGGAACGACTCCCGAGCCACCCAACCTCCCCCGCACCAACCACTCGTCATGATCTCGCTTCGGTGCGCG
>CAIMLX010000104.1 GCA_903842455.1 uncultured Hyphomicrobiales bacterium | reverse complement strand
TGTCGAGCGCCGTGAGCCAGGGCAGGAGGCGCGGGTCCTGGAACACGAAGCCGGCGGGCGGCGCGTCCCGCGCCTCGACCCCATCAATGGTGACGTGGCCGGCGAACACGGTATCGACCCCCCCGATCATGCGCAGCAGCGTCGACTTGCCGACGCCGCTCGGGCCGACCAGCGCCAGCACTTCGCCGGGCGCCACGGTGAGGCTGAGATCATCGAGCAGCGGCTCGGGTAGCCAGTCGAAGCGCTTGCCGACCCCGGTCAGCCTGAGTTCCGGCCCGATCATCGCGAACCCCGGCGGCGCCAGCGCAGCACCCGCCCCTCGAATGGCCGCAGCACCAGGTACTCGAAGGCGAAGACGACGAGGATGAAGGCCGTCGTATAGGCCAGGATCCCGGTGATGTCGAAGAACTGGAAGAATACGGAGATGCGAAAGCCGACGCCGCCGTCCGAGCCCAGCACCTCGAACACCAGCACGATCTTCCAGATGAGGCTCAGGCCGGTACGGGCCGCCGCCAGCACGAAGGGCATCAACTGGGGCACCCAGATCAGCCGCATGCGGCGCCAGAAGCTCAGCCGGTAGGCCCGGGCAAGGTCGTCGAAGTCGGGCGCAAAGCTGCGCACGCCCTCGCGGATGGTGGTGACGACGAGCGGCAGCTTGTTGAGCACGACGGCGAGGACCAGCGCAAACTCGTTCAGCCCCAGCCAGATATAGAGGACGATGGCGATGACGATGGCCGGCAGGTTGAGCCCGATCACCACCCAGCTCGAGAACAGCCGGTCGAGCAGGCGCGAGCGTCCGAAGGCGATGCCGATCGCCGTTCCGAGCAGCATGGCGATGCCGAAGGCGACGAAGGCGCGGCTCAGCGTCTTGCCGAGATCGGCGAGCAGTTTGCCTTCGGTCAGGTGTTGCCATAGTTCGAGTGCGACCGCGATCGGAGTTGGGAATAGGCGCCCCGGAAACATGGTTGCCAGCACCTGCCAGAGCCCGAGCAGCAACAGCAGGCTGATCAGCTCCAGTGGCAGGGCGCGCCACGCCGTCCCCCATCCCGACCCGGTCGCTGCGGCGGGTCCCCGACCGGGCACCCCTGCGCCTATTTACGATAGCCTTTCCAGAAGGTGCCCTTGGCGATCTCGGTCGCATCGCCGACCACGTCCTTGCCGCCATACTGGGCCATGAGCGCGAAACTCTCCTCCGCTGGCTTCATGCCCGTGGCGGTGTACTTGGTGACGATGCCGGCACGATAGTCGTCGCGCAGCTGGGTGAACAGCGCATCGTCGTCGCCGACATTCATCACGTCGCGAATCTGGTCCCAGATCGCATCGTCGGCCAGGAGGGCCGCCTTGGTTTCGAACGAGGCATCGAAGAAAGCCTTGAGGTCGGCCTTCTTGTCGCGCGCGGTTTCGTCGAAGAAGGCCCAGCCGAGCAGTGGCGGTGTTTCGGAGACGCCGAGATCCTTCAGCATGGCGGCGACCGAGATCAGTTCGGTCTTGCCGGCGAGCTTGGCGCGCGAGTTCCAGTTCCACAGGTTGAGTGCCGCCTGCGCCTGGCCCGAGACGATAAGCTCGTTGATCAGCGGCGGAGCGCCGAACCTGGCGTCGGCATCCTCGGTGAGGTTGCCGCCCGTGAGCTTGTTGTATTCGGCCGCGAGGATCACGTAGCTCTTGTCGACCGGGCTGCCCGAGACCGCGATGGTCTTGCCCTTGAGATCGGCCACGCTGGCGATGCCGGCGGCCGGATCGACCATCAGCCCGCCGACGGTCAGCGAGTGCGGCACCATGGTGACCATGTTGCCCTGGTGGCGCTGCAGCGATACCCAGACGAAATCGGACAGGATGACATCGACCTCCCCGGCCTGCAGCGCGATCTGCCCGGCCTTGCTGTCGGCGACGTCGCGCACGGTGAGCTCCAGCGCGTGCTTGGCGTCGAGCTTGAGCGCGGTCATCGCCGCGAGCTCCCACTTGACCGTACCGGTGGCCTGCACGCCCAGCGTCAGGCGCACGGTTTCCCTGCCGTGCTGGGCGAAGCCGGCGCTCGTGGCGGCAATCAGGGTAAAGGCGGCAAGAGCGAGCCGGATAAGCAGTGAACGCATGGATGTCCTCCCGGAACGGGCACTTACAGTGCTACTGGAGCTAACACCCGAACCCATTGGTGATCGCTATATTGAGTATTGTCATCGCGGTGTTGCCCCTGGTGGATGCTGTGGTGAAGGTTTGCCCCAACAAAAAAGGGGGATTCCATGAAATACCTGTTCGCTGCTGCCGCACTTGGCATGACCGCCCTGCTGGGTTCGATGCCGGCGGTGGCCGAGGGCAACCTCGCCGCCAATGGCACCGACCTGACGCTCGAGATCAACACGATCGACCTCAAGTTCTCGCAGGAGGTGTGGGAACTGGAGACCGGGAAGTACTACCAGCTCGACATCACGTCGGATGGCAACGAGGAGATCTCCGTCGTCGCGCCGGAACTGTGGCGCAATTCCTGGATCAACCAGATCGTCGTCAACGACCTCGAAGTGAAGGCCTACGGGCTCTACTCGATCGAGTTCGACGATGCCGGCACCTTCAATATCTCGTTCGTGCCGATCCGGCCGGGTGAGTACTCGATCTACGTTTCCGGTTACGAGAACCGGGGCCTCAAAGGCACGTTCGTAGTCAAATGACGAGATCCCGCTTTTCCCAGCTGCTCGGCGTCCTCTCACTGGCGACGGCGCTCACCCTTGCCGCTCTTTCACCGGTCCAGGCGGCGGGCACGGGGTATATCTTCGTGTCCACCGAGAAGGGCAACGAGGTCGTGGTGCTCGACCAGGACCTCAACGTGGTCAAGCGCATCGAGACGTCGCGCCGGCCGCGCGACATGCACTTCAACGCCGACAAGACCCTGCTCTACGTGGCCTGCGGCGACGACGACGCGATCGACGTGATCGACGTGGCAACGCTCGAGGTCATCGACACCATACCGACCGGCCCGAGCCCCGAAGTGTTCGCCTTCTCGCCGGACGAGAAGATCGTCTACGTCTCCAACGAGGAAGACAGCCGGCTCGAGGCGATCGACATGGAGACGCGCGTCTCGATCCAGGACGTGCCGACCGGCGCGGAGCCCGAAGGCGTGCTGGTGATGCCGGACGGCAAGACCGCGTACGTCACCTCCGAAGTTGCCGACATGGTGCACGTGGTCGATACCGCCACCGGCGCGGTGACCAAGAACATCCTCGTCGGCACCCGGCCGCGGCGCTTCATCCTCACGCCCGACGGGTCCGAGCTGTGGGTGAGCTGCGAGCTCTCGAGCGAGATCTACATCATCGATACGGCCACCAACGAGATCAAGGGCGACAGCCTGATCTTCGTGCCGCCCGGCTTCCGCGAGGAAGACGTGACCCCGGTCGGCATGGCGATCACCAAGGACGGCAGCAAGGTGCTGCTGAGCCTGGGGCGCGCCAACCACGTGGCGGTGATCGATGCCAAGTCGTACGAAGTGCTGGCCTACGTGCTGGTCGGGCGCCGCGCCTGGTCGGTTGACCTGTCGCGGGACGAAACCCGGGCCTATGTCGCCAACGGGCTTTCCGACGACATTACGGTGGTCGACATGACCTCGCTCAAGCCGATCAAGTCGGTTGCTGTCGGCCGCGTGCCGCACTCGGTGGTGATCGATGACTAAGCTGCGGGCCGGTCTCCTTGCTCTTGCGGCGTCGCTCCTGTGGAGCGGCGCCGTCATCGCGGCCGAGGTCAAGGTCGGCTATCTGGGGCTGACGGATGACCCGCGCTACCTCGCCGATGTCACCTACGCGCGGATCGAGCTCAATCCCGGCGGCGATCCGGTCTCGGCAGCAAAGATGGGTCTTGCCGACCTCGAGATGGTGACGGCGTCCGTCGACAAGACGCTGTCGCTCGACCACCGCACCGGCGCCGACGCTGCCGGGCTGATCGCCGCGGTCAAGGAGATGGCCGCTGCCGGGGAGCAGTTCATCATCCTCGATCTGCCGGCTCCCCTGACCGATGAGGTGGCTGCCGCCACCCGTGATGTGGGCGTGACGCTGATCAACGGCACCGCGCCCGACGACTTCCTGCGCACCCGCTGCCATCCCAATCTGCTGCACGCCGCCGCATCCGACCGCATGGAAGCCGACGCGCTGGTGCAGTATCTGAGGAGCCGCAACTGGACCAAGGTGCTGATGCTTGTCGGCCCCGAGGCGCGCGACAAGGAGATGGCCGCCGCGTTCCGGCTGTCGGCCGAGCGCCAGCGGATCAACCTCGTCGACGAGCGCGAATTCACACTCCTCGCCGATCCGGCCAACCGGGATGCCAACAACACGCTGCTGATCACCGGCGGGGTCGACTACGACCTGGTCTATGTCGCCGACAGCCAGGGCGAGTTCGCCCGCTACCTGCCCTACTCCACGCAACTGCCGCGCCCGGTCATCGGCTCGGCCGGCCTCGTGGCCGCCGAATGGCACTGGGGCCTCGAGCGCTACGGCGCCCCGCAGGTCAGTTCGCGCTTCGCCGAATTCACGCCCGACCGGCGGATGACCGGACAGGACTGGTCGGTGTGGATGGCGGCCAAGGCGATCGCCACGGCCTATGCCAAGGCCCGCTCGGACGACCCCGTCAAGATCGATGCCTACCTGCGCGGCAACCGGCTGAAGCTCGATGGCTCCAAGGGCGTGCAGATGAACTTCCGCCCCTGGGACGGCCAGATGCGCATGCCGGTGGTCCTCACCACCCATAACTCGGTGATCGCCATCGCCCCGCTCGAGGGCTATCTGCACGAGACAAACACGCTCGATACGTTGGGCACGGACGAACCGGAGCACAAGTGTCAGTAAGTGTTGGCCAGCTCTGGCTGGGTGTCTATGCGATCACCTGGCGCGAGATCGCCAAGTTCATGCGCCAGACCGAGAGGCTGCTCTCGGCGCTGGTGCGGCCGGCGCTGTGGCTCCTGGTCTTTGCCACCGGGCTGCATGACCTGCTCGGCGTCTCGATCATCGCCCCCTATGAAACCTACACGCCCTACCAGGAGTATATCCTGCCCGGGCTGGTCGGCATCGTCATCCTGTTCCAGTGCATGCAGTCGGCCCTGTCCATGGTCTACGACCGGGAGGCAGGGGTGATGCGGGTCATGCTGGTTACGCCGCTGCCGCGCGGCTTCCTGCTGTTCGCCAAGATCACCGGCGCCACAATCCTCGGGCTGCTGCAGGCCTATGCCTTCCTGATCGTCGCGAAACTCGTGGGCTATGGCCTGCCGGACTACGGCTACCTGACGGCGATCCCCGCCATCCTCCTCGCCGGGCTGATGCTCGGGGCGATCGGGCTCGTGGTCTCGGTCTATACGCCGCAGATCGAGAACTTCGCCGGGATGATGAACTTCGTGGTGTTCCCGATGTTCTTTCTGTCCTCGGCGCTCTACCCGCTGTGGAAGCTGCGCGAGGCTGGCGCCGACATCGTCTACTGGCTGAGCATGATCAATCCGTTCACGCACGCGGTCGAACTGATCCGCTTCGCGGCCTATGGCAAGCTGAACCTGACTTCGCTCGGGGTGGTCGCGGGTTGCGCCCTCGTGGCCTTCCTGCTCGCCGCCCGCGGCTACGATCCGCAGGCGGGCGCTATCCGCCGGGTGAAGCGGGACTAGACCGTCAAACCTCAGAACGCTATGGCGGCGCCGTCCGAGCGCGGGTCCGTCGCGCCTTCGAGCAGGCCGTCGGGGTGGACCACCACGGCGCCAGCATGGCCCATCATGTCCTCGAACGGGCCGACGAGCTGGACGTCGTGGCCGGCAGCCTGCAGCGTGGCGATCAGCGCCGGATCGAAGCGGTCTTCGAGCTTCAGGCGGGTGTTGACGTCGCCCCAGGTCTTGCCGAGCAGCCAGCGCGGCGCGGTGATGGCGGCCTGCAGGCCCTGGCCGAACTGGACGTAGCGGGTGAAGACGGCGCCCTGGGTCTGCGGCTGACCTTCGCCGCCCATGTTGCCGTAGCTGAGCACGCGCCCGTCCTTGAGATTGGCGAGGGCCGGGTTGAGGGTGTGGAAGGGGCGCTTGCCTGGGGCGAGCTGGTTGGGGCCGGGATCGAGCGAGAAGCCGGCGCCGCGGTTCTCGAAGGTCACCCCGGTGGCGGGTGCGACGACGCCCGAGCCAAATTCCCAGAACAGCGACTGGATGAAGCTGACAACGGTGCCGGAGGAATCGGCGGCGCCCATCCAGATGGTGTCGCCGTCGACCGGCGGGTCGGGCCACTCCGCGGCGCGGGCCGGATCGATCGCGGCGGCGAGGCGGTCGAGGTTTTCGGCTGTGAGCTGGTCGGCGGCCGGGGCAGCCATGGTGTCGGGGTCGCCGAGGTGGCGGTTGCGGTAGCGGTAGGCGTGCTTGGTGGCTTCGACGAGGCCGTGGATATGGGCGAAGCTCTCGCCCTCGGCTACCCCGAGGCGATCGAACTGGCCGAGCATCATCAGCGAGGCGATGCCCTGGGTCGGGGCGATCATGTTGTAGAGGGTGCCCCACGAGGTCTCGAGCCGCAGCGGGGTGACACGCTCGGCGTGGTAGCCGGCAAAGTCCTCGTAGCGGAGCGGCGAGCCGATGGATGCGAGCCAGCGGCCGTTCTCGCGGGCGATGTCGCCCTCGTAGAAGCTGCGGAGGCCGTTTTCGCCGAGGCTTTCGAGCGTGGCGCCGAGCGCCGTCTGCAGCAGGCGGTGGCCGGGGGCGGGCGCCTCGCCGTTCACCAGGTAGATGTCGGCGAAGCCGGGGACGTCCTTCAGCTCGTCGAGACGGGACTTTGCGAGCTTCGCCTGGCTTTGCGACACGGCGATGCCGTTGCGGGCGTAGGCGATGGCGGGGGCGAGGAGAGCGGCGAGCGGCATGCGGTTGCCCGGATCGGCCTTGAGCGCCAGTTGCCAGGTATCGACCGCACCGGGAACGAGCAGCGCCGCATCGGGACCGCGCACCGGGATGGTGCTATAGCCCTTCGCCTTGTAGCTCTCGGCCGTGGCGAGACCAGCGGCGCGGCCGGCACCAGAGATGCCGATCGGTGCTTCGCCCTTGCGCTGGATCAGCCAGAAGGCATCGCCGCCGATGCCGTTCATCTGCGGGTAGACGACGGCGACCATTGCGGCGGCGGCGACCATGGCCTCGATGGCGGTGCCACCCGCCGCGAGCACGTCGCGCCCGGCGAGCGCCGCGATGCGATGGGGCGCGGTGACGACGCCGTTATGGCCGAGGGCGCTGTGCAGCATGAATGGTCTCGCTCTGTTGGGAGAGCGAGCTTGGCGTCAGGCCACGGCGCTGGCAACCCGCCTAAAGCACAAGGCAGGCACGCGCCGACCTCAATGGCCGCCGGCGCTCCCCTTGATCAGCACGCGGCGCAGCCAGCCCGAGAGGGCGTCCATCGCCATCACCATTAGGACGATCAGCACGATATAGTAGGTGACCTCTTCCCAGTCCTTCTGGGTGCTGATCGCCTGGGTGAGCAGCAGGCCGATGCCGCCGCCGACGATGGCGCCGATCACTGTGGCCGAGCGGGTGTTGGACTCGAAGTAGTAGAGCAGCTGGCTCAGCAGCACCGGGGTGATCTGCGGCAGCACGCCGAAGCGGCTGCGCTGCAGGGCATTGGCGCCGGTGGAGCGCACGCCCTCGATCTGCTTGTCGTCGACGTTTTCCAGCGCCTCGGAGAACATCTTGCCGAAGCTGCCGGTGTCGGTAAGGAGGATCGCCAGCGCTCCGGTCAGCGGGCCGGGCCCGAAGGCACGCGACAGGATGAGGGTCCAGATCAGGCCATCAACGCCACGCACGAAATCGAAGACGCGTCGGAGGCCGAAGCGCAGCCAGCGGGCCGGGGTGAAGTTGGAGGCAGCGAAGAAGGCGAGCGGCAGGGCGATCAGCCCGGCACCGAAGGTGCCGAGGAAGGCCATCAGCATGGTCTCGAACAGCGCCCAGGCGACGTCGCCATGCCGCCACATCTTGTTGGTCCAGACATCCTCGACGATGGCGAGGAGGTTTGCCTTCCCGGGGACGACCTGATCGGGAGAGATGGCGAGGGCGGCAATCTCGCCCAAGCTCCGGCCGTAGAACGGGCTGTCGAGGGTGAAGAAGAACAGCTCCCAGCCGGCTTCGTAGCGGAAGACTTCCGACTTCGAGCGCGTGACCTGCACCCGGCCGGCGGGCATGGTGAGCGAGACGCGGGTGGCCGAGGCGCTGATCCAGTCGGGGACGCTTTCGCCCGGCGGCAGGGTCATTTCGATATCGCCGCCGGCCGAGCGGAGCGCCACCGACCCGTAGTCGGGAACGGCGACGGTGACGGTCTCGCCGCGGAACTGCACGAGGGTGCCGTCGTCGAGGCGTACGTCGGCATCGGTGCCGTAAAGGGTGACCCAGTCCGGCACCGCGCCATCGGGGTATCGGCCCTTGGCTTCGCCCTCGATGGCGGCAGAGATGACGCCCGTGCGGTTATCGCGGGTGACGTGGGTCTTGAAGCTGACATATCGGACAGCAGTATGCGGGCATTGTCCGGCCGCGCCCGCTCGGCGATCCCCGCCATGTCGAAGCTGACGAAGATATAGGCGAGGTAGGCCAGCACGAGCAGCGGCACGCCGAGGGCGAGAAGGCGCTTTCGGCCAAACAGGCCAAGCGCGTCGGCGCGCAAGTCGGGGGCAGGAGCGGTCAGGGTCATGACAGGTTGCCTCGCACGAGCCGGTTGCGGGCGAGGCTCGAGAGCTGGTCCACCGCGATGATGGTGCCCAGCAGCAGGATGAAGATCGCGGCGACCTCGTCGTAGCGGCCGGTGCCCCAGCTCATGGCGTTCTTGAGGTCGTAGCCGATGCCGCCCGAGCCGACGAAGCCGAGGATGGCCGAGGCCCGGATGTTGATCTCGAAGCGCATCAGCCCGTAGCTGAGATAGTTGGGCGCCACCTGCGGCACGACGGCGAACCACATGCGCTGCAGCCAGGTGGAGCCGACCGAAGCGAGACCCTCGACGGGCTTCAGGTCGGCGTTCTCGTTGACCTCGGAGAAGAGCTTGCCGAGCGCGCCGGTGGTGTGGAAGGCGATGGCGATCATCGCGGCCACCGGGCCGCCGCCCAGCACGAAGATCAGCACCAGCGCGATCACCACTTCGGGCACGGCGCGCATGATATCCATGGCGCGGCGGAACAGCGGGATCAGCACGGGCCAGCGGGCGAGGCCACGCGTCGCCAGCAAGGAGAGTATCGTCGCCAGCAGCGCGCCGATCAGCGTCGAGGCGGCCGCGATGTTGACGGTCTCGAGCAGCGACGGGAAATAGTGGAGCAGATGCGCAGGCAGGTTGGCGCTCTTTTCGAACGCTTCGGCGATGAGCTCGGACGGGAAATCGAAGAGCTTGGCGAGACCATCCCAAAAGCCGCCGGCATTGCGCTCATCCGCAAGGGTGAAGCCTGAGATCAGCAGCAGGGCAAGGATGGCGAACAGCAGCCCGGAATAGAGGCGCCGCCGCTGCAGATCCTGCAGGTAGGAAACGCGAAGGTCGCGCGGGCGGGGCGGACCGCTATAGGCGAGTTCAGGCATTTGTGACGGTCCCCGGATACGCGCTGGCGGCCGGACCCCTCGCGAGGTCCGGCCGCCTGACGGCGTAGACTTAGTTTTCCTGCGACTTCCGCAGGTCGATCATGGTCTGGTAGGCGTCGTGGGTGATCGGCGCGAAGCCGGCGGTCTCACCAGCGGCCATGTTGTAGGCGCACTGCTGGTCCTTGGCATGCAGCCCCATCAGGAAGTCGACCATCTTGGTCTTGACGTCGTCGGGGAGGGCGCGGCGCAGCACGATCGGGCCTTCCGGGATGGGCTTGGACTTCCAGATCTCGACGAGGTCGTTCATGTCGACGAGGCCCGAATCCACGGCCTTGCGCAGGGCACCCGAGTTGTAGCCATCGGCCCAGTCGCCCTGGCCATCGGCCCAGGTAACGCCGGCGTCGACATCGCCGTTGGCGACGGCAACGATGGTCTGCTCGTGGCCGCCGGTGAAGCGGACTTCACCGAAATAGGCGCCGTTTTCCATGCTGGCGCCGGTTTCCACCGGGATTTCGACCGACGGGATCAGGTAGCCGGAGGTCGAGTTCGGATCGCCGAAGCCGAAGACCTTGCCCTTCATGTCGGCGAGCGACGTGATGCCCGAATCGGCACGCGCGATGCCGATCGAGTGGTAGGCGAACGAGCCATCGAGGTTGGTCTTGACCAGCACGACGTCAACGGCCTCGGGGTCGGTCAGGTAGGTCTTGGCGTAGGCGGAAGCGCCGAGCCAGGCCATGTCGATGGTGCCGCCGAGCAGGCCCTGGATGACGCCGTCATAGTCGGCGGGCGTGAAAATCTTCGTCGGGACGCCGAGCAGTTCCTCGGTGTAGGCGCGGACGCACTCGTTCGAGGTCATGCGGTCCTGGGCGTTTTCGCCGCCGAGGATGCCGATGCGGAATTCGGTGATGTCCTGGGCGAAGGCCGGCGAGACGGCGGGCGCGACCAGCGTGGACGCGAGCAGCAGGGCTGCAACAAGCTTCTTCATTGGGTTTCTCCGGTAGAGCAGTTCGCCCCGGCGACAGGCCGGGGATGGGGTCAGACGGCGGCCATCGCGGCCCCGGCGGCGACGAGGCCGCGCGGCCGGTCCAGCGTCTCGATGCTGGTGGAGGTGGCTTCCTCCGAAAAATCGGCGTCGGCGCCGTAGATGTCGCGCGCCACGTCGGTGGTCAGTTCGTAGGCCTTGCCGTCGAACACCACGCGGCCGCCGCGCATGCCGATCACCCGGTCGCAGTAG
>CAIMLX010000103.1 GCA_903842455.1 uncultured Hyphomicrobiales bacterium | reverse complement strand
GCGGTCATGGCCGAGACCATGATGAAGGTCGCCTTGATGCCGGAATATTCGGCGAAGCGGGCATTGTGGCCGACGAGCCGGAGCTTCAGCCCCCAGCTGGTGCGATAGAGCGCGAACCACACCACGAATACCGCGACCAGCGCGATGACGAAGCCGTAGTCGAGCCGGGTGATGTTGAGCCCGTCGAACTTGATCAGCTGCGGCAGCACGGCCGTCTCGGGGAAATCGTTGGTGGTGAGCACGCCCACCGCCGGCTTGGGCAGATGGGCGCGCACCAGATAGTTGCAGAGCTCGATGGCGATGTAGTTCAGCATCAGCGAGGAGACGATCTCGTTGGCGCCGAGCTTGGCCTTGGCGATGCCGGGGATGAACCCCCACACGGCGCCCGCCATCATCCCGGCCGTCATGCCGAGCGGGATGCCGGCCCAGGTGGCGCCGAGCGGCGACAGCGCCACGTAGGTCGCGGCGATGGCGCCGACATAGACCTGCCCCTGCACGCCCATCGAGAACTGCCGCGCCTGGAACACCAGCGAGAAGGCGAGCCCGGTGATGGTGAGCTTGGCCGCGTCGTCGAGCCACAGCCCGATGGTGCGCGGCCGCTGCGGGATCTGGGTCAGCAGCACGTTGAGCGCCTCGAAAGGCGCCTTGGAGGTCAGCAGCACGACGACGAAGGCGACGCCGAGCGCGATCAGCAGCGCGCCGGCGGCGCGGCCGACCTCGGACCGGATCGCCTTCCAGCGCGACGCGCGGTCGATGGCGGGAACATTGTTCATTTAAGGGCCACCTGCATTTCGGCCGCGGACTGGGTGGAAAGCCCGAGCATGTAGGTGCCGAGCGTTTCCGGAGTCAGGTCGGGGGAGTTGACGAAAGCCGCGACGATCTTGCCGCGATAGAGCACGACAAGCCGGTCCGACAGCGCGAGCAGTTCGCTCAGGTCGGCGGAACTGAGCAGCACCGCCGCACCGGCGTCGCGCGCATCGGTGATAGTGCGCCAGATGAACTGCGTGGCGCCCAGATCGACGCCGCGGGTCGGCTGGTTGACGAGCAGCAGCTTGGGCTGTTCGGCGAGTTCGCGCGCCACCACCACCTTCTGCATGTTGCCGCCCGACAGGGTGCCGACGGCGGAGGCCGGGCCACCGACGCGGATGGAAAACTGTTCGATCAGCTTGACGGCATTGGCCTTGATCGCTTTGAGGTCGAGCAGGCCATTGCGGACGAAACGCGGATCATCGAGCCGCGTCGCGACGAGGTTCTCGCCGACCGAGGCCCCCGTGGCGAGACCCTCGGCGATGCGGTCTTCGGGTATCGATGCGAGCCCCAGCCCGCGACGCTGCAGCACGCTCAGCCCCGCGGCGTTCTGATTGGCGATCTCGATATGGCCGTCGGCGATGGACCTCAGCCCGGAGATCGCTTCCAGCGTCTCGGCCTGGCCGTTGCCCTCGACGCCGACCAGCCCGACGATCTCGCCCGAATGGACGTGGAGGTCGAGCCCGGCCACCACTTCGGTGCCGCGCGCGTTCACCACGCGCAGGCCGGTCACCGAGGCGATGCGCTTCGTTTGGTCGGTGGCCTTGCGGTCGACCCGGAGGCTCACTTCGCGCCCCACCATCATGGCGGCGAGGCTTTGCTCGGTGACTTCGGAGGTCTTCACCTGCCCCACCGTCTTGCCCTGCCGCATCACGGTGATGGTGTCGGAAATCTCCAGCACCTCGGGCAGCTTGTGGGCGATGAAGATCACCGTCTTGCCCTGCGCCACCAGCGAACGGATGGCGATGAACAGCTCCTGCACTTCCTGCGGCGCCAGCACGGCGGTCGGCTCGTCGAGGATCAGGATGCGGGCATTGCGATAGAGCGACTTGAGGATTTCGACGCGCTGCTGCTGGCCCACCGGCAGCGCGCGCACCGGCGGCAGCGGGTCGACCTTGAGGCGAAATTTCTCGGAGAGCGCCTGCACCTCGGCGATCGCCTTGCGGCGGTCGAACCGGATGCCGGCCTTGGGCTCCGAACCCATCACCACGTTCTCGTAGACCGCGAAACTGGGCACCAGCGAGAAGTGTTGGAACACCATGCCGATGCCGGCGTCGATGGCGTCGCGCGGGCCGGGAAACTGCACCGGCTTGCCGTCGAGCAGCAAGGTGCCGGCATTGGGCTGTTCGAGCCCGAAGAGAATTTTCATCAGCGTGGATTTGCCCGCGCCGTTCTCGCCGACCACGGCGTGAACCTCGCCCGGCTGGATGACGAGGTTGACCCCGTCATTCGCCACCACCCCGCCGGGATAGGTCTTACCGATCCCGATTGCTTCCAGAAGCGCCATGCTGCCCCGCGCCAGTCAGTCGTGAGAGGGGCGCGCTACCCGATTGCCCCGGAAGCGCCCCATGAGAAAAGGGCCCCGCGTTATCCGCGAGGCCCCGTTTCGATTACATCACCGAGTCGACGACCAGTTCGCCCGAGGCGATCTTGGCCTCAAGCGCGTCGATTTCGGCGCGCACGTCGGCCGGCACGAGCTTCTCGTAGTACTCGTTCTCCGAAATGCCGACAGCGCCTTCCTTGACGCCGAGCAGCACGCCCGTGCCGTAGGCGGCAGTGCCGTCGATGGTTGCCTGGAGCACCTGATAGAGCGACTCGCCAACGCGCTTCTCGACCGAGGTCAGGATGACTTCGGCCTGGGCCGGGTCGGAGTCCTTGAAGATCAGCGCCTGGTCACTGTCGACGCCAACGGCCAGCTTGCCGTTTTCCTTGACCGCCTGCAGCGCACCGAGACCGGTACCGCCGGCGATCGGGAACACCACGTCAGCACCCTGGTTGATCTGGGCGAGCGCGATTTCCTTGCCCTTGGCGGGGTCGGAGAAGGTGCCGGCGACCTGGTTCAGGATCTGCACGTCCGGGTTAGCGGCCTTGGCGCCGGCGTCGAAGCCGACCTTGAAGTCGGTGACGGTGGGGAATTCCATGCCGATGATGGTCGACAGGATACCGGTCTTCGACACCTTGGCGGCGGCGTAGCCGGCGAGGTAGCCGGCGGCTGCAGTGGTGTACTGGACGGCGAGCACGTTCGAGCACTCGCAGGCCGAGAAGTCCGGGGTATCGTCATAGTCGATGAACTTCACGTCCGGATATTCCGACGCGAGTTCGACGATGTAGCCGGTCATGTCGAAGGTACCGGCGATGATCACGTCGTAGCCCGAGTCAGTGGCGTCGGCGAGGCCGGCCTGCCACTTGGAGCGGTCATAGCCGAGCTCGATCACCTTGATGTCGACCGGCAGCTCGGCCTGGGCCCGTACCATGCCGGAATTGGCGTCGTCGAAGAAGCTCTTGTCACCCAGCGTGCCGTGCAGCACGAGCGCGACCTTGAGCGGGTTCTCCTTGGTGTATTCCTGGGCGGAAGCCGGGATGGCGGTCGAGGCCATCATGGCGCCGGCCAGCATGGCGCTCAAGGCGACCTTGCCGAAAGTGTTGATCAGAGACATGCGCACTCCTGTTGCGTTTGGTTCTTAGTGTTCTGGGGTATAGGCAGCGGAACGGGCGTAGAGGGCATCGACCTTTGCGATGTCGACCTCCTCGACGAACGTTATCTTCGGGGTGCCGAGGCGCCCCGAGGGATCGACCAGCGTCATGCCGCGCGTCAGCCCCGGCGACAGTTCGACACTGGAAGAAGCGAAAACCGACTTCGTGACCATCGACGGGTCGAGTACCACGGCGGCGGCCAGCGGATCGACATAGAGGAAACGGTCGGGGTTGCCGCGGCGGACACTGTTCTGCCGGGCGTGGGAGGCAAGCGCCTGCGAGAAATCGCTCAGCGGACTTGCCGGAATACCCTCGAACAGAGCGTCGACGCGCTCACCTTCCATGTAGTGCGTCGTGCACGGCTCCCACGGGATCACCACCGTCTCGACGCCGGCGGTCAGGACCACATGGGCGGCCTCGGGGTCTGCGTAGATGTTGAACTCGGCGGCCGGCGTGGTGTTGCCGCGCCCGTAGACATTGCCGCCCATGATGGTGAGTGTGCCGATGCCGTCGACGATCGAGGGTTCGAGCCGGAGCGCCAGCGCCAGATTGGTCAGCGGCCCGATCATCAGGATATCGACGCGCTCGCCCTTGCCGGCGGCCTCGCCAAACACCCGGCGCAGTTCGCCCACGCCATCATTGGAAGCCGGCAGCGCCTGCTGGGCCGGACGGCGGGCGCCGCCGAGGCCGTCGTCGCCGTGCACGTACTTTGCGTCGATGATCGGCTGGGTCAGCGGCCGGTCGGCCCCCATGTGGACGGGCACATCGATGCCCAGATGCGCGCATACCGCCAGCAGGTTGGTCGTCGCCTGGTCGCGCCCGACATTGCCGAACACCGTGGTGATCAGGTCGGGCACCTTGCCGTTGGCAACCAGCAGGATCAGCGCCTGGGCGTCGTCGACGCCCCCGTCGCTGTCGAAGATGAATTTCCGCGTCAAACTAGGCTACTTTCGTGTTGTTGGACTGCTTGGCCGCGGCCACCCGGTCCCAGAAATCCCGGTAGGTGGCCGCGTACTCGCGGCGGATCGTATCATAGGGTTTTCGAGTCAGCTGCCGGTCTTTGACGAGCTGTTCGCCCGAAACCCACAGGTGCCTCAGATCACGGCCGGAGCCGGAATAGACCAGCAGCGTCTCGGGGTCTGGCGTTTCTGAATAGCCGGGGCCGGAGAGGTCGAAGGCGACAATATCGGCGGCCTTGCCAACCTCGAGGCTGCCGATCTCGTGCTCGAGGCCGAGCGCCTTCGCGCCCTCGATGGTCGCCATGCGGACGAGGTCGCGCGACGAGAGCGGCTGTGCCACCCCCTCGCGATGCGAGGCGACGAGGCCCGCGACCCGCATCTCCGACACCATGTCGTAGGAATTGTTGGCCGCCACGTTGTCGGTGCCGAGCGCCACCGTCACGCCCGCCGCCCGCAGCGCCACTGCCGGGCAGATGCCCTCGCGGCCCGAGCGCAGGCCAGCCGAAGCGTTGTATGAGACCGACGCATGCGGGGCGCGGGCGAACACCGCGATATCCTCGTCGGAAAGGTCGATGCAGTGCGCGGCATGGATGCGGCCATGGAAGAAGCCGATCTTTTCCAGCGCCACCGCCGCCGTCGTGCCGTAGCGCTGCGTGGTCTCGGCATTGTCCTCCGGCCCGCAGGCCATGTGGAGATGCAGCCCGACGCCATATTTGTTGGCGACCGCCACTTCCTCGACCAGCAGCGCCTCGGTGTTGTCGACATAGGGCGCGTGCGGGCCGAACCACGGGATCACCCGGCCATCGGCGGAGCGCTGCTGCTCGAGGAAGTGCGTCGCCTTGGCGAGCTCCTGTTCGCCGCGCCGCTCGTCTCCCAGTTGCACGATGCCGTAGGCGATCACGGCGCGAAGGCCGGCTTCTTTCACCGCGTCGGCGATCTCTTCGGCGAAGAAATACTGGTCGCAGAAGGTGGTGGTGCCGCTGAGCGCCATCTCGGCGCAGCTCAGCGCGACCGATGGCCCGATGTCGGACGACACCAGCGACAGCTCGGGCTCGCGGATGGAATTGTACCAGCCCGCCATGGTCAGCAGGCTCTGCCCCTCCGACCGGCCGCGAAACAGCACCATCACCGAATGGGTGTGGGCGTTCACCAGCCCCGGCATGACGAGGTGCCCGGTCAGGTCGAGCACCTCGTCAAAGCCGGATGGGTTGGGAGTATCGGCCTTGGACCCGACGCCACTGATCCTGCCATCCCGAATGGCGACAAAGCCGCCTTCGAACACGGCATTTTCAGCGTCCACGGAAAGCACAGTCGCTCCGTGGATAAGCGTTGAACCCATTTGACCCCCGTCCGGTAAACCGGTTTACATGACGAGCTAACGACAGAATTCAGGAGCTTGTCAAATGCAATCCGGATCGCCGGGACGCCCCGGAAACCGGACCTGACAACAGCCTATCGACAGGGCGTCGTGCCAGATCGATAGGCAGCAACGCCCGCCTCCAGATCGCCAGCGTCTGCGGCGGTTCTGGCAATCTCCCTCCGTACCGCTGCGCAAAAAACAGGCAATCACCGAAAATGCTCGATGCCGCCACCGCGAGTTGGGAAGATGTCGATGCCGGGATCAAGAGCGGTCTCATCGCGGTGCTTCCTGTCGGCGCCGTCGAACAGCACGGTCCGCATCTGCCGCTCCTCACCGACACGGTGCTCGCCACCGGTGTCGCCCGCCGCATCGCCGAAGGCACCGATGCCCTGCTCCTTCCCGCCATCGCCTATGGCGATGCGTGGACCGCCGAGGGCTGGGCGGGCACGCTCTCTCTCTCGCCCGATACGCTGCGCGCCACGGTGATCGACCTTGGCCGCGGCCTCCATCGCATGGGCGTGCGCGGCCTTGTCACCATCAACGGCCATTTCGGCAACCGCGAGCCGATCGCCCTCGCCGCCCGCAGCCTGAGTGAACTCGGTCTGCCGGTCCTGCACCTCGACTACCCGCATCTCGAAGCGCTGGCCGCCGAGCACATGGAGTCAGAACCTGCCGGCCCCGGCTTCTACCACGCCGACGAAGTCGAGACCTCGATGATGCTGGCGCTGGCGCCGGACTCGGTCCGCCTCGACCGCGCCGCACCCGAATACCCCGAGTTTCCGCCACTGTTCGGCAGCGAGCCGATGAAGCTCAGTGGCTTCAACAGCAGTGGCGTCTTCGGCGATCCGCGCCCCGCCACGGCGGAGAAGGGTGAAGCGCTGATCACCGGGATTGCGGCGGAGTCGGTCAGGCTGATCGGGCTATGGCGCAAAGAGCACGGCCTCTAGCGATGCCCGGGGTCACGACGTCGCCACACCCCCAACGTGTCATCCCTGCGCAAGCAGGGACCCAACTCGAAACCTGCCCCGGTGGCAAAGTGGGTCCCTGCTTTCGCAGGGATGACACCTCGGTGGAGATGCCACTTCAGTGCGCAAACCCTTGTTCGCCTGCTTCCTATGAGACCATAGCATGACCCTGCCCGACGACCTGCACATCAACGCGATCGACGAAGTCGCCATCCGGCAGGACCTGCTCCTCGTCGCCCTCGGCAAGCGCCCGGCCGATCGCATCCTCCGTGTCGGGCGCCTGCTCGATGTCGCGACCCGTACCTGGCTCACCGACCAGGAGATCGTCATCAAGGGTCGCCGTATCGCCTGGGTCGGGCCGGCCGGCCAGTACACCGGCACCGCGGCCGAGCACGTGCACGAGCCCGACCTTGCCGCCGTCCCCGGCTTCGGCGAGGTGCACAAGCATATCGAGAGCTCGCACCTCACTCCCGAGTGGGAGGCGGCCCTCGTCCTGCCGCGCGGCAATACCTGGACCTGCGAGGCGAGCCACGAATTCTCCAACGTCGACGGCCCCCACAACCTCGAGTTCTGGTTCAAGGCGCGGGAGCATGGCTCGCCATTGAAGATCTTCCCGCAGCCCGGTTCCGCCGTGCCGCCCACCGCCTATGAGTGGGGCGGCGGGTATTTCGGGCACGACGAGCAGCAGGGATTCATGGCCGAGAGCCTGATGGTGACCGGGCTCGACGAGGTGATGGACTGGCCCGCGGTCTGGAACGCCGAGAACCCGTCGCACGCCCGGCTATGGGGCATGATCGGCGCCACCATGGCGGCTCGCGGGGTGGTCGAGGGTCATGGCGCCGGCCTCCGCTCGATGGCCGAGATCAACGCCTTCGCCGCCGCCGGCCTTGCCTCCGACCATGAAGTCGCCTCGCCCGAGGAGGCCTGGGACAAGCTGCGCCACGGGCTGTTCATCGAGATCCGCATCCACAATCTCAAGGAGATCGTGGAGTTCTTTCTCGCCCAGGGTCTCGCCGACTGGAGCCAGATCGCCTTCACCACCGACGACCGGTCCGCCAGCCACACGCTCGAACAGGGCGCCACCGACGGCAATGTCCGCGCCGCCATCGCCGCCGGGTTGGCGCCCGAGATCGCCATCCAGTGCGTCACCATCAACCCGGCCCGTCACATGCGGCTCACGGCGCATGTCGGCTCGGTGTCACCGGGGCGCTATGCCGACATAGTATTGCTGTCCGACGTCGAGAAACTGCAGATCGTCAGCGTCTGGGCCGATGGAAGGCAGATCTCGGAGGGCACGACTTACCTGCCCGAGGTGCCCACAATCGCCTGGCCCGCATGGGCAACGCAGACGATCAACATCCAGCGCGACATCACCGCGTCGGACTTCGCCATCAAGGCGGCGCCGGGGCGATCGACGATGAACGCCGCCGTCATCCGACCCTTCCACTGGCACCCCGATTTCTACACCATGGAGTTGCCGGTTCTCGATAGCGAGGTGCAGCGGCTCGAAAGCGAGAACCTCACCAAGTTCGCCATCGTCGACCGCTTCTCGGGCGAGGGGAAGACCTCAAAGATGTTCTGGCGCGGCTGCGGCCCGCGCGATCCAGACACCGCCGTCGCCTGCTCGGTGGCGCACGACAAACACAATATCTGGGTCTGCGGCTCGTCCGATGCCGCCATGGCCAAGGCCGTCAACATCCTGCGGGAAACCCAGGGTGGCTGGGCGCTGGTGCATCGCGGCGAGGTTACCGCCACCGTTCGCTTCGAGGTCGGCGGCCTGATGAGCCAGCGCCCGGCCGCCGAGGTCGACGCCGACATGCAAGCGCTCTACCGTGCCGGGGCCAAGGTCGACTGGATGTACGAGCCGACCTTCCGCCCGCGCTGGAACCCCGGCTTCCCGGAGCGGTTGATGTTCGCCACGCTGACTTGCGCCCCCTGGACCTGGGTGCTGGTCGCCCCCTCGCCGCTCGCCCCCGAGGGCTTTGTGAATGTCGCCACCGGCGAGGTGCATCCGGTGGTGTGGTGAGTTACGAAACCGCTTTACTAAATCGATTTCCTTACCCTATTTTCACCGGCGTACGGGGGGCTTCATGGCGACGATCCACGATGTGGCGCAGGATGCGGGGGTCTCGCCGACCACCGTCTCACGCTACCTCAACCGCCGGATCGAGCTGCCGCCTGCCACCTCGGCGCGCATCGATGCGGCCATTGCGCGGCTCGACTATCGCCCGAACCTGCTCGCCAAGCGGCTCTCGACCGGCAAGACCGAAGCGGTCGGGCTCGTCACACCCGAAATCCGCGAGCCGTTCTTCGCCGAGCTCGCCTCCGCCTTCGAGGACGAGGCGGACCGGCATGGCTATACGGTGTTCATCTCGTCCACCCGCTCCGACCGCAAGCGCGAGATCGCCTCGCTCGAGCGCCTGCACGACCGGCACGTCGATGGCCTCGTGCTGATGACCAACACTCCCGACGACGGCACGCTGGCGAAGCTGATCGGCCGGCGCAAGAACGTCGTGCTGCTCGACGAGGACATTCCCGGCGTCACGGCGCCCCGGCTGTTCGTCGAGAACGCGGCGGGCGCGCGGCTCGCCACCCGCCACCTGATCGAGGCCGGACACACGAAGATCGCCTATCTCGGCGGGCCCCATGGCCTGTTCTCGGTGGTCGAGCGGCACGAGGGTTTTCAGCAGGCGATGGCCGAGGCCGGCCTGCCGGTCCGCCCTGACTATGTGGCGCTTGGCGGCTTCGACCCCGAGCTCGCCCGCGCCACGACGCTGAAATTCCTCGCCCTGCCCGACCCGCCTACTGCCATCTTCGCCTCGTCCGACTACCTCGTCATCGGGGCGGTGATGGGCCTGCGGGAAGCCGGCATCGCCGTGCCCCAGCAGATGTCGCTGATCGGCTTCGACGACATGCCGTTCGGTAACCTGCTCACCCCGCCGCTCACCGCCATCCGCCAGCCGGTCGATCAGATCGGCCGCCAGGGTTTCCAGCTGCTGCTGCAGCTGCTCAACGGCGAACCGCCGCCGGCGCTCACGCGGCTGCCGGTCGACCTCATCCGCCGCCAATCGGTCGGCGCTCCCAGAACGAAGGGCCTCTGAAGTGTCAAAACGCGTGCTGATCGCCGGTGAATCGTGGGTCACCCACTCCATCCACACCAAGGGCTTCGACAGCTTCACCACCACCGAATACAACGAGGGGGTGGCGTGGCTGAAGGCGGCGCTCGAGGGCGGCGGCTGGGACGTCACGTTCCTGCCCAACCACCTCGCGGCTCGCGACTTTCCGATGACACCGGAAGACATCGCACGCTATGATGTTGTGATGCTGTCCGACATCGGCGCCAACACGCTGCTGCTTCACCCCGACACCTTCGTGCGGTCAAAGCCACTGCCGAACCGGCTGCAGTCGATCCGCGATTATGTGAAAAACGGCGGTGGCCTCGTCATGATCGGGGGCTACCTCACCTTCCAGGGCATTGAAGCGAAAGGCAAATGGGCCGATTCGCCGGTCGAGGACGTGCTGCCTGTCAGCATCTTTCACCACGACGACCGGATCGAGTCGCCACAGGGGGTGGTCGCCAACGTGTTCGACCCATCGCACCCGATCACCGAAGGCTTGCCTGAGGTGTGGCCGGCCCTGCTCGGTTACAACAAGGTCGTCGCCAAGCCGGACGCGAAGGTGCTGGTACGGGTCGGCGGCGATCCGCTGATCGTCGCCGGGAAGTTCGGCGAGGGCCGTTCGGCCGTGTTCACCTCCGATTGCGGCCCCCACTGGGCCCCGCCGCCGTTCTGCGACTGGGAGGGCTACGCGCCGCTGTTCAACAACATCGCCAACTGGGTCAGCGCCCAATGACGAAGGTGAAGCAGGCGCCCGATCCCTGGCAGCGGACCAGCACCGAGAACGGCTTGCCGGCCGACGAGGTGATCTCGGCGCTGCAGAAGTCCATCCGCCGCGGCCTCACCGAAAACGCCGTGCTGCTGGGCTGGGAGATGTTCATCACGTCGCCCGAACTCGAGGCGAAGATGTGGGCCCGGCTGCAGGTGATCGCCGTCGAAGATATCGGGTTCGGCAACCCGCAGGCGCCGATCCTCATCGACACCCTGTTCCGTATGCACGAGCGCATCGACCGCCCGCAGCACGATCGCTTCCTGTTTGCCGCCCACGCCATCCGAGCGCTGGCGATGAGCGAGAAGGACCGGACCACCGACGACATGGTCAACTGGGCCAAGCACAGCGTCGCCTTCGGCGAACGCCTGCCCGAAATCCCGGATTTCGCCGTCGACATGCACACCGGCCGTGGCGAGGCGATGGGCCGCGACTACCGGTATTTCATGGAAGTGGCGAGTCAGGTATCGCCAGAGTCCGCGACGAAGGAAACGAAGTATCGCGAGTGGATACTGGCGGCGCTTGACGCGGGGAAGCTGACTTAGGTCGCGGGGCACTCGCGCGACACACCCACTGTCACCCCGGCGCAGGCCGGGGCCCATCCTGAGGCGCCCGATTTCTGCCCGACGGCCTCAAGCTGGATCCCGGCCTGCGCCGGGATGACAGCGCTGGTTGCAGGTGCCGAAGGAGCAAGAGTAGAGAGCCAAGAGGCGAACACCGCCCAGGAGGACCCGCATGCCAACCCGCGCTCCAGTCGCCGTGCTCGGTATCTTCGTTGCCGACCTCGCCTTCAAAGCGCCGCGCCTGCCGGTGATGGGCGAAACTATCCTCGGGCACGGTTTCAAGGATGGGCCGGGCGGCAAGGGCTCGAACCAGGCTATTGCCGCGGCCCGCGCCGGCGCCGACGTCCGGATGATCAGCCGCATCGGCAACGACACCTTTGGCGAGATGGCGCAGAAGGCCTGGGCCGCCGATGGCGTCGACACCAGCACGGTAAGCAGGGACGACACCCTCCCCACCGGGGCCGCCTTCATCTTTGTCTCCACCGAGACCGGCGACAACGCCATCATCGTCGAGCCCGGCGCCGCCGCGAACCTGTCTCCGGCCGATGTCGCAGCCGCCGAAGCGGTTATTGCCAGCTCGAAAGTGCTGGTCACCCAGTTCGAGCAGCCGGTCGAAACCGCCATGGCCGGCCTGGCACTGGCGCGGCGGCACGGCGTCATCACCATCCTCAACCCGGCCCCGGCGGTGCCCGCCGACCGCGCCATTTACGCGCTTTGCGACTACGTCACCCCCAACGAGACGGAAGCCGCGACGATCACCGGCCTCACGGTCGAAACCGAGGCCGATGTGCTGGCGGCGGCGAAGGCGCTCGTCGCCATGGGTGCGAGCAATGCGCTGATCACGCTGGGCGAAAAGGGCGCGTTCCTCCACGGTGAGGCCGGCACGGCCATGATCCCGGCATTCAAGGTGGCGAATGTGGTCGATACCACCGGCGCCGGCGACGCCTTCAACGGCGGCTTCGCCGTGTCACTGGCCGAGGGGAAGTCCCCGCTCGAGGCCGTCCGCTTCGCCAGCGCAACCGCGGCGCTGTCGGTGCAGAAAGCCGGCACGGCGCCGAGCATGCCGACGCGCGCCGAGATCGAGGCACTGCTGCTGGCTCACGGGTGAACCGGACGCCCCCTCCACCAGCCTGCGGCTGGTCGCCCTCCCCAGTGGCTGCGCCACAGGGGAGGACCCGGCCAGTCGCCGTCGGTGCCACATCTGGTCTTCCCCCGTAAGACGGGGGAAGGGGACCATGCGAAGCATGGTGAAGGGGGCGGTACAGGCGAGACGCCTGTCAGAGCACTACGGCAACCTCGGCTCAGCCCAGCAACCGCTCCGCTGCGATCTTCAGCACTGCCTTGAACGCAGTCAGGTCGGTCAGTTCCGCCCCCTTCGGCGCGTCGCCGACCACCACCACGCCACCGGGGTTCAGTACGCCGCCGTGCAGCATCAGGTTGTCGACGAACCCCATGTCCTCGATCATCAGCCCGTCCGGCCCCCGCGACCGGCCTGTGGCGTCGACCGACCACTGTCCCGCGTAGTACGCCTTGGTCCGCTCGCCGTGGTCGTGCCTGACATTGGTGTAGGCGAAGGCCGGCTTGCCCTGCGCGCACATGAAGCCGAGCTCGAAGCAGGTGCCGGTATCGGCCGCGATGCCGCGGAACGGCGTCAGGTTGGCGATGATCGCATCGGCCGAGTGCATCAGCTTCTCGTCGATGGCGCTGATGGCGAGGCCCAGTTCCCACTTGGTGTCGGTGTGCGGGAACTCCAGGTCGCCGGGCGATACCGGGATCAGCCCCGCCTCGCGGGTCAATGCTATCTTGGCGTCGAGCACTTCGCGCGCGTTGGCGAGGAAGACCTCTGGGCCAGCGAGGTAGACGGATTTCGGCATTCCGAACTCACTTTATGCGCGTTTAAACCACAAACTTCTGCCAGCCGGCGACCAGGTCACCACTGACGAAGGTGGAGGCGATGTTGGCGCGGGTGGCACCATAGAGGATCTGCTCGATGCGATCAGCGGGTGATACGCCGAAGAGACGGATGCCACCTTCGGCCGCTTCGGGAGCGATCAGGATGGCATCGAACTGATAGCCGGGCTTGAAGACGCCGACCGGCAGGTCCAGCGCCTCGCCACCTCCGGCTGTGGCCAGGTGAAAGGCGGTTTTCATGTCAATACTGGCGCCCGGATGTCCCCTTGTTTCACGTGGAACATCGGGGTCGACGCCGGTTTCCAGCAGCCGGGACGCCTGCACGGTCGTGCGGCACGCCTCGAACATGGAGGCTGACGGTCCGCCGGAAATGTCGGTGCCGAGCCCGACATGCACGCCCTATTCCGATGCCCGGCGCAGCGGAAACACCGCGTTGGCGAAGTACATGTTGGAGAGGGCGCAGTGCGCCACGCCGGCACCAGCGTCGCGGACCGCGTCCATATCCGTATCGGTGAGGAACACCGAATGGGCTAGCACGGTCTTCCGCGTCAGTAGACCGAAACCATCGAGCGCTACGGTGTCGGTGTGGCCATAGCGCTCCAGCGCGTAGCCATGCGCCCAGTCGCTCTCCGAGCAGTGCGTCTGCACGTGGCAACCGCATTCCTGCGCCAACGCGCCAAGCCCGGCCAGCGCGTCGTCGGTGCACGAGGGGATGAAACGCGGGTTGATCACCGGCAGCACGCGGTCGTTGCCGGGCAGCGCGCGGATGTGGTCGATCACCGCACGCGTATCGGCCACCGCGGCCTCGGCGGTTTCGTCGCGATAATAGTCGGGCGAGGTCTCGGGGTTGTCCATCACCACCTTGCCGACCAGCCCGCGCTGCCCCTTGGCAAGGCAGATCTCGGCGAGCAGCTGCGTCGCTTCGCGATGCACGGTGGCGAAGTAGAGCGCCGTCGTCGTGCCGCCCGCCAGCAGGTCGCTCACCAGCGTTCCATAGGCCTCGCGGGCGAAGTCGAGGTCGGCGTAGCGGGCCTCGAGCGGAAAGGTGTATTTGCCCAGCCAAACTTCAAGGGGCTCGTCGAGCGCCAGGCCCAGCTGCGGGTACTGCGGGGCGTGCACATGCAGATCGACGAAGCCCGGCAGCACCACCTGCCCCGCCGGGAGTTCTAGCGTATCGTCCGGCACGCACTCGCTGGCGGGGGCAACCGAAACGATCGTTCCGTCATCGCCGATGCGGATCACATGATCGGCCAGCACCTCGATTTCGCCCCGCACCGGCGCATGGACGAAGTCACCGCGGAGGGCTCGACCGCGAAGCGAAGCCCTCACCAGACGACCTTGTGCTGCTCGCCGGTCTGGACGTTGACGAAACCCCCGGGGCAGGCCTCGGTCGGCGCCACCAGCACCCAGCGCCAGGGCGAGCAGGTCAGCGTGGCGAACTTCAGGTGCTCGGGGAAGCCGGGCTTCCACAGGTTGTCGCCACCGGGACGATACATCCACTCCACCTTCGCCGCGGCGGCGTAGAAGGCTTGCATGCCCTCGTCATAGGCCTCGGCCGGCCGGGCCGTCATCAGCCCGCCGATCTCGAAGCGCATCTCGGCCACCACTTCGCCCCGGTGGACCAGCACCCAGCCGCCATCGATCTCCTGCAGCCGGTTCACCGCCTTGGCCATCGCTTCGTCCGACGAGCCGACGCACCAGACGTTGTGGCTGTCATGAGCCACCGACGAGCAGAGGGCCGTGTCCGGATCGACCGGCCCGCAGCCGGTCCAGAACATCGTCGACAGCGCCCCGTCACCCCGGTAGCGGTCGATCACTGCCCATTTGGTGATGAGATTTTCGGTGCCGCGCTGCACCTCGCCGTCGACCACCGGCAGGGTTTCGGTCCAAAACTCCTCGTTCCAGTGGAACGGCCTGAGGACCGCCGCCTGCATGGTGTCGCGACCCGGCTCCGCCTTGATGGCGAAGTCCGAGGCCTGCAACGTGCGGCCGATATTGATCGACTTCTTTGCCCAGTCCGGCCAGTCGATGATGGTGAGCGGACCGGTGAAGGTCTTGCCGTCGGACTGCAGCTTGCCATCGGCATAGACGTGGCGGATCGACAGCGTCTGCACGTCGTCGAGCAATACTATGTCGGCATAGCGCCCCGGCGTTATCGAGCCGACCCACTGGTCGATCCGCATGTGCCGCGCCGGATTGATGGTGGCGCACTGGATGGCGATTTCGGGCTGGAGCCCGTACTCGATGGCGTGGCGCACGTTATAGTCCGAGGCGCCCTTCTCCAGTGTCTCGGAGGCCGTGCGGTCATCGGTGGTGAAGGCGACGTTCTGCCAATCGGGCAGCCAGGCGATCAGTTGGGGCATGATCACGTCGTAGGAGAACGGCCTGAGTTCGGTGAAGATGCCGTGGCCCAGCCGCTGCCGTGCCTCCTCGAAGGCCCAGACCTCGTGGTCCGACGATATGCCGGCGGCCGCGAAGGCGCTGAGGTCATGCGGGTCGATCAGCCCTGAACCATGCCCCTCGACGACGCCGCGCTTCTCGAACGTGGCGCCGATCATGCCCCACATGCGGACATAGCCGGGGTTTTTCGAATCCCAGACCGAGGGCCAGTCCATCACCTCGTCGAGACTGACCGTACCCATGTCATGCTCGAGGAACCCCGCCTGCTCCTCGTAGCCGTAGTAGCCGCCCGATTCCTCCCAGGCGCTGGGGGGCACGGCGGAACCGGGCTGGACGAAGATCTTCAGCGGCGAGCCGGCGGCGCGCGACGTCTGCCAGAACTCCTGGTTCTTCGGCCCGTTGACGTTGGCGAACTCGTGGCTCGCCTCGCAGGTCCAGGTGTTGCCACGCGGGATCACCAGCGCCGCCTCGTATTCGGGCGTGATGTGGGTGCTCTCGATGTGCTTGTGCACCTCGCCGAACCCCGGCACGGCACTCAGGTTGGGGTAGCTCACCCGCTTCGCCACCTCGCCACGGTAACTGCCGCGCGGACCCACATAGGCAATACGGCGACCGGAAATGACGATCTCGTAATCGTCGAGCCAGTCGCGCGAGTGCACGGACAGCATCCGCCCCACCTCGATCGCCAGGTCGGCGGGGCGTTTCGCAAGGGACACCAGCAGCAGATGCTGGCGGATGGCTACTTCGTCCTCAGGATTGAGGATCAGGTCGTCGGGTAAGGTCATTCAGCAGCGCTCGTTCGGGTCAAGCAATACGGTTAGTAAAGCGGTTTACCAAATGAGGCGCAATGCTTCGGCACTGCGACGATCCGTTAAATTTTGGTCAGGCTGCGAGATCCGCCACGACAGCGTCGAGGACGGGCCAGCCCTTGTCCGTCACCCGGATGAAGCCGTTGGGGAGGGTTTCGACGAAGCCGATGGACTTGAGTTCGTTGATCTGGCGCTGCGAGATGGCGCGGCCCGAGATGCGGTGGAAGCGCTGCGGGTCGATGCCTTCGCGGAGGCGCAGGCCCATCACCAGCAGTTCGTCGCCCTCTTCTTCCCAGGTCAGGATGTCGTCGGTGACGAGGCCGTGGCCACGGGCCTGGACGCGCTTCTGCCAGTCGAACGGCATCTTTTCGGTGGCGGTGGCGTGGCGCTGGTTGTTGATCAGCAGGCGGCCATGGGCGCCGGGGCCGATGCCGGCATATTCGCCATAGCGCCAGTAGATCAGGTTGTGCCGGCTCTCCTGCCCGGGGCGGGCATGGTTGGAGATCTCGTAGGCCGGGAGTCCGGCCTTGACGGTCATTTCCTGGGTCAGCTCGTAGAAATCGGCGCTCAGGTCCTCGCTCGGCATCTGCAGCTTGCCGGCGCGGAACAGGTCGTAATAGCGGGTGCCCTGCTCGATGGTGAGCTGGTAGAGCGACAGGTGCCCGGCCTCGGCCAGCCACAGCGCCTCGGTCAGTTCGTCCTGCCAGTCGTCGAGGGTCTGGCGCGGGCGGGAATAGATCAGATCGAAGCTCGAACGCGGGAAGATCGACTGGGCCAGCCGCACGGCGGCGATAGCCTCGTCCACGGTGTGCTTGCGGCCGAGTTCGGCCAGCGGGCCTTCGCGCAGGCTCTGCACGCCGAGCGACACCCGGTTCACGCCGGCCGAACGATAGCCGCGAAACCGCTCGGCCTCCACCGAGGTCGGGTTGGCTTCGAGGGTGATCTCGGCTTTCGGGTCGATCTCCCAGTGCTTGGCGATGGCATTGAGGATGCCGTCGACCGAGCGCGGATCCATCAGCGACGGCGTGCCGCCGCCGAAGAAGATCGACTGCACCACGCGGCCCGGCGCCTGTTTGGCGAAGTAGGCGATCTCGCGCTCGTAGTCGGCGACATAGGCCGCCTCGTCGAACGGACCACGATGGACGTGGGAATTGAAGTCGCAGTACGGGCACTTGGCGGCGCAGAACGGCCAGTGGACATAGACACCAAACAGCCCGTTGGTGCGCGGATCGTGGGAATTGTGGCCCTCAGTGCTCAACCGCGCCTCCCAGAACATCGTTGACGAAGAGGCCGAACGCGCGGGCGCGGTGGCTGAGGCCAACCTCGCCCTGTGCCCAGGAGTGCTTCATTTCGGCCGGCATCTCGCCGAAGGTGATGTCAAAACCCTGCGGCATGAACACCGGGTCGAAGCCGTGGCCCCGCTCGCCGCGCGGCGGCCAGACGATGGTGCCGTCGACCTTGCCGACATAGAGCTGGTCGCGCCCATCCGGGTGGGCGAGGCAGAGCGTGGCATTGAAGGCGCCCTTGCGGTCGCCCGGCTCAACGGCGCCGGCTGCCTGCAGCGCATCCTCGACGCGGCGCATGCCGATGGCGAAGTCGCGGCCGTTCGGGGTTTCCGCCCAGTTGGCGGTGTAGACGCCCGGCTTGCCGCCGAGCGCATCGATCGAGAGGCCGGAATCGTCGGCCAGCGCGATCAGCCCGGAGGCTTTCGCCGAGGCGTGCGCCTTGATCCGCGCGTTCTCGACGAAGGTGGTGCCGGTCTCTTCGGGCTCGGGCAGGCCGAGTTCGCCGGCCGAGACGATGTCGAGCCCGAAGGGGGCCAGCAGTTCCTGGAATTCGCGCAGCTTGCCCGCATTGTGGGTCGCCAGCACCAGCCGGTCGCCGCGCCGCAATGTGAGCTTGTCCGCCATTACGCGAGTACCGCCTGCTGGATTGCCGTCAGTTCGCCGATGCCTTTTTCGGCCAGCGTCATCAGGCTGTTGAGCTCGTCGCGGCTGAACGGCACCTGCTCGGCGGTGCCCTGGATTTCGACGAACTTGCCGCCGCCGGTGAGCACGAAATTGGCGTCGGTGTGGGCCTCGACGTCCTCGAGGTAGTCGAGATCGAGAACCGGGGCGCCACGATAGATGCCGCAGGATATGGCGGCGACCGAATCACGCAGCACAACGCCGTTGGTGAGCTTGCGCTCCTCGAGCCAGCGGATCGCTTCGACCAACGCGACGTAGGCGCCGGTGATCGAGGCGGTGCGGGTGCCGCCATCGGCCTCGAGCACGTCGCAGTCGATGGTGATCTGGTTTTCGCCCAGCGCCTGCATGTCGACGACGGCGCGCAGGGCGCGGCCGATCAGGCGCTGGATTTCCTGGGTGCGGCCGGTCTGCTTGCCGGCGGCAGCCTCGCGGCGGTTGCGGCTGTCGGTGGCGCGCGGCAGCATGCCGTACTCGGCGGTGACCCAGCCCATCCCCGAACCGCGCCGCCAGCTGGGCAGCGTAGTTTCGACCGAGGCGGTCACGAACACCTTGGTGCGCCCGAAGCTGACGAGGCAGCTGCCTTCGGCCTTGGGGGCGACATTGCGTTCAAGGGTCACGGCCCGCATCTGGTCAGGCTGGCGTCCTGATGGGCGCATCAAATCACTCGATATAATTGGCGTTAACCGCCTCTTAACCCTCGCGCGGGGTGGGAACAAGCTTGCGCCGCTTGGCGGACCACCGCTTTCGGCCTAAATGGTGAATATGGCAGATCGCGGAAGAATGCCGGAAGACGTCCTGGCTGTGCTGAATGCCCGCAGCCAGGACATCTTCCGCAAACTGGTTGAACGCTACCTCGATACCGGAACGCCGGTTGCCTCGCGCGACCTGGCCCGGATGCTGAGCACCGGGCTGTCGCCCGCCTCGGTCCGCAACGTCATGGCGGACCTGGAGGATCTGGGGCTCATCGCCGCCCCCCACACGTCGGCGGGTCGAATGCCGACGCAGCAGGGGCTGAGGTTCTTCGTCGATGCAATGCTCGAAGTGGGCGCAGTGGACGAGGCGGAGAAGGCGCAGATCGCCCAGCAGATGCACGCGCCGGCCCATGGCAGCGGCGGCATCGAGGACCTGCTGACCGAGGCGAGCCAGCTGCTCTCTGGCCTGTCGCACGGCGCCGGCGTGGTGATCGCGCAGAAATCCGACCTCATTCTCAAGCACATCGAGTTCATCCGCCTCGATGCCGGGCGCGCCATGGTGGTGCTGGTGGGCGAGGATGGCACCGTCGAAAACCGGGTGCTGCCGCTGCCTGCCGGGCTGACTGCCAGCGCGCTGACGCAGGCCTCGAACTACCTGGCGCACCTGGCGGTGGGGAAGACGCTGGCCGAAACGCGCCGGGCCATCCAGCTGAAGCGCGAAGAGACCCTGCACGAACTCGACGAACTGAGCCGCAAGCTGGTGGAGGCCGGGCTGGCGACGCTGGCCGATTCGGGCACCGCGGCGCCACCGACGGTGATCGTGCGGGGCCGCGCCAACCTCATCAACGACACCATGGCGTCCGAGGAAATCCACCGGGTGCGGCAGTTGTTCGACGAACTCGAGAGCCGCGAGGGGCTGATCGACCTGCTGGGGGACACCGAGACGGCGCAGGGCGTGAAGATCTTCATCGGTTCGGAGAACAAGCTGTTCTCGCTGTCGGGGTCGTCGGTGATCCTGTCGCCCTACAAGGACGCGAACCAGAAGGTGGTCGGGGTGCTGGGCGTGATCGGGCCGACGCGGCTCAATTATGCCCGCGTCGTGCCGGTGGTCGACTACACCGCCAACGTCATCTCGTCGATCATGAGCCGCAAGGGTTGAATCTTCCGCTCCATTGTCCGATATCGGGGCGAATCCTGCCGCCAGAGGCGGCCTACCTTTTCCCAGGCCAGTGATGAACGACGATACCAGCAAGCCCGAGGACAACAAGCCGACGCCCGAGGCCGCGAACGATACCGCGCCCGACCTGCAGGCCGACGCCAGCACCGAAGCCGCCGAGGCGGATCCGGTGGAGACCCTCAAGGCCGAGAACGCCGACCTGCGTGACCGCCTGCTCCGCTCCGTCGCCGAGATGGAAAACCTGCGCAAGCGCACCGAGCGCGAGATCGGCGATACTCGCTCCTACGCCATTGCCGGCTTTGCCCGCGACATGCTGACGGCGACCGATTCGCTGTCGCGCGCGCTGATGATGCTGCCGCACGAGGCCCGCGAGGCTGCCGATGCGACGACCAAGTCGCTGATCGAAGGCATCGAGATGACCGAGCGCGAGATGCAGCGGCTGCTCGGCAAGCACGGCGTCAAGCCGATCGAGGCCGAAGGCCAGAAATTCGATCCGCACAAGCACCAGGCGATGTTCGAGGTCCCCGACCCGACCCGTCCGGAAGGCACCGTGGTGCAGGTCGTGCAGGCCGGCTTCGCAATCGGCGACCGGGTGCTCAGGCCAGCCATGGTCGGCGTCGCCAAGGGCGGCGGGGCCACCGGGCAGCCAGCCGAGGGCAGCATCGACAAGAGCGTGTAAGGCAAGGGCGTCCCGCGGGGCGCCCTTTGCATTCAAGGCGTGACCAGCGTCGGGCAGACTGTCGCAACGTCGTAGGGCGCGGTTGGCGTAGCCATCTGCTCGAGCGCGCGGCCGGCGTAGGTTTCGATCAGGTCGCCGGTTTCATTGGCATCGAGACCGGCGGCGGCGAGGAGAGTCGCGGCGCGGTCGAGCAGCTGATCCGACCATTTCTGGTACTCGTCGGCCTCGGTGTTGTTGCCCGCATCGGACGCGTCGGCGGCGAGCCAGTAGAACGCACTGCCGCACCAGAGCAGGCGGTCGGCTTCGGGCGGCACAGCGTCGGTTGCCCGGGCCGGCACCACGGTTGCAACGAGCAGCAGGGCGAGCAGCAGACCGCGCATCCCGGGTTCCCTCAGACGATGTCGCCGGCGACGATGCGGTTGACGCCGGCGGCGTTCATGTCGGCCCAGGCCTGAGCCAGGGAGCCGCCAGCGTCGATGGCGCGGCAGGCATCCTCGATCACGTAGGTCTCGAAGCCGGCGGCGCAGGCATCGAGGGCGGTCCAGGCAACGCAGAAATCGGTGGCGAGGCCGGCGACGAACAGGCGGCGGATGCCGCGCTCGCGCAGGTATCCCTCGAGCCCGGTCTTGGTCTTGCGATCGGCTTCCTCGAAGCCCGAGTAGGAGTCGATGACGTCGTGATAGCCCTTGCGGATGGTCATCTGGCTGTGCGGCAGTTCGATATCCTTCGAAAACTGCGCCCCGGGCGTGTCCCAGACGCAGTGGTCGGGCCAGAGGACCTGCGGACCATAGGGGAGGTCCATCACCTCGAAGGGGCTGGCGCCCGGGTGACTCGAGGCAAACGAGATGTGCCCGGATGGATGCCAGTCCTGGGTCATCGCCACGTTATCGAAGCGGCGGCCGAGCCGGTTGATGGGGATGATGATCTCGTCGCCGCCCGTCACGGCCAGGCGGCCGCCGGGGAGGAAATCATACTGCAGGTCGACAACAAGCAGGAGATCGTCGGGACGGGGGGTAATCGGCATGAGGCGTTTTCCTATAGCCCGAGCAGGGCTTTGCAGTCTTCGAAACTGGGCGACTGGTCGCTATCGTTCCACCCGCCGCCGTTGACGACGCGGGAAACGCTGGCCTCGAGTTTCTGCCGGTACGCGAGAAGTGCGGCGTCGGAAAAGCCCGACTCGAGATAGATCGGCAGGGCCCTCTGGACCAGGCGCCGCGCCCCCTCCTGGTAGGGCTGCGCGGCTGCGAGCTTTTCGGCCGAGGCGTCGGCCGGCTCGTCGGCGACCATGAGTTCGAATGCCGTGCCGCACCAAAGATCGCGCTCGGCATCGGCCGGCACGTCCTGCGCGAGGGCGGCAACAGGGGCGAGAACCAGCAGGAGAGCGGGCAGGTAGCGCATCGGCAAGTCAATCATCCCGGTCGGCACCATCCGGTTTTAGACCACAACGGGTAAACGGACCACAACCTGTTTGCCACGCGAAGGGAGCGGCGGAAGGTTTGGCTAACCAGTCACGGAGCCAGCCTTGAAGGCAAATCGGCTAAAATGCTAGGCCACGCGCGGTGGTCCGGCTGTTCGGAGCACAAATAGGGGAATCCTTTGAATCTCAAGATTTGCGGCGTGCTCGCCGCCATCGGCCTTGCAGCCACGCCTGCGGCCTCGTTTGCCGAAGACCTGACTTTCGTCCTCACCAACGCCTCATCCTACCCGATCAAGAGCTTCTTCAGCTCGCCTGCCGATGTGGAGAACTGGGAAGAAGACGTGTTCGGCGAAAACTACCTGCCGTCGGGCAACCAGGTGAACGTCACCATCGGCGATGGCCGCGAGCAGTGCGTCTACGACCTGAAATTCGTGCTCGAGGACGATTCCGAGTTCATCGAGAGCGGCGTCGATCTGTGTGAACTGGGCGAGTACACCCTGTCGGATTCGCAGTAGGCGGGCAGAAGGCCAGCAGCGCTGCGGAAAAACTAGTGGCCGGCGCTTCCCCAGGGGTGATGTGCCGGCCTGACCCAACAGCCTCCCGAAATTCCGACAGCCAGCTTGCACCCCCCCAGACCCCCTCCTATATAGCCCTCAAGGCCCGGCAACGGGTCAATCGACGTTTATCTCAACAAACGGGAATCCGGACTCCCGACCACGGGGTCAAGGAACTGCCGACAGGGGTTCCATCCGGTTTCGCCAGACAAAGAGGCAGGACATGGGTAAAGTAATCGGTATCGATCTCGGTACGACCAACAGCTGCGTTGCCGTCATGGACGGCGCGACTCCGAAGGTCATCGAGAATGCCGAAGGCGCGCGTACCACGCCTTCGATGGTAGGTTTCACCAAGGACGGCGAGCGTCTGGTGGGCCAGCCGGCCAAGCGCCAGGCGGTCACCAACCCCGAGGGGACGCTGTTCGCAGTCAAGCGCCTGATCGGCCGGCGCTACAACGACCCGATGGTCGAAAAGGACAAGGGCCTCGTGCCCTTCAAGATCGTCCAGGGCGACAACGGCGACGCGTGGGTCGACGTCAATTCCAAGAAGTACTCGCCGTCCGAAGTCTCGGCGATGATTCTCACCAAGATGAAGGAAACCGCCGAGTCGTATCTCGGCGAGCCGGTTACCCAGGCGGTGATCACGGTTCCCGCGTATTTC
>CAIMLX010000102.1 GCA_903842455.1 uncultured Hyphomicrobiales bacterium | reverse complement strand
GTGTCGAGCCAGTCGGCCTTGGCCTTGTCGTACCAGCGCGACCGGGTGGCCTTCTCGACCGGGCGCCCGAGGATGGGCGCGATGTCGTAGCTGTGGAGGTTGCCCCCCCACGCCGCGGTGACGGTCGGCAGGCTGGCACCCCCGGCGGACGATCCGCCGTTGCGCTTGGCGAGGATCGCCCGCGTGCCGACGATCTTGAAGGTGCCGCCCACCTCGCGGGCGATCCGCTCGCCGAAGGCCACGAAGCTCTCGTCGTCGAGGGCGATATAGGGCCGCTTGATTTTGCCGAGCTCGGCGTCAATCGACATGGTGAGCCCGGCCTTCCCGGCCGTCGCCGACAGGGCGTCGCCGATGCTGGTGTCATCGAAGTGGCGCCGCTGGCCCTCCTTGGGCTTTTCGCGGGTGTCCATGCCCTTCGCACTGATCGACAGCGTCCGGCCCGAGCGCGAGCCCGAGGCGCGGATTTCATCGACGGTGCCCTCGAACACACGGCCCATGCCCTGCCCCTCCCGCCCAAGGCTGATCAGCACCAGCGAGCCGGGCCGCGGGAGGACGATCTGGCCGCCCCGGTCGTCCAGTTCGAGGGAGGCGGTGTCGCTGGACATGCCCGCCTTGTCGCTGACTCGTAGGCTCTGCAGCACCGGATTCAGGTTCAGGGTGATGTCCTGCCCGCCGACCACGACGGGGCCAGCCGATGAGCATAATCTCTACCCCGGGTTGCCTACCGGTCCCTCCCACGCGCCCGTCACAACCAGTCTCGTGGCGGGCGCGGCGCCGGGCACGCGGGTCCCTAACGTGTACAATCTTCCACGCCACCAACACCCTTGACTGCGGACACTCAAACCCACAATAAAGAGAAGCGCTGCAGGCCCCTCACGAGGGTGGCTGGATGTTCACGGAACGGCAGGCCGGATGCCCGTGGAATGGATGGCCGGATGCCGTGAAATGCTCACACCGGCGCAAATAGCGTCAACCTGCAGCACTAAGTTATAGCAACTGCTTGTAAATTTTGCTTTGAGTGAAGCGTTCGGTTCCAAGGCGTTGCATCCTAGCGCGAGCAATTTAGCTCCCCATTGTTACCCCAGCCCAAGTGCGCCGTTTGCTCAGTACCTTGACCATAGCGGGTGGACTATCTGGTAACCCCGTCTTCTTACGCTTTGATGCAGGCCCCTGTGAACTGCCAGGAGACGCTGAGATCCTTACTTCTCAGCGTTACCTAGCCGCGGACTTCGAGCCGATCCTCGGTAGTCCAGCCAGAGCCTTTAGCTTCCCAGTGCATAACCACCCGGTGTCGTCCGCTTGTGGCCCCAAAGCGGTCGCTCGTCGTTCAACGCAGATGTGACTGCGCGATTTCTATCAGGTATGCGTCCACCTGCCCCTGTGCGGACAGGCGGACGACATCTCCCTTCGCAATGTCCAGGAGGGCATCGCCGTTGTGAGCGGTGGTGTTGGTCCCTGCCGCCGAAATCTCCGCCTCGCCACAGAAGAACAGTATTGTCACGTCCTGCTGGCTGGTGATGGTCACTGGCGCAACGCTTTGGATGCGTTTGATCGCGTGAACAAAACGTCCCCGCCGTGTCATGATGTTGAGGTCGATGGTCGAGCCGTCGACGTTGTGGGCATCGATTGCAGTTTCGCCATCAAAGGCGTAGGGCGCGCTGTCCGTGGTGAGGGTGACGCGGTCGTCGCCTGTCACCAGCACGAGGCCCTTGCCCGCTGTGACGACAATGGTGCGATCGATCCCTTCGAACCTCGAGAACGGACCCGCAGCGGCGACCGTCGCTGCGCTGACCCGCCAGAGGATGTCGAAAGGAGAGTCTGCGCCATTGCTGACGGCAATTTCCCTAGTGAACCCGCCGCCGTTCCGCCACGGAGCAAGGCTCTGATCCTCGAAACGGCGCAGGTCCAATTGCGGCTCCCTGTTTAGCGGACGAGGATGCCCGGCAGGTCGAGGCCCTTTTCGCGGGCGACGTCCAGAGCAATCTCGTAGCCCGCATCGGCGTGACGCATGACGCCGGTGGCCGGGTCGTTCCACAGAACGCGTTCGATGCGCCGGGCCGCGTCGTCCGTGCCGTCGGCGCAGATGACCATGCCGGCATGCTGGGAAAAGCCCATGCCCACGCCGCCGCCGTGGTGCAGCGACACCCAGGTGGCGCCGGATGCGGTGTTCAGGAGGGCATTGAGCAGCGGCCAGTCCGACACTGCGTCGGAGCCGTCCTTCATGGCTTCGGTTTCGCGATTGGGGGAGGCGACCGAGCCGGAATCGAGATGGTCGCGGCCGATCACCACCGGGGCCTTGAGTTCGCCGGAGCGCACCATTTCGTTGAAGGCGAGGCCGAGCCGATGGCGATCGCCGAGCCCGACCCAGCAGATTCGTGCCGGCAGGCCCTGGAATGCAATGCGGTCGCGCGCCATGTCGAGCCAGTTGTGCAGATGCGTATTGCCCGGCGTCAGCTCGCGCACCTTCGCGTCGGTCTTGTAGATATCGTTCGGGTCTCCCGACAGCGCGGCCCAGCGGAATGGGCCGATGCCACGGCAGAATAACGGACGGATATAGGCCGGCACGAAGCCGGGGAAGGCAAAAGCCCGCTCCAACCCTTCGTCCTTGGCGACCTGGCGGATGTTGTTGCCATAGTCAAAGGTAGGCACGCTGAGATCGTGGAACGCCACCATCGCCTCGACATGCTCGCGCATCGAGGCACGGGCGGCTTTTTCGACGGCCTTGGGCTCGCTTTCGCGCTTCTCGCGCCATTCGACCATCGTCCAGCCTTTCGGCAGGTAGCCATTGATCGGGTCATGGGCGGACGTCTGGTCGGTGACCATGTGCGGGCGAATACCGCGGCGTACCATTTCTGGCAGGAGGTCCGCCGCGTTGCCGAGCAGGCCGATCGACTTGGCCTCGCCCGCCTTGGTCCAGGCCTCGATCATGGCTAGCGCTTCGTCCAGCGTTTCAGCCTTTTCGTCGAGATAGCGGGTGCGCAGGCGGAAATCGATCGAGTCCGGATTGCACTCGATGGCGAGGCAGCAGGCACCGGCCATCACCGCGGCCAGCGGCTGCGCGCCGCCCATGCCGCCAAGGCCACCGGTCAGGATCCACTTGCCCGTGAGATCGCCGCCATAGTGCTGTCGGCCGGCCTCGACAAAGGTCTCGTAGGTGCCCTGCACTATGCCCTGGGTGCCGATATAGATCCACGATCCGGCGGTCATCTGGCCGTACATGGCCAGGCCCTTCTTATCTAGCTCGTTGAAATGGTCCCACGTCGCCCAGTGCGGCACGAGGTTGGAGTTAGCGATCAGCACACGCGGCGCGTCGGCGTGGGTGCGGAACACCCCGACGGGCTTGCCGGACTGGACTAGCAGGGTCTGGTCGGCCTCGAGCTCTTCGAGCGCGGCGACGATGCGGTCGAAGTCCTGCCAGGTTCGCGCCGCCCGGCCAATACCGCCATAGACCACCAACTCATTGGGGTTCTCGGCGACGTCCGGATCCAGATTGTTCATCAGCATGCGCAGAGGCGCTTCGGTGAGCCAGCTCTTGGCGCGCAACTGAGTGCCGCGGGGCGCCCGCACTTCGCGAATGTTGTGGCGGCTGTTGTGGCTTGGGTCAGTCATGGCTTTTCCTTCACCGAAAGAGAGTGCGCGCCGGCCCCGATGCGCTCCAGCATCAGCGCCAGAACCGGGCGCAGGCGGGCGCTCTTGTCCGGATCGAGCTGGAACGGCGCCGCCTCGGCAACGAGATGGGTGTCCTGTGCCAGCTCGAGCTGGATGGTGTGCACGTTGTTGGCCGGATCGGCATAGTGCCGGGTGGTCCAGCCGCCCGTGAAGCGTCCGTTGAGGACGCTGGTATAGCCGTGGGCGCTGCGCGCCGTGTCCATCGCCGCGCTCTCGATATCAGCGTGGCAGGTCACGCCGCCGGCGGTGCCGATATTGAGGTCGGGCAGCTTGCCGGCGAACAGAAAGGGGATATTGGAGCGGATCGAGTGGCAGTCAAAGACCACGGCGACACCATGTGCGGCCCGGACCCTGTCGATCTCTTCCTTCAACGCTGCATGGTAGGGGGCATGGAATTTCGCGGTTCGCTCGCCGATATCGGCGTCGTTGGGCTCCAGCCCCGGCTTCCAGATCGGCCGCCCGTCGAAGTCGGTCAACGGCACGAGGCCCGTAGTGTTCTGGCCCGGATACAGGCTCTCATTGCCCGGCGGACGGTTGGCATCCAGCACATAACGGTGGAAAACGGCCCGCACCGTCGAGGCGGCGGGCAGGAGGCCGGCATAAAGCTCGTGGATATGCCAGTCGGTGTCGGTCAAACCCCGTCCAGTGTCGTTGAGCCGTTCCAAGATCATTTCGGGGATGAAGGTCCCGGTGTGGGGTAGGCCGAGGATGATGGGGGACGACCCTCGGGTGACTTCGAACACGTCCATTATGCTGCGAGCCCCGGTAGGGTTGCGGGCGTCACCGCGCGGATCAGGGTGCCGTCGGACACCAGCGAGACCGCCGCCTCGATATCGCGCGCCATGTAGCGATCCACTTCGAGCTCTGGGACGACATCACGCAGCGCCGCCCGCGCGCGCAGCAGTTCAGGGCCGGTCTGCAGGGGTGCGCGGCAGTCGACACCCTGCGTCGCCGTCAGCAGCTCGATGCCGATAATGCCGAAGAGATTGTCCGTCATCTGCAGCAGCCGACGCGCGCCATGGCAGGCCATCGAGACATGGTCCTCCTGGTTTGCCGAGGTCGGTGTCGAGTCCACCGATGCCGGATGCGACATCTGCTTGTTCTCGCTCATCAGGGCGGCCGAGGTCACCTCTGCGATCATCAGGCCGGAATTGAGTCCCGGCTTCTTGGCGAGAAACGCCGGCAGGCCGTAGGACAGGGCCGGATCGACCAACAGCGCGATGCGGCGCTGCGCGATAGCGCCAATCTCGCAGATGGCGAGGGCGATCTGGTCGGCTGCGAAAGCCACAGGTTCGGCGTGGAAATTGCCACCCGAGACGACACTGCCGTCGGAGAGCACCAGCGGGTTGTCCGTCACCGCATTGGCTTCGATCTCGAGCGTGCGCCCCGCCGCGCGCAGGATGTCGAGGCAGGCGCCATCGACCTGCGGCTGGCAGCGAATGCAATACGGATCCTGCACGCGCTCGTCGCCCTCGACATGGCTTTCGCGAATAGCGGAGCCGGCCAGCAGGGCGCGCAGCGTTGCAGCCGTGTCGATCTGGCCCTGATGACCGCGCAGCGTGTGAATGTCGGGATGGAACGGCGCCGACGATCCCATCGCCGCGTCTGTGGACATCGCCCCGGTAATCAGCGCCGCCTGGGCGGCCCGATGCGCCCGGAACAGTCCAGCCAGCGCCAGGGCGGTCGAGGTCTGGGTGCCATTGATGAGCGCCAGGCCTTCCTTGGCTGCGAGCTCCACAGGCTGCAGTCCCGCCTGCGCCAATGCCTCGGCGCCGGGCATGCGCACGCCGCCAGCAAAGGCCTCGCCTTCCCCCATCATCACCGCTGCCATATGGGCGAGTGGTGCCAGATCGCCGGAGGCGCCAACCGAGCCCTTTTCGGGGATGACCGGAATGACGTTGCGGGCCAGCATGGCCTCAAGCAGCCGGATCAACGCGATGCGCACGCCCGATGCGCCGCGGCCCAGCGACACCAGCTTCAGCGTCATGATCAGCCGGACGATGTTCTCGGCCAGTGGCTGGCCCACGCCGCAGCAATGCGACAGGATGAGGTTGCGCTGCAGCGTCGCTACGTCGGCGGCGTCGATCCTGATCGAGGCTAGTTTGCCGAAACCGGTATTGACGCCATAGACCGGGGCATTGCCTGCGGCGATCTCGGCGATGCGGGCCGCGGCCCTGTCGATTGCGGCATCGAAAGCCGGGTGGAGGACCGCGGGCGTGCCGGTCCAGAAGATCGTGCCAAGGGTTTCAAGGGTCACGGCCCCCGGCGTCAGGGTGATCGTCATGCTTGCTGGCCTTTGAAAATGCGGCTGTGAAGTGGGTTGAAGCCGATGCGGTAGGCCAGTTCGGCGGGCGCGGTGCAGTTCCACACGGCCAAGTCGGCGGACTTGCCTGCCTCGATAGTGCCGGTCTCATCGAGAATGCCCAGTGCCCGCGCCGCATTGGCGGTAACGCCCGCAAGGCACTCGTCAACAGTCAGTCCGAACAGCGTCGCCGCCATGTTCATCGCCAGCAGCAATGAGGTGAGCGGCGATGTGCCGGGATTGCAGTCGGTGGCGATCGCCACGTTCACTCCGTGCCGGCGCAGCGCGGCAACGTCCGGCTTCTGCGTCTCGCGGATGGCGTAGAAGGCGCCGGGCAGCAGCACGGCGACGGTGCCAGACCGGGCCAGCGCCTCTGCATCAGCCTCGTCGATGTACTCGAGGTGATCCGCCGACAGTGCGTGGCGCGATGCAGCAAGGCGCGTACCGCCCATGTGGCTTAGCTGTTCGGCATGGAGCTTCGTTGGCAGGCCAAGTTCGGCAGCCAGGTCGAACACCCGGGCGATCTCCTCGGTATCGAAGGCGATACCTTCACAGAACCCGTCCACCGCATCGACCAGCCCTTCAGCATGAGCGGCACGGAGGCCGGGCAGGACGACCTCGGTGATGTAGTCGGCCTTGCGACCGGCAAATTCGGCCGGCAGCGCATGGGCGCCGAGATAGGAGGTAACGATCCGTACAGGCCGCAGGGTTGCAAGCTGGCGTGCGGCCCGCAGCATGCGCAGTTCAGTTTCGATGGTCAGGCCATAGCCGGATTTGATCTCCACCGTGCTGAGGCCCTCAGCCAGCAGTGCATCAAGCCGGGGCAGGGCCTCGGCCACAAGCTCGTCGACACTCAAGGCCCGTGTGGCGCGCACCGTCGAAGCTATGCCGCCGCCGGCCTTGGCGATCTCGACATAGGTGGCACCCGCGAGGCGCATCTCGAATTCGAGCGCGCGATGGCCGCCGTGGACAAGGTGGGTGTGGCAGTCGATTGGCGCGGGAGTTAGCAACCGGCCGCCCAGGTCGATGACTTCGGCGTTCGGGAATACTGGTGCTGCGCCAGCTGCGCCAGCAAAGGCGATGCGGCCGTCACGGGCCATGACGATACCATCATCGATGAGGCTGCTGTCTGCCGCCATCGTGAGGAGGCGACAGTTCCGCCAGACCTGGATGTCGGTGGGCAAGGATGAACCCGTCAATGTCATGGCATTGTCCGCTTTCAATTCAAATCCAACATGTATAGACATAATGAGGATGGTGACAAGGAGGAATCTGTCACCGAAACTTGGCTCGTTTTGGAGTGGGTCCATGGTTGCGCTTCACGCGGCAGCGGCCTTGTTGCCAACCGGTTGGGCAAACAATGTCGCGATAGTGCTGGACGGCGAACGGATCGCATCGGTAGCGTCGGGCGTCACGCCCGACGCGGCCGCCGAGCGTCATGCGGTGATTGTTCCCGCCGCCGGCAATCTCCACAGCCACGCCTTCCAGCGGGCGATGTCAGGCCTTGCCGAGCGGCGCGGGCCGGCCGATGACAGCTTCTGGAGTTGGCGATCGGTGATGTACAAGTTCGCCCTGTCGATGACGCCCGAACATGTCGCTGCCGTCGCTGCCCAGGCCTATGTCGAGATGCTGGAGGCTGGCTTCGCTAGGGTTGGCGAGTTCCACTACCTGCACCACGACCAGAACGGCGAGCCCTATGACAACATCGCCGAAATGGCCGAGCGGATCGCGGAGGCCAGCGCCGAGGCCGGCATCGGGCTGACGCTGCTGCCGGTGCTCTACACCCATGGTGGCTTCGGTCCGCTGCCACCCTCTCAGGGGCAGCGCCGCTTCATCAACAACGTGGATCGCTATGGGACTCTGATGGCGGCCTGCGACATCCTGATCGGGGGGGTAGCCGGTGGCAGGCTGGGCATTGCACCACATAGTTTGCGCGCCGCGACACTGGATGAGATCGAGACGGTGCTGCCGCTGGCCAAGGGTGGGCCGGTACATATTCACATTGCCGAACAGACCCTCGAGGTCGACGACTGTCTCAAGGCTCATCGTGCCCGGCCGGTACAGCTGTTGCTCGACACCTTTCCGGTGGACGAGCGCTGGTGCCTCATCCACGCCACTCACCTGATGCCCGTGGAAGTGTCCGGCATCGCGCGCAGCAAGGCCGTGGTGGGGCTCTGCCCGATCACCGAGGCCAATCTCGGTGATGGCACCTTCTCAGGCGCCAGCTATTTCGCGCAGGGTGGACGCTTCGGCATAGGTTCGGACTCCAATGTGCTCATCTCGCTGGCCGGTGAACTGCGGCAATACGAATACAGCCAGCGGCTGGGGCAGCGCGCGCGCAACGTCATCGCCGCACCCGGTGCCTCCACTGGCCAGACGCTGCTCGAACTGGCGACGGCCGGCGGGGCGCAGGCGCTTGGCAGGGACGCGGGCATTGCCGTCGGGATGCCGGCAGATCTCGTCACGCTGAATGTCGGCTATGTCCGCTACCTGCCACCGGCGGCGCAGCTCGATGCCTGGATTTTCGGTGGTGACGTGCAGGTCGGCGATGTCTGGGCACTAGGGCGGAAACGGGTCGTGGGCGGGCGGCACGTCGAACGCGAAACCATCCGTCGCCGGTTCGAGCGAGCCATGAAACAACTGCTGAACGCTTGACGGCACGGAACAATCGCGATGTACCAAGTATGCGGCACGGAGGCCAACGCAGCGTGAGTGCAGTCGATCTTTCACCGATGGATGCGCCCCTGGAGGCCAGGGAGAGCACCCTTCACCAGCGCATCGTTGTCGATATCGAAGGCAAGATCGTTTCCGGCGAATGGCCGGTGGGCCATCGTATCCCGTTCGAGGTCGACCTCGCCAAGCACTATGGTTGCTCGCGCATGACGGTCAACAAGGTGCTGACGCAGCTTGCCCGCGCCGGGCTGATCGACCGCGTCAAGAAGAGTGGCAGCTTCGTCAGCCAGCCGCAGGCGCACTCGGCGGTGCTCGAGATCAACGACATTCGCAAGGAAGTCGAATCTCTCAAGCTGGCCTATTCTTTTGCGCTTACCCGGCGCGTCCGGCGCAAGGCGACCGGCGCCGATCGCGTGCTGCTCGATGTCCCGGCTGGGGCATCGGTGCTTGCTCTGACCTGCCTGCATCTGGCGAGCAACAAGCCGTTCTGCCTCGAAGAGCGACTGATCAGTCTCGATACCGTGCCGGGCGCGGCGACTGCTAACTTCGACACCATCACGCCGGGTCAGTGGCTGCTGCGCGAGGTCCCTTGGAGTTCCGCTGAGCATCGCATTTCCGCCGTGGCATCCGATGCTGAAACGTCCAAGGCGCTTGCCGTGCCAGCCAACACGGCATGTCTCGTCATCGAGCGCCGCACCTGGAGCGGGGCAGGGCCGGTTACCCAGGTGCGCTTCACCTATCCGGGCGACCGTCACGCGCTTGTGGCGACATTCACCCCGGCATCATAGGGCGTCGGCCGGTTTATGTATAGACATGATTGGCCGGAAGTGCTGATATCCTGCAACTGAAGTTCATGAAGGGGAGGTCATGATGTTTGGTCCTCAGTCATTCAGCCTGGCCGGCCGGCGTGCGCTCGTCACTGGCGGAAGCCGGGGGCTGGGGCAGGCCATCGCGCTGGCACTGGGGCGGATGGGCGCGGAAGTCTGCGTGACATCTCGCAGCACCGGTGCCCTGGACGGCACGCTTGAACTTCTGGCCGCCGAGAAGATCGTGGCGAAGGGGGTGGCCTTCGATGTGCGTGATGTCGCCGCGATCAACAGCCGCATCGATGCGCTGGTCGCCGACTGGCCAGTCGACATCGTCGTAAACAATGCCGGCTTCGAGAGCGTCTCGCCCTCGGCCGATGTCGACGAGGCGCTGTGGGACAGTATTGTCGACACCAACCTCAAGGGCAGCTTCTTCGTTTCGCAGGCGGTGGCCCGGAGCATGGCGCAGCGCAGGGCCGAGGGGGCAATCGTCAATCTCTGCTCGCTGACCTCCTTCGTCGGCATCCCGACCGCGGTCCCCTACACGGCCTCCAAGAGCGGCCTTCTCGGGATGACGCGGGCGCTGTCGGCCGAATGGGCTGCTGCTGGCATCCGCGTGAATGCGATCGCGCCGGGCTACTTCCAGACCGAGATGACCGAGGTGTTCTATGCGGACGAGGCATGGGCCGAGGCAATGCTCGGTAAGATACCGCAGCGTCGTTTTGGCGGCGTGGACGATGTTGGCGGTGCGGTAGTGTTTCTGGCAAGCGATGCCGCGCGCTACGTTACTGGACAGTGCCTGGCGATCGATGGGGGCTTCCTGGCCTCGATCTAGGGCAGGTGCACAAAACTTGGGCAATCCTAAAAAGTGCTCACGATCTGATTGACTCCGAGGTCGTTATGTATAGACATTATGTAGCGAACCGATCGGTACACCTGCCTCCGGGAGCCATCCCGAGCGACTGGGAAGAGCGATGACAAGCCAAAGCGCCGAGCGATCGGTTCACCAGACTGGAAAGGTCGCCGTGTCGGTTAGGAATGTCGACATGGTCTTCGGCAATTCGCACGCGGTCAAGAACGCTTCCTTTGAGCTCGACGAAGGTCGGTTCCTGACCATCCTCGGACCGTCCGGCTCCGGCAAGACCACACTGCTCCGGATGATCGCCGGATTCCAGCGGCCAAGCGCGGGCGAGATCGTCATCAACGGCACCCCGGTGAGCGCCGCCCCGCCGCACAAGCGCTCGATCGGCATGGTGTTCCAGAAGCTGGCGCTGTTTCCGCATATGACGGCAGCGGAGAATGTCGCCTTCCCGCTCAAGATGCGCCGCTTCGATGCGCAGACCATTCCCGAGCGCGTACAGCGCTACCTCGACCTGGTGCAGCTTGGTCCATACGCCGATCGGCGTATCCACCAGTTGTCGGGTGGGCAGCAGCAGCGCGTGGCGATCGCGCGGGCGCTGGTGTTCGAGCCGGACCTGCTGCTGCTTGATGAACCGCTGGCGGCGCTCGACCGCAAGCTGCGCGAGGAAATGCAGCTCGAATTCCGCCGGATCCAGCGCGAACTCGGTGTTACCACCATCAACGTCACCCACGACCAGCGCGAGGCGCTGGTCGTCAGCGACGAGGTGATCGTGATGGACAAGGGCGAAATCCAGCAGATGGCGCCACCCTCGGCGACCTATCGCAATCCGGCGAACGCCTTCGTTGCAGGCTTCATCGGCGTTACCAATTTTATCTCCGGCACCGTCGTGTCTTCCGCGGGTTCGGAAGTTGCCTTCAGGTCGGGTGGTGAAACGATCGCCGGCACCTGGCGCGCGAAAGACGCGGTCCCGGCCGCTGGTTCCGCCGTCACCGGCGCCTTGCGCGCCGAACAGATACGTCTGGCCGCCAGCGAGGCTGGGCTCGGCAACTGCCAGACCACCCGCACTGGCACCGTCCGAGATGCGATCTTCGAGGGCGAGCGGACGGTTTATGATATTGCACTGGCATCATCATCGACCCGTCTTCGTGTGTTCGATCATGATCCGGGTGCGCATAAGCAATTTGCCATCGGCGAAACCGTGGCGATGGGCTGGAATGCACAGGATGTGCTGACCTACCCGAACTGAACCGGCAGGGACCGGCAACAACAGGAGAACGGCATGACCAAGACGACCTCTATCCTCGCCCTTACCCGCCGCAGGTTTCTCGGCGGTGCCGCGGCCCTCAGCGGCCTGGCCGCTACCGGCTGGACCGGCAAGGCCTTTGCCCAGGAACCCGAGAAGCCCGCTGAGATCATCGTGCGCGCCTGGGGCGGTTCGTGGGTCGCGGCGCTGCAGGCCGGCGTCTCCGATCCCTTCACCGCTGCAACCGGGATCGCAGTTCGGCATGACCTGACCGAAGACAACGAGATCCAGCCCAAGGTGTGGGCCGCCGTGGCGCAGGGCCGCGTCCCACCGATCCACATCAACTGGGACACCACCACCAACGCTACCAAGTCGGCTTTGCGCGGTGTCACCGAAGACCTATCCGACCTGCCGAACCTCGCCAACACGACCGAACTGGCGAAGCCCGTCGGGCTCGAGGGCTACCCGATCGTCAACACCTACGGCTATGTCTATGTGCTGGCCTATCGCCCGTCGGCCTTCCCCGATGGTGCGCCGACCTCGCTGCAGGTGCTGCTCGATCCCAAGTTCAAGGGCCGTATCGCGCTCTATAATGACGGCATCGGCTTCCACTTCCCGGCCCAGGTGGCCGGTGGCGGTTCGCTCGAGGACATTCCCGGCAACATGGAGCCGGCCTGGGAGTTCATCCGCAAGGTCAAGGCCCAGGAGCCGCTGCTCGGTGAAGATCCCGATTTCACCACCTGGTTCCAGAATGGCGAAATCGACCTCGCGGTGACCATTTCGACCAATGCCCGCGAAGCCATGAAGAACGGCATCGACCTCGCGTGGACCGTGCCGGAAGAGGGTTCCAAGTTCGAAACCGACGGACTGTGGATTCCCAAGGGCCTGCCCGCGAACGAGCTGTACTGGGCCAAGCAGTACATCAACTTTGCGCTGACAGTCGAAGCGCAGCAGGTCTGGCTTGACGGCCTCGGCCTTCCGGGTGTCGTACCCGGCGTCACGCCACCGGAAGGTCTGGCGGGCGATCCGTCCTATCCGACTGAACCGGCCGACTTCGAACGCCTGATCCGCGTTCCGACCGCCGTCCAGGTGGAGCACGAGAGCGACTGGTTCGGCCAGTTCAAGGCTATCATGCAGGGCTGATAGAGCCCTTCCGAGCTTGGGGGTGGCGTGCGCGCCACCCCGGTCTCCAGGAGCCGCAATGCAGACGTCCAAGCAAGCCTACCCATTCCGCTGGCGCGTTATGGACGCCGTCGAGAATACGGCGAGCGCTGTGTGGCCGTCGCGTTTTTCGCGGGGCCTGCCGTACCTGATGCTGCTGCCGGCCGCGCTGCTGGTGCTGCTACTGGTCATCGGCATGATCCAGATCGCCGAATCGAGCGCGCATAGGCTCGATCGCAGCACCTTCCTGCCTTCGGAGGACTATACTGGGGCCAATTACAGCCAGATTTTCTCGACCGGGCTTTACTGGACGGTCCTATGGCGGAGCTTGCTGGGTTCGGTCGTAGTCACGGCGCTCTGCCTGGTCTTCGCGTTTCCCTACAGCTACCTGATGGTGCGGACGTCGTCGCCGCTTCTGCGCAAGTTCCTGCTGATTGCACTATTCCTGCCCTTCTTCATCGGCCAGGTCGTGCGCGCTTATGGCTGGCTGATCATTCTGGGCAACCAAGGCGTCGCCAACGGACTGCTCGGGCTGGTCGGCATCGAGCCCGTCCGTCTGCTCTACAACTATCCCGCCGTGCTGTTCGGCCTCGTGCAATATATGCTGCCCTTTGCCGTATTGATGCTGGCCCCGGCTCTTGCTGCCATTCCTGAAGAGCTCGAATCGGCCGCCAATTCGCTCGGCGCCAGTTGGTGGCGCACCTTCACCCACATTGTACTGCCCCTGGCGAAACCCGGTCTCGTCGGCGCGGGACTGGTCGTCCTCACTCTGTCGCTGACCGATTTTGCCATGCCGGCTATTCTCGGCGGCGGGTCGCAGGATTTCATCGCCAACGCCATCTATGACCAGTTCTTCCGCACTTCCGATCAGGGCATGGGCGCTGCGCTGACGCTGATCCTCGTAGGTATCGGCTCGCTGGCCGTCGGCCTGGTCTTCACCCTCTTCGGTGCCGGCACCCTCGCCATGGGGCGCGACAGGAAATGAACGCCCCGCTCAGCAAGACCATCGTCATCTGGGTCATGGTCGGCATGGTGCTGATTGTCCTGTCGGCGCCAACCCTCGTTGTGCTCGGCGCCTCGTTCACCTCCGGCAATATCATTGCCTTCCCGCCGGACGGCTTTTCGCTGCAATGGTACGCCAAGATCGCCATGGCGGCGGACCTGCGCGATGCCTTCATGCGCTCGCTTGCCGTTGCTACGATCTGCACCCTGATCGCCATTCCCATCGGAACGCTAGCCGGCATAGCGCTTTCCAAGTATGCGATCAGGTTTGAGAAGACCTTCCAGGTCTATCTGCTGCTTCCCTTCACCATCCCGCTGATCGGCTCCGGCATCGGCCTGATGCTCCTGTTCGGGCAGATGGGCATGCTCGGCCAGATCTGGCCGATTGGCGTCGCCTGCTGCGTCATCAACCTGCCCTTCATGATCTGGGCGGTCAGCGCCAGCGCCGGCGGCCTTGATCCGGACCTGGAGCTGGCGGCTGCCAATTGCGGTGCACCGCCGATCTCGACCTTCCTCCATGTCACCCTGCCGGCCGTAATGCCTGGCGTGATCAGCGGCTCGCTGCTGATGTTCATCCTGGCGCTCAACGAGTTCCTCGTCAGCCTGTTGCTGACTGACGCGCGGACGGTGACGCTGCCGGTGCAGATCTACAACTCTATCCGCTCCATCATCACGCCGGACCTTGCTGCGATCTCGGTCGTCTTCATCGCCTGTGCGGCGCTGGTGATCGCGCTTCTGGATCGTCTGGTCGGCCTCGACATCTTCCTCAAATCGAAATGACGGCGACGTCATCCTGCCAAAGCGAGAGCAATCATGGCTGAAGTATCCTTCTACGACTATGCGAGCCTGTCGGCCGAGGGCCGCGCCGCCCTGCTCAGGCGGTCCGAGGCCGACCTGTCGGGCGTCATCGAGAAGGTGAAGCCGATCATCGAGTCTGTGCGGACTGAGGGCGACGTTGCACTGGCGCGCTTCGCGCGTGATTTCGACAAATCCAGCGTCACAGAAGACCAGATCCAGGTGACGCCCGCCGAATTCGACGCTGCCTTCAGGCTGGTCGATATCGAGGTCGTCGAGGCCATCCAGTTCGGCATCGACAATATCCGCAGCTTCCATGAGGAGCAGAAACCCGAGACCATGTGGATGAAGGAAATCCGGCCCGGCGCTTTCGCCGGCGATCGGTTCACCCCCATCCAGTCGGTCGCCCTCTATGTGCCGCGCGGCAAGGGGTCGTTCCCCTCCGTGACCATGATGACGTCGGTTCCTGCTGTCGTTGCGGGTGTCCCCAATATCGCCATCGTCACGCCGCCGGCTCCCGATGGTAGCGTCGATGCCGCTACGCTGATCGCGGCGCGCCTCGCTGGCGTCGAGACCGTCTACAAGGTTGGCGGCGCCCAGGCAGTCGCCGCTGTGGCCTTCGGCACCAGCACCATCAAGCCTGCGCTCAAGATCGTTGGCCCCGGCAGCCCCTGGGTCGTCGCGGCGAAGCGTCTGTTGTCCGGCGTGCTCGACACCGGCCTGCCTGCCGGCCCCTCCGAGGCCGTGATCTTCGCCGATGACACCGTGCATGGTGGCCTTGCGGCGCTTGATCTACTGATTGAGGCCGAACATGGCCCGGATTCATCGGCCTACCTCGTCACGCACAGCCGCCGGGTCGTCGACGAGGCGCTGGCCGCCTTGCCCCACCTCTGGGCCAAAATGACCGAGCAGCGCGTCGCCTTTTCGACGGCCGTGCTGACCGGCAGGACCGGCGGCATCATCCTCACGTCGTCGGTCGAGGAGAGTTACGCCTTCATCAATGCGTATGCGCCCGAGCATCTAGAGATCCTCTCGACCGAACCCTATGACCATCTCGGCCGCATCACGGAGGCGGCTGAAATCCTGCTAGGCCAGCACACGCCATGTTCGATCGGCAATTTTGGCCTCGGCCCGAATGCCGTGCTGCCGACCAGCCGGTGGGCACGCACCTATGGCCCGCTTTCGGTCACCGACTTCGTCAAGCGCAGTTCGGTCGGCTATGTGACTGCCGCCGGCTTTCCGCTGCTCGCCGGTCATGCCCACACGCTGGCGCTCTACGAGGGTTTTTCCTCGCACGCGCTCGCCGTATCGCCGCTGCGCCAGCAGTTCATAAAGTAGCCGGATCATGCGTGCTGTTCGCCTTCACGGCGTCAAGGACCTGCGATTCGAAGAGGTGCCCGCCCCCGGTGCGCCGGGGCCCGGCTGGGTGCTGATCGACGTCGAGGCGGCCGGGATTTGCGGTTCGGACCTGCACAATTTCTCCACCGGCCAATGGATTTCACGATCACCGAGCACCGCCGGACATGAGGTCTGCGGCCGTGTGGCGGCGGTTGGTGCCGGTTCCTCGTTCGTCCCCGGCGACCGCGTCGTTGCCGACTCTCGCTATTGGTGCGGCACCTGCGCGAACTGCCTGGCCGGCGACCACAATTCCTGCGAGTCGCTCGGCTTTGTTGGCGAGGTCTGCGATGGCGGGTTCGCCGAGAAAACTCTCTTGCCCGAACGGCTGGTCCACCCGCGTCCCGCATCGCTCGACCCACGTGCCGCCGCCATGGCGGAGCCGCTGGCAGTCGCCCTGCATGCCCTTGCCAAGCTCGCACCGAGGCCCGATGCGCCAGTGCTGGTCGTCGGTTGCGGCACAATTGGCGGGCTGTGCGCGCTGGCCCTGTCGCAAAACCATCGAGGCCCGATCCTGCTTAGCGACCGCAATTCGGCGCGCGTCGAGATGGTCGCCGCGGCATCCAAAGGGCAGGGGGTCGAGCTCGACCGTGCTACCATAGCTGCGGCGACCGGCGGCCCTGCGATCCGCTATGTCATCGACGCCACCGGCAGTATCGCCGCCCTGCGCCAGATCCTCGAGGTCATCGGCTCCAACGCGACCCTCGCCCTCGTCGGCATCAGCCACGGCACGCTCGATCTCGACCCCAATCGCCTGGTCGAGAGGGAGATCAATCTGGTCGGCTGCCATGCCTTCCGCGATGAACTGCCCGCGGCCATCGCCATGTGCGCCGCGCTGGAGAACACGCTGATCTCCCTAATAGATGCAACGATCGAACTCGAAGCGGTCCCGGCGGCCTTCACCCGCCTCCTCGCCGGCGAGATGATGGGCCTCAAGACCATCATCGCAATAACCCGGGACACTGCCCGGTGACCGGCTTTGTCAGCCGCACCGCCGCCATTCGCGCCGCGGCCACGCAGGGGCCAGACCTCGCCGAGTCGATGCTTGCCCAACTGCTGCGCGACCTGTTTGCCATCGAGGCCCGCAACGTCGCCATCAATCACGACCAGTACAGCCTCAATTCGCTCAACGGTTTTTTTGCAACCGACGAGGGCGAGTTCTTCTTCAAGTTCCATCAGGAGGAAGGCGAGGAGGCCATGAGCGGCGAGTATTACCGCGCCGACATCCTCGCCCGCGCCGGCTTGCCAGTCGATCAGCCCATACACATGTCGGTGCTGCCGGGCGAACAGATCCTCGTCTATCGCCGTCGCCGCGATCCGCGCCTTTCCGATGTGCTGCGCGCGCTCGATCTCGCGGATGATCCGGTGAAGCGGGCCCGCGCCATCGCTGCGGAGACTGCGCTCAGCCAGACCGTGCTCGACGTCTATCGCCAGAGCCTCGCACCGATCACGCCCCAACAGGCCCGCGCCGAACCGATCAACCGCCTATTCTACGAGCGCCTGATCGACCCGGGCACCGGGGCCTATGCCGGCGGACGCCTTGCGAGCTTCTATGTCGGCCAACGGTTCCGCTTTCCCGGCGCGGAGCTGACATGGGAGCAGTTCGCCAGTGCCCGCTTTGTCATCAACGGCATCGCCTATCGCGACACGGTAGGACAACTCTTTGACCGGGCGCATCGGCGCCTGCAGCCAGCCTTGATGGCGGACGCCGGCGGCGTCGTTGCCCATGGCGACGCGCACAATGCTAATGTCTGGTACACTGATGGCGCTGATCGGGCGGTGCTGTCATTTTTCGATCCGGCCTTTGCCGGCGCTCATGTCCCGACCCTGCTGGCCGAGGTCAAGACGACCTTCCACAACATCCTCGCCCACCCCTTGTGGCTTTACGACCCAGACGAGGCCGAAGCCCGCTACCAGGCTTCGGCGCGGTTCGAGGACGGCATGCTCTCGGTTGAAACCGACTGGACGCCGAGCGCCGTGCGCCGCGACCTGCTCGCGGTGAAGGCCTACGAGGCCTGGCGCCCGCTGCTGCAACTGCTCAAGGATCGCTACCTGCTGCCGCCGGACTGGCGCGATGTGGTGCGGCTGGCGCTGTTTCTCTGCCCGACACTGGTCATGAACCTCCGCGCCGACGCAGGTCGGCACAACCCCACCTCTTCCCTTATCGCTTTCGCTAACGCGGTGCGTGCTGGGAGCGAACCGATCAACGCCAGCGACGACCTGTCCGCCTTCATTGACGGCATCACGCCGGGATGAGTGCGGGGAGGCCATCGCCAAGCGCGCATTCCCGCGCATTCCATTGTTCAGGCTGCGAAATCGCGGAACGAGCAGCACTTGAACGAGCTTGACCCCAGGGGCCAATTCTGGCCGCAAAGCGGTCGCCGCAGCAGTGGCCTCCGACACGCGGACTATTGGCAAGCCTGTCGGCCTCGCATCCGTATTGATTTCATTGCGAAATATATCCCAATGACTCCGACTTCGCCCCGCTGGGTAACCCCCTGGGAAGCGAATGGGTACCCGAGCGGTTGCCTTTTAGCCCAGAGCGGACTTCGGCGGTGGGGGGCTTGTCTGGCTCAGAGGCGATTGGGCCGTGGACGCTAACCCGGTGCTGGCTTAGCCCGGATATCTCACAGCTCCGCGCTGTTGGCAGGGTATGAAGGCGTGCGGAGGGGATTTGGCCATTGCTGGTCTGCTTGGTGCGATGGCGTTGGCTTTTTGACGACGTGGGAACGCGCGGCGACGGCCCGCGGAAGCGGGAGCGGCAGCTTCGACGGATTTCGGACTGTGCGCTGTCTGTTTCGTCATCGGCCGCCGGCATCACAGAGGAAGGCATGGGCAAGCTCCCACTCGTTCTGCCATGGGTAGGCTGAAGCCATGGCGATCCTGACGCGTCGGACGCTGGAGGTGACGACTGCGCCGATCTTGAGCAGTTTGAGGCGGATCGTGCCGCAGGTGGCATTGGCGAACTGGGTAAAGCGCAGGCCGATTCGGCGCAGCGCACACATCAGGACATAGGCCATAGACGCGAACCACAGGCGCAACTGGTTGGCCCGCATGGTGGCCGATGAGGTGCGGTCGGCGAACAGATCTGTCTTGCACTCCTTGATGCGGTTCTCCATCTCGCCGCGGGCGCAGTAGATCTTTTCGTAGAGATGGCGCGCCTCGGCTGCGGCGCGGCTGAGTGAGGTGACCACGAAGCGCGGATTGGTGTCACCCTGGGTCACCTCAGCCTTGCCGACGACGCGGCGCCTGCGGCTCCAACTGTCGAGCGTTTGCCACATGAAGTCCTTGAAGCGGCGCGCCGGCTTGCCGGTCTGGCGGCTTTCGTTGGTAGCCTCAGCGAGTTCGTGTTCAATCTCTGCGATCAGGCGTTGGTTTTTGGCAAGGCCGAAAAGGTAATCGAGTTTGTTGGCCTCACACCAGGCCATCAGGGCCTCGCGGCAGAAGCCGCTGTCGGCACGCAACAGGATGCGGGTGCGCGGCCAGCGACGCCGGATTTGCGCGACAATGCGCTCGAGCTCCTCGCGGGCGCCGGCCGCCCCATCGATGTTCGAACGGCGCAGCTTGGCCGCAAGCAGATGCCGCCCACAGAAAATGTAGAGCGGCAGATAGCAATAGCTGTCGTAATAGCCGTGAAAGAACCGCCCTTCCTGATCGCCATGGATCGGATCATCGGTGGCATCAAGATCGAGGATGATCTGCCTGGGGGCCTTGTTGTGCGCCTCTACAAACAGCGTCACGAACAGATTCTCGATCGCCTCAGGATCGTGTCTGATCTTATGGTAGCGGGTCGGCTCCGTCCGCGAAAGCTCCACCCGGTTGAGTGTGCTCTTGCCCGCCAGCGGCGCGCAGTCCCGGCGTCCGGCCGAAAGCTTACCGACCAATGTCGCCATCACCGGATCGTGGCGCAGTTCGTCATGGTCGTTCAGATCCTCGTAGCCCAGCGCGATCCCGAATATCCGCTGG
>CAIMLX010000101.1 GCA_903842455.1 uncultured Hyphomicrobiales bacterium | reverse complement strand
CGGTGGCCTCAAGGTCGCTGCCGTCAAGGCCCCCGGCTTCGGCGACCGCCGCAAGGCGATGCTCGAAGACATCGCCATCCTGACCGGTGGTTCGGTGATTTCGGAAGAACTCGGCATCAAGCTCGAGAACGTCGGCCTCGACATGCTCGGCACTGCCAAGCGCGTTGAGATCACCAAGGAAAACACGACCATCGTCGACGGTGCCGGCACCAAGGACGACATCCAGGGCCGTGTTGCCCAGATCAAGGCGCAGATCGAGGAGACCACCTCGGACTACGACAAGGAAAAGCTGCAGGAACGCCTGGCGAAGCTCGCCGGTGGTGTTGCGGTGATCAAGGTCGGCGGCTCGACGGAAGTCGAAGTAAAGGAGCGCAAGGACCGTGTCGACGACGCGCTGAACGCAACCCGCGCTGCCGTTGAAGAAGGCATCGTACCGGGCGGCGGCGTTGCGCTGTTGCGCGCTTCGAACGCCCTCACCGTCAAGGGTGCCAATGCCGACCAGCAGGCCGGTATCAACCTCGTCCGTCGCGCCCTGCAGGAGCCGATCCGCCAGATCGTCAACAATGCCGGCGACGAAGGCTCGGTGGTTGTGGGCAAGATCCTCGAGAGCTCGAACCCGAACTTCGGCTACAACGCGCAGACCGGCGAATATGGCGACCTGATCGCCATGGGCGTGGTCGATCCGGTGAAGGTGGTTCGTACCGCCCTGCAGGACGCGGCTTCGGTCGCTTCGCTGCTGATCACCACCGAGGCGATGATCGCCGAGCTGCCGAAGGACGCTGCTCCCGCAATGGGCGGCGGCGGTGGCGGCATGGGCGGCATGGGCGGCATGGACTTCTAGTAAGTCCAGCCCGGCCATCTGGCTCACACATTCGATCTTCTCACGAAGGTCACGAACGGGAGGGCGGTCCATTGGGCCGCCCTTTCGTTTGAGCCGGCTTGCAACGTGGCCCGGCTTTGTCCAGAAGCGACGCCATGAAGCTCGCGTATTACCCCTCCCCGGTTTCCAAGCTGCCTCTTTGGCGCGGCCTCGCGGCGGTGGCGGAAGTACCGGCACGCTCGGTGGGCTATATGTACGGTCTGCCTTTCCCGTCCGCGGCGGATAGGGAGATGGCTAAAGCGCGCGTTGCACGATGGTCGCTCGAGATGGCGCCGGACGAGCGGCAAAGGCGGCTGGATCGGCTGGCGAGACTGCATCACCGGGCGAGGCTGGCGGTTGCCGCGGCGCTGCGCGGTGGGAGCAGCCACCTGGGCATGTGGAATGGCCAGGGCGGGCGGCGGCAGGTGCTGGTCACATCCGCCGGGCAGGCCGGGCTGAAGATGCTGTTCGCGGAGCTGGCGCCGATTGCCGGGCACATCACGCTCGACCCGCAGGGCGTCAACGCGTCGGGGATGCTCTCGCAGGACCCGGGGTATTATCGCGCCTGGGGCGCGGCGAACGCTGACCAGGGATTGACCGAAATCTGGCGCAGCCGGCTGGTGGCACGGGCCGGCGTCAGGCGTGACAGCCAGGGCGAGGCTGCGAGCGGAGCGTTTCTGTTCGTACCGCTGCAGGTGCGGGGGGACACACAGATCTACGCGCATGGCGGGTGGATCGGCAGCATCGAGGGGTTCATCGAGGAGGTGGCGCGGGCCGCCGAGCAGCTGCCGGCCGGGTGGCGCGTGGTGTTTCGCGAGCATCCATCGGACAAGCGGGGCAACGCCGAGCAACTGGCGCGGCTGGTGGGGCCGAGGGTATCGGTCGACAACGAGACGGATACCTTCGAGCTGGTCAGGCGATCGCAGGGCGTGGTGACGGTGAACTCGTCCGTGGGGTTGCAGGCGCTGCTGCTGGGCCGGCCGGTGCTGGTGCTGGGGCGGGCGAATTACGCCGTGCCGGGCATGGTGCGGACGGCAGGTGACCAAGAGGCGGTGGCGGAAGCGTTCGCGGCGGCCCGGGACTGGGGCTTTGATGCCGGACTGACTGAGAGCTTCCTGCGGTTCCTGGCGGAGGAATACTATGTGCCTTGGCCAGCCGATGATGCGGCGACGCGGCAGAAGGTGGCGGCGCAGGTGCGCAACCGCCTCGCCGGCCGTCTTGTCGACTGGACGCCCTAGCGGAACACCAGCAGGCGGACGGCCAACGCGATCGAGATGACGACGACGAGCGGCTTGATCAGCCTGGCGCCGAAGCGGATGCCGGTGAGGGCGCCGAGGTAGCCGCCGACGAGTTGGCCGATCGCCATCGCGACGGCGATGGGCCAGACGACATCGCCGGACGGGATGAACAGCGCCAGGGCGCCGACGTTCGAGGCGAGGTTGAGGAACTTGGTGTTGGCGGCGGCGCGGGTGACGCCGAGGCCGAACAGCGCGATGAAGCCCAGCGTGAGAAACGAGCCGGTGCCCGGGCCCAGCACGCCATCGTAGAAGCCGATGACGAGGCCCATTACCGGCACGAAGATCGCGAAATCGAGGCGGGCGTGGCTGTCGGCGTCGGTGAGGCGCGGGGCCAGGGTGAAGTAGATGGCGATGCAGATGAGCGCTACCGGCACGACGTAGCTGAGCACCGTGGTGTCGATCTGCTTGACCACCAGCGCCCCGGCGAACGACCCTACCAGCATGGCGATCACGGCGGGGCCGATGACGCGCAGATCGACGAAGCCGCGCTGCCAGTAGGTTGCGGCGGCGATGGCGGTGCCGACGGCGGACTGCATCTTGTTGGTGGCGAAGGCCGCGACCGGCGGCAGGCCGGCGGTGAGCAGGGCCGGAACGGCGATCAGGCCCCCTCCCCCGGCGATGGCATCGACAAAGCCGGCGACGACCCCGACGAGGCCGAGGGCGAGAAGGGTCAGGAGGTCGAAAGTCATCATGAGGTCCGGGGCGGCGACAGGCCGCTCAGTTGATCTCGACCCGGCGTTCCATCAGCGGAATGTTCATGATCGAGGACATGAAGGCGGTGAGCGCCAACTGCGTTCCAGCGACCAGGGTTGTCAATGCCACGATCATGGCGCGCATGGTTGTCGACAGGTTGAGCGGGCCGAAGTCGCGGGCGGCCCATTGGCCGAACCCCCAGAACAGGGCGGCCATCCCGATGAGGACCAGCACCCCCGCGAGGATCAACAGGCGCTCGAGGGTCAGAAACTCGAGGATGCGGTCGAAGCGGGCGGAGGGCGGGATGAAGCCGTAGCTCGAGGCGAAACGGCGGCTGATGACGGCGAAGCTCACGGCCTGGAGGCCGACCAGCACCAGCATGGCGGCGACGAGGAAGGTGTGGACGTCGATCTGCACCGTCGGCGTCAGGTTGAACGGGCCGGACCACAGCATGCCGCCGAGGAACAGGCCGACGGTGAGGCAGGCGTAGCCGGGATAGAGGAAGAGCCAGCGGGGCGAGAACACCAACAGGAAGCGCAGGTGCCGCCAGCCGTCGCGGAACGAGCGCAGGTGCGGCGGGCGCGAGCGACCATCGGGCTTGAGCGTGGTGGGCACTTCGGAGACCCGAAGCTCGGACAGCGTGGCCTTCACCAGCATTTCGGAGGCGAACTCCATGCCGGTGGTGCGCAGGTTGAGGCCGCGGATGGCGTCGCGATCGAAGCCGCGGAGGCCGCAGTGGAAATCGGATGGGACGGTCTTGAAGAACAGCCGGCCGAGGGTGCTCAGCACCGGGTTGCCGATGTATTTGTGGTGCCAGGGCATGGCGCCGGGCGCGATGCCGCCCTTGAAGCGGTTGCCCATCACCAGTTGGTCGCCGGCGCGGAGGCGCTCGACGAAGCCGTCGAGAGTGGCGAAATCGTAGCTGTCGTCGGCATCGCCCATGATGACGTAGCGGCCCTGCGCAGCCTCGATGCCGCCCATCAGGGCCGCGCCATAGCCGCGCTGCGGGACCGGGATAACGCGGGCGCCTTCGGCGGTGGCGATCTGCTGGCTGCCATCGGTGGAGCCGTTATCGGCGATGAGGACTTCGCCGGAAATCCGGGCGCGCTCGAGGAACGCCCGGGCCTTGCGGATGCAGGTGGCCAGGGTTTCGGCCTCGTTGAGGCAGGGCATGAGGATGGTGAGTTCGAGCGGCGCGGTCATGGGCGGGACTATGGAGGAGGAGTGGTGAAGGGCAGGTTGACTCAGGGCGCGACGAAGCCCCCGCCGGCCATTGGCCTCGGGTTGGTGAGAGGTGGGCGGGACCGGCGAGGCGGTTGCCCCAACGCGGTAGTCCGCAAAAAAACGAGGCTTGCGCCTCGCCGGTCGTGATCGAGGTCTGATTTG
>CAIMLX010000100.1 GCA_903842455.1 uncultured Hyphomicrobiales bacterium | reverse complement strand
GTGGGTGGTGGTCGCGCTCGCTACCGATTTCTTCTTCGATATAGACCTGCTGCTGCTGTCGGGCCTGCTCGACCGCGAGACCCTCGCGGTATTCGGCGTGCTGACGCGAGTGTTCTCGCTAGTTGCCTTCGGTGTTTCCGCCGTCTACGCCGTGACAATGCCGGAGATATTTGAATCGAACGCCGCATCTGATCGCACCGCTTTCGCCCGCCAGGTGGGCGATGCGAACCTCGTGGCCGCGACGATCTCGGCCGGGCTGTTCCTCGCCGTGCTGGCCGGCGGTCCGCTGCTGCTGATGGTGTTTGGCCCGGAGTTCACCGACGGCGCCATGCCGCTCGCCGTGCTCTGCCTCGCGCTCTGCGTCCGCTCGGTGTTCGGTCCCGCCGCTATGGTGCTGTCGATCCACGACCGGCCCTATGCCACGCTCCCCGCTATCGGACTGGGGATGGGGGTACTGATTGGCGCCAATATCCTGCTGGTGCCGGCGCACGGCCTGTTAGGCGCCGCCGTTGCCGCGCTTTCGGCGCAGACTTTCTGGTCCGCCGCCCTGTGGCTCACCGCACGGCGAATCACCGGGATCGATGTGTCGATACTACCGAGGCTGAAGGCGATGGTCGCGGGCGGGCAGGTGAAAGCCTAGGGCCGCCTCAGCGGCCCAGCAGCGTATCCACCCGCGCCTTGAACCGCGCGACCCGGCCCATGCTCATGCCGCGATCATAGTCCGCGGTGACCTTGGTGTAGAACTTCTCCATCACCACGTAGTCCTGCCCGAACACCTGCTGGCGCAGCAGCGCCGCCTGCTCGTAGCCGTAGCGGAGGAGCAGGGCGAGGGCGACTTCGTTCTCCGGCCGCACCCAGGTGAAGGCCTTGTGGAACTTGCCGTTGTCCCAATGCTGGTCGAACATGCGCATGCCGTGCAGCCCCAGCCGGGTCTGCCGGTGCGAGGGGAAGATCCAGCTCCAGTAGCGGAAGATCGAGCCGGTCTCCGGCCCCGAGATCAGTCCGCCGCCCGGCACGCCGTCGACGGTCAGCACGATGACGTGGAACGGGTCCACCCGCTGCAGCGCGCGCAGGAATCCCTTGGTCAGCCGGTCCTTCTCGTGTTCCTTGAACAGGTCGTTGTAGTGCGGCGACTCGTCGATCACCGCCATCAGTTCGCGGTGGATAAGGTCCAGGTCCGCGGGCGTTGCCGCGCGATAGCCGAGTTCGGGCATTGTCGCTCCCATCATCCAAGAGCCCCAGTATCGCGCCAAACCGCCGCCAAACCGTTTATCGCGAAGGTTTCCATTGGCCTAAGGGAGACAAGTGGACTGCTTGCCGGGGCGTGGCCGGTTGGCTAGAAATTCGGGCGAGAGCCGTCCGGGCGAGGCGGCGGGAGGATTCCGAATGACCGAACCGTTGCTGTTCAAGCCCAGCGAAGCCGCGATCGCGCGCAGTCACCTGACCGCGGCGCAGTACGAGGACGCCTACCAGCGCTCGGTCGCTGATCCCGATGCCTTCTGGCGCGCTGAGAGCAAGCGCCTCGACTGGGTCAAATCGCCGACCATCATCAAGAACACCACCTACGAATACCCCGACGTCTCGATCAAGTGGTTCGAGGACGGCATCCTCAACGTCTCCGCCAACTGCATCGACCGGCATCTCGAGACGCGCGGCGACGAGGTCGCGATCATCTGGGAAGGCGACACGCCCGGCACTGAGGAGAAGATCACCTATCGCAAGCTGCACGAGCGCGTCTGCCGCTGCGCCAACGTGCTGAAGTCGCTCGGCGTCCGGAAGGGCGACCGCGTCACCATCTACCTGCCGATGATCCCGCAGGCCGCCTACGCCATGCTCGCCTGCGCCCGCATCGGCGCCGTGCACTCGGTCGTTTTCGGCGGTTTCTCGCCGGATTCGCTCTCTGGCCGCATCAACGACTGCGACAGCCGCGTCGTCATCACCGCCGACGAAGGCCGTCGTGGCGGCAAGACTATTCCGCTGAAAAAGAACGTCGACGAAGCCCTGATGAACGCCGCGGGCGTCGAGAAGGTGCTGGTGGTGCACAATACCGGCGCCGAAGTCGCCATGAAGGGCGCCCGCGACGTGTGGTGGCATGAGGCCGCCGCCGGCGTCGAGCCGTTCTGCGACCCCGAGCCGATGAACGCCGAGGATCCGCTGTTTATCCTGTACACCTCGGGATCGACAGGCAAGCCGAAGGGTGTGCTGCACACCACCGGCGGCTACCTGCTCTGGGCCGCCTACACGCACGAGAAGGTCTTCGACTACCGCGCCGGCGAGGTGTTCTGGTGCACTGCCGATGTCGGCTGGGTCACCGGCCACACCTACATCCTCTACGGCCCTCTCGCCAACGGCGCGACGACCGTGATGTTCGAGGGTATCCCGAGCTACCCGGACGCCTCGCGCTTCTGGCAGACCATCGAAAAGCACAGCGTCAACATCTTCTACACCGCCCCCACCGCAATCCGCGCCCTGATGGGTGCCGGTGCCGACTGGGTCGACAAGTACGAGATGAGCTCGCTCCGCCTCATCGGTTCGGTCGGCGAGCCGATCAATCCCGAGGCCTGGCTGTGGTACCACAAGCATGTCGGCAAGGGCCGCTGCGAGATCGTCGACACCTGGTGGCAGACCGAGACCGGCGGCACGCTGATTTCGCCGCTGCCGGGCGCCACCGCCACCAAGCCGGGCTCGGCGACGAAACCGCTGCCGGGTGTGCAACCCATCGTGCTGTCGCCCGAGGGCAAGCTGCAGGAGCAGACCAAGGCCGAAGGCGTACTCTGCCTTGCCGACAGCTGGCCCGGCCAGATGCGCTCCATCTACGGCGACCACGGCCGGTTCGTTTCCACGTATTTCGAGACCTACAAGGGTTACTACTTCACCGGTGATGGCTGTCGGCGCGACGAGGACGGCTACTACTGGATCACCGGGCGCGTCGACGACGTGCTCAACGTCTCTGGCCACCGCCTCGGCACGGCCGAGATCGAGAGCGCGCTGGTCGCCCATCCCAAGGTTTCCGAGGCCGCCGTGGTCGGCTACCCGCACGACCTCAAGGGGCAGGGCATCTACTGCTACGTGACCCTGATGGCTGGCGAGACGGCCGGCGACGCACTGAAGACCGAGCTCCGCAACTGGGTCCGCAAGGAGATCGGCCCGATCGCTTCGCCCGACCTGATCCAGTTCGCGCCGGGTCTGCCCAAGACCCGCTCCGGCAAGATCATGCGCCGCATCCTGCGCAAGATCGCCGAGAACGAGTTCGGCTCGCTCGGTGATACGTCGACCCTGGCCGACCCGGGTGTCGTTACCGACCTCGTCGAGAATCGACAGAACCGGTGACGGTCCCGCCCCGACGCGGCTCGCCCTTGCGAGGGGTCACCGATAGCCTCCGCATCATGCGGATGTACCGGCGCAGGTTCGGGCACTACCCGAACCTGCTGTTCCCGCGGACCTTCACCGAAAAGATCCAGGTGGCCAAGCTCACCTGGCGGTCGCCGCTGCTGCCCCAGTTCGTCGACAAGATCGCGGCCAAGCAGTTCGTGGCGAAGCACTTCGGCACCGATCTCGTCACCCCCAACCTCTATGTCGGCGATCGCCTGCCACCGCGCGCGGCGCGCGACTGGCCGCTGCCATTCGTCGTCAAGCCCAGCCACTGGAGCGGCGGCAATTTCTTCGTCCGCACCGATGAGGATCGCGACTGGGATCGGATCGAGCCCGAACTGGACGGCATGCTGGCGCGGCACTACGGCCTCGGCATGGGCGAATGGGCCTATGGCGAAATCCGGCCCCGCGTGCTGGTCGAGCCGTTTCTCGGCACCGATGACCCACCGGCCGACTTCAAGCTCTATACCTTCGGGGGGCGCGTCGCCTATTTCAGCGTGGCCGACGGACGGCTCAGCCAGTTGAGATATGCAGTCTATGACCGCGACTGGACCCGGGTAGCGGTCAAGCTGGCTGTCGGATCGGTGTTGCCACCCAGTCCGCCACCCGCCGAGCTCGACCGAATGGTCGCCATCGCCGAGGAGATCGGCAAACGCCTGCCGTTCTGCCGGGTCGACTTCTACGAGGTGGACGACAGGGCCCGCTTCGGTGAGATCACGCTCTACCCCAGTAGCGGGTTCACCGCCTTCGATCCCCCCGAATACGACCGGGTGTTCGGCGACCTGTTCCCATCGGGTCGGCCAGCGAGGCAGTGGTGACTCCATTCCGCCCTAGTTCTCCGGCAAGCTGCGCCTCACCCGATTCCCTCTTAGAGCCCGCATGCGCTTTGCCAAGACCTTTCTCGCCATGGCCCTGACCCTCTCGGCCGGGCCGGCCTTCGCGCAGTCGCTTGAGCAGATGGCGGGGCAGATGATCGTCGTCGGTTTCGGCGGATCGGATGTCTCAGACGCTTCGGTGAAGAACCTTACTGCCGAGATAGCCTCCTCCGGCATCGGCGGGGTCATGTACCTCAAGGTCAACGTGAAGAGCCGCGCCGCCGTCGTGGCGATGAACAAGACCTTCATCGACGCGGCACCCGGCGGACTGAAGCCCTTCATCACCCTCGACCAAGAGGGCGGCGCGGTCGAGCGGCTCACAGAATCGGTCGGTTTTGCCGAGGTCGGCAGCGCTGACGCAATTGCCGCCGAATATAGTCCCGAGCAAGCCGAGGCGGTGTACGCCCGCATGGCGGAAGGCGTCGCGAAGTGGGGCTTCAACGTCAACTTCGCACCGGTGGTCGATCTGGCCACCAATCCCAACAACCAGGTGATCGCCAAGTTCGGTCGAGCCTTCTCGGCGAAGCCCGATGAGGTCACCGCTTATGCCGAGGCAGTGGTCGCCGCCCATCACCGGGCGGGACTGATCACTGCCATCAAGCATTTCCCCGGCCATGGCTCGTCCACTGCGGACAGTCACGAGGGATATGTCGACATCACCAGGAGCTGGGAGCAGGATGAGCTCTCGCCCTATGCCAGGATGTTCAATGACGGCTATGCCGATTTCGTCATGGTCGGGCACCTGATCAACCGCAACTACTCCGAGGAGCCGGCCAGCCTCGCGCCCGAGTGGATCGACGGCGTGCTGCGCACAGATCTCGGTTTTTCCGGCGTGGTCATCAGCGACGACCTCGAGATGGGCGCCATCCGGCAGCACTACGACCTCAAGCAGACCGTGGTTCGGGCTGTGCGGGCGGGTGTCGATGTCCTGCTGTTCTCCAATACGGCGAAGCCGCGCGCCTCGCTGCCGCGCGAAGTCCGCGCCATTCTCCTCGCGGAAGCCGAGGCCGATCCGGCTTTCCGTGCGCGGATCGAGCAAAGCTACCGGCGGATCGTCGGGCTCAAGGCCAGGATTGGCGGCTGACTGCGGTCTGCGGACCAGGGCAAGATTGGCGTTTGCGTTTCGTCCGCGAACCGTTATCCCCAGCCAAGCTCGGCGGCGGGTTCCGTCGACTGCCCCTGATGCGCTAATGTGACCGTCCCGACGGGTTGGATAAGGATTGCGGCATGATCGATGAGGGCAGGGAGGTGCGGAAGGTCCGCGCGCTCTTCATCTCCGACGTGCACCTCGGCATGCGCCCCACCCGCATCGCCCAGCTCATCGATTTCCTGCGCTGGCACGACGCCGAAACCATCTACCTCGTCGGTGACATCGTCGATGGCTGGCGGCTCGCCAAGAGCTGGTTCTGGCCGGCCGAATACCACCAACTGGTGGAACTGTTTCTCGAAAAGGCGCTCGCCGGTACCCGGATCGTCGTGCTGCCCGGCAACCACGACGAGTTCCTGCGCGAGTACCTGGGCACCTATGCCGGCGAGATCGAGTTCGTCGATCGCACCGTGCACACTACGGCGCTGGGCAAGACCTACCTCGTCATCCACGGTGATCAGTTCGATGTGGTCGTCGCCCATGCCAAGTGGCTCGCCCATGTCGGCGACTGGGCCTACCGCTTCGCGCTGCGCGTCAACGTGGTGATCAACTGGGTCCGCCGCAGGCTGGGCCTCACCTACTGGTCGCTCTCGGCCTGGGCCAAGCACAAGGTCAAGAACGCCGTATCGGTGATCGGCCGCTTCGAGGAAGCGCTGACCCTCGCGGCCCGGGATACCGGTGTCGACGGCGTCATCTGTGGACACATCCACTACGCCGACATGCACGACCGCATGGGCATCCACTACGTCAACACCGGCGATTGGGTAGAAAGCTGCACGGCTATCGCCGAAACGCACGAGGGCGTTCTCGAACTGGTCCGCTGGACCGAAACCCCGCTGCCGCGCAAGCCCCGTCGCCTGCGGCTGCGCCGGGCCGCCGTAGGGCAGTAGCCAAGGCCAGCCGGCCTGCGCAACGAACCCGATCTGCTCGGAGGCTTGCCGGGCTCATCACCTTCCAACACCCCCAACGGGTCATCCCTGCGAAAGCAGGGACCCAACTCTAAATCCGCACTGGTGTTGAGGTGGGGCCCTGCTTTCGCAGGGATGACAGCGTTGTGGAAAAGCACAAACCACAGAGTGACCTACCAACTTATCCCCGCTCCCCAAGCCCATGCGATTCTCTCCCCCGTCCCGCGCACCGAAGCGAGATCATGACGAGTGGTTGGTGCGGGGGAGGTTGGGTGGCTCGGGAGTCGTTCCGGGCCAGGCCGAAAGTACCTCGGCATGGGCCAGTTCGCT
>CAIMLX010000099.1 GCA_903842455.1 uncultured Hyphomicrobiales bacterium | reverse complement strand
GACGATGATGTCGGAGAGGCTCTCTCCCGGTCGCCGCGGAAGCTCCTGCACCAGCATGTTCGGGGTCGCCATGTTGAGATGCAGGCAGGCCGCGGTGGAAACCGGGCCGATCGGATTATGTACCGCAATGTCGATGAAGTGCGTTTCACACCAGCCTGCAATCTTCCTCGCCTCGGTGAAGCCGGCCGCGATACACATGTCGATCCGGGCATAGTCGATCAGCTCCTCTTCGATGAGCGATCGAAACTGCCACTTGGTGCCGAGCTGTTCGCCGGCGGCGATGGGCACCGCTGTCTGCTCCCGCAGGCGGCGGTACGATTCCGGGTTCTCGATGCGGATCGGGTCCTCGATGAACATCGGGCGGTAGGCCTCGACGCCACGGCACAGTCGCACCGCATCCGGCACGCTGGTGCGCGTGTGCGCATCGAAGGCAAGCTCAATGTCCGGGCCAAGCTCGGTCCGCAACAGGCGGAACGTCTCTATCGCGTAGTCGACGGCCTTGTGCGGCTCATAGATGCCGTCACCGACCGGACCACTCGACCAGCGCAGGCAGTTCCAGCCCTCTGCCACCCTAGTGCGAGCCTCCGCGAGCAGGGTCTCAGGCGTGGCGCCGCCTATGTGGCAGTAGCAGTCGACCTTGTCGCGCACCTTGCCGCCAAGTAGCTGGTAGACCGGGACGCCGAGGGCTTTGCCCTTTATGTCCCACAGGGCAATGTCGATTGCCGCCATCGCAGAGGTAAGGACCTGATTGGAGGGGTGAAAGCCGCTGCGCCACATCAACTGCCACAGATGCTCCGAACGCATTGGATCCTCGCCGACCAGCAGCGGCGCCAGCGCGCTGATAATGCCAGCGACGCCTTCCTCACGAGACGTGAGTCCGCCTTCGCCAATCCCGATGAGGCCGTCGTCGGTTTCGACTTTCACAAAGAGCATGGTGCGCCACTCCTTGACGAGGTGCGCGGTTACCGACGTGATCTTCATCTTTCGTTCCCTGGCTAGAGCGTGGTCGATGCGTCAGCGAGCACCATGCCATTCTTATCAGCGTCAAGCAGTAGAATGCCACCGGAGCCGCCATTTCCACGCCGAGATAGCGAACGGTCGTCTCGATCTTTGCGTGACCGGGCAGCAGCGGCACTGCTTGTAGATCCCCTGCTTGCGTAAACGCGGCGCGACCTTGTTTCGCGTGCGAGAGCCCCTCCGGAATCCGCGGTCATCGAGCCCGATACATCGGAGCCATCGATGGACGAGGCGCGCATACTGGGTTGGTCCAGTCCGCAGGCTTCGCCGCGACGCCCTTCGCGTCCCCCCTTGCATGCCACCTTTAGGCGCCCGGATGTTGGTCAACACGACACTCCGGCGCGGCGCCAATCTTCGTGATGCGTCCACCTTTTCGCGGACGGGATCGGTTACCGACGCGTTCTCTGCAGGGCAGATATGCGCAAGACGCTTGACAGGCAATTGTCGGTCAAACTACGATTGCAAACGTTTGTAATTCTAGTGCAAGCGCTTGCAATCAGGCATTGGTGGGGTCGGCGTGTCGCCGAAAGGGAAAACACTGAAAGAGCTGGCCGAGCACCTCGATGTGTCGATCACGACAGTGTCGCGGGCGCTGGCCGATCATCCCAAGATTGCGCTCAAGACGCGCAAGCGCGTCGCCGAGGCTGCAATCGAGTACGGCTACGTTCCGAACCTGGCGGCGCGGCAGCTGGTATCCGGTCGTAGCGGCTTTGTCGGCTTGGTACTGCCAGTACGCGGACCAAATTTCGTGGACTCCTATATTGGGGAGTTCGTGACTGGTCTGGGCGAAGGTTTGGTGGAACACGGAATGGACCTGTTCCTCGCCACCGCTCAGGCGAAGCAGTCCGAACTGTCGGTGCTGCGACATGTCGTGGAGTCGGGCCGCGCAGATGGCGTGGTGCTGCTGCGAATAGGCGAACAGGACGAGCGGGTCGACTATCTGCTCGAGAGACACTTTCCCTTCGTTACGCATGGTCGCATCCTGGACGAAGACAGGCCGCTGAGCTGGCTTGATGCCGACAGCGAGGCAGCGTTCGGTCAGGCCTTCGACCTGCTGTACGAGCTGGGTCATCGCCATTTTGGACTGGTGTCCATCTCGGAAAAGATGACCTTCCGGCATCTGCGAGAACGCGGTCTGCGCGCCGCAATGAACCGTCGCAAAGATCCCTCGGTGCGGCTCGACATTGTCTCGGCGCCCCGGTTTGACCGTATGGCCACCCTGGCCGCCGTCAATCAGCTTGTGCATGCCAAGGACCGACCAACAGCCATTATCGGCCTTTTCGACGAACTGGCGTTGACGGTGCTCGATCAGGCGTTGCGCGCCGGCCTGTCGGTGCCCGGCGATCTTTCCGTCGTCGGCTTCGACAACATCACGGCCTCGGCCTACGCCCCGCCGGGGCTGACAACCTTCGAAACGTCGACCCGCCTCGCGGGAAGGCAGATTGGCGAGATGCTGATCGAGGTGATTGAGCGTCGCAATACTGCACCCATGACCAAACTCATTACCCCGACGCTGGTCAGTCGCGCCAGCCACGGTCCGGCCCCCGCAACGAAGCGGCAATCAACGAAAAAGCAAAGGGAGAACTCACCATGAGACGATCGATTACGGCTATAGTGAGCGCGGCATTGGCGATCGCCGCAACCACATTTTCCGCACAGGCTCAGGTACTGTTTTGGTCCACCCAGGCAGCCCCCGTTGAAGAAACCCAGAAGATGCGCGAACAGGTGCTCGCCGGCTTCGAGGGCGGCGTCGATTATCAGGCATCGGAAACTGGCCCGTTCCTGACGCGGATCGCCGCCGAAACACAGGCCGGCTCTGGCCAGATCGGTGTGATCGGCGCGCTGCACGGCGATCTGTCCACGTATGGCGACAGTCTGGTCGATCTCTCCGACATCGACCTGTCGGGCATTGCCGTGAGCGAGGCATTCCTCGAGCTGGGCAAGCTAGGGACCGACGAGCAGAAATACCTGCCCTGGATGCAGGCCAACTACGTGATGGCGGCCAACAAGCAGGCGCTGGAATACCTGCCCGCTGGCGCCGACATCAACGCCCTGAGCTATGACGATCTGATTGCATGGTCCAAGGCGCTCGCCGAAGGCACCGGCTCACCCAAGTTCGGCTTTCCCGCCGGCCCGCAGGGCCTCAAGCACCGCTTCTTCCAGGGTTTCCTGATCCCCTCCTATGCCGGTTCCACGGTCACCAAGTTCCGCTCAGCGGAAGCCGAGCAAGGCTGGGAAAAGTTCAAGGAACTCTGGCAGTATACCAACCCTGCTTCGACCAATTACGCCTTCATGCAGGAGCCTCTGCTCGCGGGTGATGTCTGGGTGGCCTTCGACCACATCGCTCGCCTCGCCGATGCGTTCAACCAGCGTCCGGACGACTTCGTCGCCTTCCCGGCGCCGGCCGGTCCGGCGGGTCGCGGTTTCATGCCGGTGCTTGCCGGCGTGGCAGTGCCCGTCAGCGCGCCAGACCAGGAAGCCTCCAAGGCCCTCGTCACCTACATGATGCAGCCCGAGACCCAGGTCGCAACGCTGCTGGCCACCAATTTCTACCCGGTGACCGATGCTGCCCTGCCCGCCGAACTCCCCGCATCCGCCCGTGCCCTCGGGCCGGCGATCACAGCCATGACCACCTCGTCCGATGCACTGCCGGCGCTGCTGCCGGTGGGGCTGGGTGACCTCGGTGGCCAGTTCAACCAGGTCTATACCGATACCTTCGAGCGCATCGTGCTGGGCAATCAGCCGGTCCGCCAGGTTCTCGACCAGCAGGCCGAAACCCTCCGTGGACTGATGCAGCAGGCCAACGCGCCGTGCTGGCTGCCGGACGCGGCGTCGGAAGGCGCCTGCCCGGTCGACTAACCTCTCCTCCCGCGAATGCCACCCGACGCCGAACGGCGCCGGGTGGCGCCATCGCCCCGGAGCTTCGCCATGCAAGCCAAAGTGCTGCCCTATCTGCTGTTGCTTCCGGCAACGGTCTTTCTGCTGGTCTTTTTCGTGTACCCGTTCGTCGAGATCGCCATTCTGGCGGTGACGCGCGATGGCGGCCTATCGCTGCAGCCACTGGCCATCATGGCATCACACTGGAAGTTTGCAACGGCACTGGGCTGGACACTATTGCTCGCCGCCGTCGTTGTACCGATCCAGCTCGCCATGGCGCTTTCCATGGCCACCATCGTCACCAAACTCAAGACGGGTCGCAATACGATCCTCTATATCTTCTCCATCCCGCTCGGTCTTTCCGACCTGGCCGCAGGGATCGTCTGGCTTGCCATTTTCGAGCAGTCGGGCTTCCTCAACTCCATGCTGTTCGGGCTCGGCGTCGTCGAGCAGCCGATCCTGTTCCTGGGCTACCAGAACATCTGGGTGATCTTCCTTGCCGTCGTACTGGCGGAGATCTGGCGCGCCACAGCCATCATGATGGTGATCCTCGTTTCCGGCATGGGCCTGGTTCCAAAGGAATATTACGAGGCTGGCGAGGTGTTCGGCGCCAATGGCTGGCAGCGCTTCGTCAAGATCACCTTGCCCATGCTGCGTCCGAGCCTCCAATCGGCGCTGATCCTTCGGACCTTGGCCGCCTTCGAGGTCTTCGCCGTGGTCACTGCGCTGGGCGGTACGACGCTGCCGGTGCTGATGGGTGAGACCTACAACTGGCAATTCGCCCTGCAGGATCGCAACGTCGCCTCCGCCTATGCGCTGGTGATTCTGGCCATTTCCATTGCGGCCACCTTGTTCTTCCTGCGCGTCCTGCGCGTGCCCAAGGGGGCGACGATATGAGCGCGGCAGCCAGCACCGACGTACCAGCCCCGGTGAAATCGGCCCACTCGGCCGGCAGGTTCCTGTTCTGGGCCTGTGTGTTCCTGATCTGCGCCTGGGTGCTGGTCCCCATCTACCTCTTGATGGTCAACGCCCTCTCGTCGCCCGAGCAGGTCAGTGGCTTCCCCAAGAGCGGCCTGCCGGGGTTCGATTTCAGCTCGCTGCAGTTCTTCGCCAGTTTCTCGGGCGTGGGAAGGGCCCTGTGGAACTCGGTGCTGGTGGCGGTCCTCACCATGGTGCTGTCCATCGGCATAGGCGCTCCGGCCGGCTACGCGCTGTCGCGCTTCGAGTTCCCGGGCAAGGAGGTGTTCCGCATGCTGGTAGTGATGACCCGCGCCTTCCCGCTACCGCTGCTGGCATTGCCGCTGGCCGTGATGTTCATCCGTACCGGCCTCGACGACACCGCACTTGGCCTCGCACTGGTGCATACGGTGCTCGCCATTCCGTTCGCCGTTCTCATCACCTTCTCGCTGTTCTCGGCCATTCCGCTGGAGATGGAGGAGGCTGCCTGGACGCTTGGTTGCAACCGGTGGCAGGGGTTCCGCAAGGTGGTGCTACCGCTGGTGCTGCCGGGCATCGCAGCCTCGGCTGTGTTTGCCTTCACCATCTCCTGGAACGAGGTCTTTGCCGCGGCGGTCCTCACCATCGAGAACCGGACATTGCCGGCGTTTCTGATCCAGAACCTCAATGTCTCGCCGCTGCATCTCAAGTTCGCCGGTGGAGCCGCGCTCGTCGTGCCCGCTCTCGTGTTCATCTTCGCCGTTCGCAAGTACCTGTTTGCGATGTGGGGCATCGCCAACCGGTAAGGAGGCCTAATTGGCAGAAATCGTCATCAGGAATGTCGCCAAGCGCTTCGGCAGCTTTACCGCCCTGCACTCGATCGACCTCACCATAACCGACCAGGAGTTCATGGTTCTCCTGGGCGCCTCGGGCTGCGGCAAGACCACCTTGTTGCGCATCATCGCCGGCCTCGAGACGCCGAGTGAGGGCGAAGTGTGGATCGGTGGCCGCCGGGTCGACCATCTGCCCCCGCGCGAACGGGGCATCGCCATGGTCTTCCAGAACTATGCGGTGTTTCCTCACCTGACGGTGTTCGAAAACATCGCCTTCGGGCTCAGAATGAAGAAGCTGCCACAAGCCGAGATCGACAAGCGCGTCAATCGTACCGCCGAACTCATGCATATCGAGCAACTGCTGAAGCGCTATTCGGGCCAGCTCTCCGGCGGGCAAAGACAGCGCGTCGCCGTTGCCCGGGCGCTCGCCATGGAGCCGGACGTTATCCTGATGGATGAGCCACTCTCCAACCTCGACGCATTGCTGCGTCTCGAAATGCGCGCCGAACTGAAGGGCGTTCTGGCCGACAGCAAGACCACGACCATCTATGTCACCCACGACCAGGTGGAAGCGATGTCGCTGGCTGATCGCATCTCGGTGATGAATGGCGGCAAGATCGTGCAGGCGGCGAGCCCTGTGGAAGTCTACCGCAACCCGGCTGCCCGCTTCGTCGGCAGCTTCATCGGCAACCCGCCGATGAACTTCCTGCCTGCCCGGCGCGGCGCGGACGGGCAGTGGCAAGTCGCGGGCCTCAGCCTGTCCGGCCCTGCCACCAGGGACACCCTCGACTTTGCCATCCGCCCAGAGGATGTCGAGATTGCATCCGAAGGATTCCGCGCCACGGCTCGCGTTATCGAGCCGCTGGGCGCCCATACCCTGGTCACCACCGAAGTCGACGGCAAACTGTTCCGGGCCGTGCTGGACAGCGACCTCAAGGTTGCCCCGGGCGACGAGTTGCGGCTGGCCCCGAAATCGGACCGCATCCGCTGGTTCGACCCCGAAACCACACTTGCGGTTTGAGCCCCACTGCCAGTTCGAGAGCATCGTTGATGACGACCAGTACGACCGCCCTTCGCAACCTCGCCATCGAGGTATTGAAGGAGAATGACCAGGGCACTTACACGGTGCCGACCAAGGGCCTCTACCCCTTCCAGTGGAATTGGGATTCGTGCCTTACGGCGCTGGGCCAGGCCCATTTCGACGAGGCCCGTGCCTGGGCCGAGATCGAGACGCTGTTCGAACATCAATGGCCCGACGGCATGGTGCCGCACATAGTCTTCCACGTCTGGTCGGACGGTTACTTCCCCGGACCCGATGTGTGGGACACCAAACGCCCCACTGCCACTTCTGGCATCACCCAACCAGCAGTGGCAGGCTTTGCGGTGCGTCGCCTGTTCGAGCGCGCCAGCGATCGCAAGCTTGCAGAGGAAAAAGTGCGTGTGCTGCTGCCCAAGATCGATAAGTGGCATCGCTGGTTCTACCGCTACCGCGATCCACGCAGCGAAGGCCTCGTGGCCATCTTGCATCCATGGGAGTCCGGTCGCGACAATTCCGTTGATTGGGACGAGGCCTTCGAGCGGGTGCCGACCGACGGAATTGCGGCCTACACGCGCCGCGACACCCAGCATGCCGACCCGGCCCATCGCCCCACCAAGGCTCAATATGACCGCTACCTCTGGCTGGTCGAGAAGTTCCGGTCCCTCAACTGGGACAACTCGAAGCTCCACGACGCATCGCCCTTCCAGGTGATTGACCCCGGCTTCAACGCCATCCTGATCCGCGCCTGCGCCGATCTGGCTGAACTGGCCGACAGTATTGGGGAGCCGGAGATAGCTGCCGAAAACCGCGCCCGTGCGGAGCGCGGCATTGCGGCGCTCGAAGCCCTCTGGAGCGACGACCATGGTCTCTACCTCTGCAAGGACCGCACTACGGGCCGGCTGATCGACAGCGCCTCACTTGGTGGGTTGCTGCCGGCCTTCGCCGAAGTTCCGCACGAGCGCGCAGCCGCAATCGCCCGCACCATCGAGAACTGGTCATCGCAGGTGGAATATGTCGTGCCCTCCCAGGATCCATCAGACCCTCGTTTCGAGCCCAAGCGCTATTGGCGAGGACCGGTGTGGCTGGTCACCAACTACATGATCGCCGATGGCCTTGCCGCGCGCGGCGAGATGGCGGTGGCCGACCTGATTGCCCGCTCCAGCCTGAGGCTGATCACCAGGTCCGGATTTGCCGAGTACTATGATCCGATAACCGCCGAGCCCTGCGGTGGCGGGCGGTTCACCTGGACGGCGGCGATGGTACTGGAGTTTCTGTCGGCAGAACGCGAATGAACATTCTCGCCATTGGCGCGCATCCAGATGATATCGAGATTTTCATGTTCGGTACGTTGGCGGCCTGCGCTGCCCGTGGAGACCATCTCGACTATGTCATTGTCACCGATGGCGCCAAAGGCGGATCCAGCGGTGCCGCACGCCTCAGCGCCATTCGCAAGCGTGAAGCCGAGGCGGCGGCGGCGCTGCTTGGCGTCTCACCTCGTTTCCTCGGGTTGGCAGATGGTACCCTGACCGCCGACGCGATGCTGGTTTCGGCGCTCAAGGTGGCAATCGGCGAACTGGAACCCGACCTGGTTCTCACCCACCCATCCAATGACTATCACGGAGACCATCGGGCCCTGAGCGAGGCCGTGCGCATCGCTGCGTCGTTCTCTGCGCCAGTGCTTCATTGCGATGCCCTTCGGGGCGTTGGATCCGCGCCAGTCTACTATGTCGATGTCAGCGCTTACGTCGAGGCGAAGTCAGAAGCCATCCGCGCGCATGCATCGCAGGATCCGGAGCGCTTTGTGGTGGCCTCCCGGCAACTTAGCGCCTTTCGCGCCAGCCAGGCTAACGCGCCCGAAGGCGCCCATGCCGAGGCTTTCGGGTTCCAGCCGACCTTTCCGTTCGTCGACATCCGCAATCTGCTGCCGGCCCCGCCGGCCGTGCGTCCGGTCGCGAACAGAGCGAGCAGGATATCGCCGGCCAAGCAATACTGATCCCAATGCCCTAATCGTCGCCGCCAAGGTCCCCCGGACCCGCTTCCGCCGTCGTGACGATCTCCACAGAGGGCGGCAGGCGGCTGTCGCCAGAGACCAGTCCAAGAGTTGCTCGGCCGTTCTCGCACCCGGGACTGTTCGAAGCCTTCGCGGGTTTCGCGACGCGTAACCCGCAGCGTTTGCGCCGATCGCGAGAGGACCGAATTCCAGCCTGCTCATCGAAAGTAAGAAGGCTTTTCTCCGAACCACATTCGATTGGTTCGCGTTTCGTCGATTTTCCAGCGGCACGCCGCCATAATGCTGAAAATCACTTCGGAGAAATCGTATGCGGTTTGCATCACTCGCCGCGGCAGCAATTGTCGTGCTCGCGGCCCCCTTTGCCGCTCAAGCAGCGGAGGTCACGCCGCTGGTGACCGCTGACTGGGTCAAGGCCAACGTCGGCAACGAAAACGTCGTTATCCTCGATATCCGCGACAAGGTAGCCGAGACCGACCTGGGCGAACTGCCCTACATCGCCAATGCCGTGGTGGCACCCTACGCCACCGCTGGCTGGCGCACCGAAGTTGATGGCGTGCCGGGTCAGATTCCGCCGGTCGAACAGATAGCAGCTCTGATTGGCAGCCTCGGCATCGATGGCGACGACCATGTCGTGATCGTGCCGTGGGGTACGGACTCGTCCGAGTTCGGTGGCGCGACGCGTGTCTACTGGACCTTCAAGTATCTTGGGCACGACGCCGTCTCCATTCTCGATGGCGGGTGGCGCCAGTACGACGCCGTCGGCGGCGAGCGCGTTGCTGCTGCCGTGACCCCGGTTGCGGCCGAGTTCCCCTACTCCGTTCGCGACGAGTTGCGCGCTACCACGGACGATGTGGTCGCCGCACTTGCCAACGGCACCAAGCTGGTCGACGGCCGGCCCGAAGAGCAGTTCCTCGGCCAGTCGAAGAGCCCGGTCGTGCGGATTGAGGGTACGATCCCGGGTGCGCAGAACCTGCCGCACTCCAAGTTCTACAGCGCCGACTATGCCAGCTTTGCTCAGCCTGAGACGGTTGCTGCACTGACCCAGAGCGTTGGCCTTGGCAGCGACGAGAAGAACATCGTCTTCTGCAACACAGGGCATTGGGCCTCGATCGCCTGGTTCGCGCTGCACGAGGTCGGTGGCAACAAGAACACCGCCATGTACGACGGCTCGATGGCTGAGTGGGCAGCTGATCCGGCCCGCCCGATCCAGTAAGGGCGCCATAGCCTGACGATCCGCGTTCCGGGTGCCGCTGGCATCCGGAGCGCTCCCGTTTATAGAGCAGACCGACCACCATGAGCGACGCCACTCTCTCTGCCCCGAAGTTCCTGCCGGCGGCGACCGCCGACAGGATGCCACTGATTGTCGCCGGCCTTGCGCTGCTGTTCGGCTTCGTGCTGATCACGCTGCTAGTCGACCTGCGACAGGGTGGTCTGTTCCTGATCGGCGGCGCTCTTGGCGCCACTCTGTTCCACGGCTCGTTCGGCTTTACCGGCGGCTGGCGCCGTATGGTTGTGGAACGGCGCGGGCGACCCATGCGGGCGCAGATGCTGATGATCGGTGTTGCCGCCCTCGCCATGATTCCGCTGGTGGCGGCGGGTAATGTCGGCGGGCAAGCCATGGTCGGCGCGCTGGCGCCTGTCGGCCTCTCGGTGCTGCTCGGCGCGGCCATGTTCGGGCTGGGTATGCAGCTGGGCGGCGGTTGTGGTTCGGGCACGCTGTTCACCGTCGGCGGCGGCTCGGCCCGCATGCTGGTGACGCTGATGTTCTTCATCATAGGCGCTCTCGTCGGCACCGCCCATCTTCCGTTCTGGCTGGCGCAGCCCTCGCTTCCAGCCATCAGCCTTGGCGCGGAACTGGGTGTCGGCCTCGCACTCGCTGCCACCATTGCCGCACTGGCGCTGGTAGCGCTGGTCACCGCGCTGATCGAAAAACGCGCCCATGGCGACCTCGAGACCGAGCCCGCACCGGCACGGCCTGGCTGGAGCTGGATCTGGCGCGGCCCCTGGCCACTGGTCGGCGCCGGGCTGCTGCTCGCCGTCCTCAATATTGCCACCCTGCTGCTCGCAGGCCATCCCTGGTCAATCACCTACGGCTTCGGTCTCTGGGGCGCCAAGATCGCGCAGGGAGTCGGCGTCGACGTCGCCAGCTGGGAATTCTGGACCTGGCCGGCGCAGGCGCAGGCGCTGCAGTCCAGCGTTCTCGCCGACACCGTCTCGGTCATGGATTTCGGGCTGGTGCTCGGTGCCGCCGTCGCCGCCGCCATCGCCGGAAAGTTCGCGCCGAAGGCCAAAATTCCGCTCGGCTCGCTCATCGCCGCGATCGTCGGCGGGCTGCTGATGGGCTATGGTGCGCGCCTGTCGTTCGGCTGCAATATCGGCGCGCTGTTCTCCGGCATTGCCACCGGCAGCCTGCACGGCTGGCTCTGGTTCGCCGCGGCCTTTGTCGGCTCGTTCGGCGGCATTTGGCTCCGTCCGGCCTTTGGTCTTGATGGGTTCGTAAGGAAATGAGCACCCGCAACACGCTGCTGTTTGGTGCTGCGCTGGCCGTGTCCACTGCGGCCATCGCCTATGATCATGCGACCAAGCCGGTGCCGCCGCGACCTGTGCTGACAGCCGGAAACCCGAGCTCAGGGGCAGCCCCCTGTGCAGCTGGTGCGGTGGCCCCCTGTGCCGCCGGTGCGCCCCCCGCCTCCGAAGTGGGTTCCAAGCTGGCACCACCCCCTCCACCCCTCAAGCCTTCTGCCGAAGCACCTGCGCTCGCCCCTCCGCCGCCTGCTCCAAAGCTTCTGCAGGCAGGTGAGGAAGCCCCCGACATCGCGGCCGGGACTTCCAGGTGAGAGAGCAGGCGCTCGAAGAGATCGCCTACTGCGAGGCAATTCTGGCCAAGGCAGGTCTCACTGTGCTCTCCGAGACGCTTCAGGGCGTCGATAGCATTGCTGGCTGGGAGCATTACCCGCCGGGTGACGTGTTTGATCCGCACAGCGGTGCCCAGTGGTATTATCACTGCCATCCGACCGCCGAGGCAGAGGTCGAACATGGTCACTTCCATTGCTTCGTCCGTCCGTCCGGTCCCGGGGGACCAGTCCATCACCTCATCGCAGTAGGGGTGGACTCGGCCGGACGGTTGCACCGGCTCTTTACCGTCAACCAGTGGGTCGTGGGTGATGATTGGGCGGATGCCGCAACGACGATTCCGCTGCTCAAGCGGTTCGACGTGCAGATGCCGCGGCCGTCCTATCTCGTCAACCGCTGGCTGACGGCCGTGCTGGACGCCTACGAGACAGAGATCGCCTCGCTGATCGATCAGCGTGATGCCGTCCTGGCTGCTCATTTGGCATCCCCCGGCACTCTTGCGCGGGAAGATCGCAGCCTTGAAGTAGCCTCCGAGCTCAAGATCGACAGGTAGCGGCCAGGACTCAGCGGCAGAAGACCGCGCGGCACTGCCGGCGCTGCCTCGGTGGTCGAGGGCACAGATCTCGCACAGACGCGGAACTGCATTCCATGCCCGTTCGAAAGTGGCAACGGCACGCTGTACATTGACCAGGTGTAACTGGCAGGCTCTGGCTCGATTGCGACTTCCCCCGCCGGCCACAGCGGCACCTACCTTCCAGGTCCTCCTTTCGAGACAGTTCCCATGACAGCCAAGACCAGCTTCGCCCCGCGGCAAAACCCGCCACTTCCGGCAGACTGGGAGCAGCTCTTTGCGGCCGTGCTCTCGGATGCGCTCGACGCGGTGGGTGTGCGAGACCAGGCGATGAAGCCGCAGATCCGGCCGATCGACGAGCAGTTGAAGCTCTGCGGCCGGGCGCGAACCGGCATCTATATGGAGACCGCGTATGTCGACGAGCGCGAGAACCCCTACGAGCTCGAGATAGCCATTGTCGACGACCTGAAGCCCGGTGACGTCGCAGTGTTCGCCTGTGGTGGCTCGAGTCGCATTGCGCCCTGGGGCAGCCTGCTCTCGACGGCGACGCGGGCCCGCGGCGCTGCAGGCTGTGTCACCGACGGGTTCGTGCGCGACATCCTCGAGATTCGCGCCCTGCAGCTTCCTGTGTTTCATGGTGGCATAGCGCCGCTCGACAGCAAGGGACGTGGACAGATCCAGGCGATCGACGTGCCGGTCGTCTGCGGCGGGGTCAAGGTCTCGCCGGGCGACCTGGTGTTCGGTGATGCTGACGGGGTAGTGGTGGTGCCGCAGGCGGTGGAGGCCGAAGTGCTGCGCGTCGCTCTGGCCAAAATCAACGGCGAGCATCACTCGATGCAGGAACTGCGAGCCGGCGCCTTCCTTCGCGACGTCTACGCCAAGTACGGGGTTTTGTGACGATCAAATCCGCAAGGACTGGGCCTGCCACGTCAGCATCCGCAAATTGAAAGCATGTGCTGCCCCTCTGCAAGGAGCTGATCTGTGTGCGGCTGACGTTCATCCTACCAAGCCTCTCGCCGCTGCTGCGGCAAAGCTGGCATCGCGCCGACGTCGCGTTTCGCCGTTGACGGAGGTCATGCTAGCCGCTCACTACGGTGGGGCGTTTGACCTGGCGGACCTGCAGTCGGGGGAAGTAGTCATTTCGCTACCTAGCTCCGGTGCTGGCCCCTTACGCGCCAGTTTGGCTTAACTCGCGGTTACTCCATTCATCAGCATACGGACGGCGCTCTTCATCGAACCCGCCGCAACGACGCTGCCGCCGCTGACGAAGAAGATCTCGTCGGCGTTGTCGATTGTGTTGAGCCGGTGCGCGATGATCACCTTGGTGGTGGTCGGCGGCAACTGGCTAAGGATGGTGCCCAGCAGTTTCTCGGTGACGGTGTCGATATTGGCGGTAGCTTCGTCGAGGATCAGCAGGTCGGGTTGACGCAGGGCGGCGCGGATAAATGCGATCAGCTGCTTCTGCCCCAGGCTCATGGCATCGCCGGCCGACGAGACGGGCGTGTCGAGGCCTTGGTCGAAACGGCTGAGGAGCCCGGAAAGACCTGCCCTATCGAGTTGCGCTTTCAGCTCGTCGTCACTCAGGGCGGCGATGGCGTGGCTGCCGTATCTGATGTTGTCGCGGACTGTGCCGGTAAAGAGGAAGGGTTCCTGAAGGATAAAGCCTATGCGCTCGGCTCTTTCCTCGGCGGAGAGACTTCGGATATCGGCACCATCCAGGGTGACGCGACCCTGTGCCGGGTCGTAGAGCCGGGCCATGAGCGAGGCGGTGGTGGTCTTGCCGCCGCCGGTGGGCCCGATGAAGGCGTAGGTCTTGCCACGCTCGAGAGCAAAACTCACTTGTTTGAGAACCTCCTTACCGTCCGGATACCCGAACGACACGCCCTCGAACGCGAGAAGCGGGCCCGGCTTCGCCGCCTCGGCAGGCGCAGTTGCCAGGTCAGAAGAAAGCGCCAACACCTCGGAGATGCGATCGAGCCCGGCCAGCGCGAGTTGCAGCGAGGACCAGATGGTCGCGAGCTGGCGGAGCGGGGTGTAAAAGCTCGTGACGTAGAGCAGAAAGCCGATCAGCAGACCAACGGTCAGTTCGCCTGACCCTATGAGCACGATGCCGTAGGCAACAACCACCAACTGACCCAAGTTGGATGCGAGCCCGTAGAGTGGAGTGAACACGTTGCTGGCGATGCCGGCCTTGATCGAGGCGGCGTAGTTTGCCTCGTTCGCGGCACCGAACTTGTCGCGAAAGTAGTCGGCGCGGTTGAAAGCGACGATGACCTTGAAATTGGCAAGGCTCTCCTGGATTTCGCCGCTGAGGCTGCCCAGGGTCTGCAGGCTCTTGAAGCTGGCCCGCTTGACCCAACCGGCGATCAGCTGAGTGACGATCAGGACCAGAACTGCCGGGACAAGGGCGACCGCGCCCAGGCGGATGTCGAGGACTAGGAGCAAGACGCCGGCGCCGACGATCAGGAAGGCGTTGCCGAGAAATTGCATCAGCGCCTGGGCAAAGAACTGGTTGAGCTTGTCGGTGTCGTTGTTGATGCGCGAGATCAGGTCGCCGGAGCGGTTCTGGTTGAAGAACGCGACCGGCAGATCCTGCAGCTTGGTGAAGATGGCGTTGCGCAGGTTAAACAGGATGCGCCGGCCGACGCCGCCCATAGTGCGGGTTTGCACATAGCTGGTGACGAGGCCGACGAGGAAGACGACGAGCAGCAGGCCGGACCATGTGAACAGGCCCATGTAGTCGCCGGTAGTGATGAAGCTGTCGACGATATGGCCGATGATCAGCGGCGCGGTGAGCGTGGTGGCCGAAGTGATGAGGATAGCGGCGAGCGCGAGGGTGACGTTGCGCCCCTCACCGACCATCAGCGGCAGAAGGCGACCGAGGGCGGTCCATATCGGCTCGTTGGCAGCATTGTCGTCGCGCGTGTTAAGCCGATAGCTCATAGTCTTCGGTGCTCTGCTGGGAGGAGTAGATCTGGACGTATTCCGGCGAGCTGGTGAGCAGCTGCTGGTGCGTGCCGATGGCGAGGACCTTGCCTTCCATGAGCAGGATGATCTGGTCGTAATCTTCCACCGGCGCGATCTTCTGGGTGACCGAGATCAGGGTGATGCCGGGATAGCCGGCGCGCACGTTGCTCAGGATCTGCCGCTCTGTGCGAACATCGACGCGAGCGGTGAAATCGTCGAGCAGCAGCACTTTGGGGTCGAGCGCAAGGGCGCGGGCCAGCATCAGGCGCTGCTTCTGGCCGCCCGAGAGGCTGGTGCCTCGTTCGGAGACAACGGTATCGAGGCCGGCAGGCAGGGTGGCAATGAAGTCATCGAGTTCGGCGGTCGCAATGGCCTTTCGAAGGCTTTGGTCGTCGACGGCGTCGGAGAAGGCGATGTTTTCGCGCAGGCTGAGATTGAATGTAACGCTGTCCTGGAACACCAGGCCGACTTGCCGATGCAACGACTGCTTGTCCAGTTCCGCTAGCGGCAGGTCGTCGTAGGTGACGTCGCCCGCATCGGGCTCGATCAGGCCAGTGATGGCATAGAGCAGTTGGGTTTTGCCGGCGGCGGTCGGACCGATGATTGCCGTGCGGCTGCCTGGCCCAGCGGAAAAGCTCACATTGTCGAGGATCAGGCGTTGGCCGTAGCGCACAGTGAGATGCCTGACGGAAAGGGCTCCGGTCAGGTCGGCGGCGCGGGTGCCAGAGGGCTTTGGCTCCGCAGCTTCGAGAACGGCCACGATCCTTTCATACGAGGCCGTGGCCTGCGCGACGACATTGCTCATGAAACCAATGATCAGAATGGGGAAGATCAGGATCGAGAGGTAGGAGTTGAAGGCGGTGAAGTCGCCCAGCGTCATTGCTCCGGAAATCACCAGGTGACCGCCGAAGGCGACGATGGCGAGAGTGGCAAGGTTGGTGCAAAACGTGATGACCGGGATCAGCGCCGAGAACATCGCCAGGATCTGCATGCCGATGTCCTTGGCGCGCTGATTGGCGGCGATGAACTTCTCATACTCAAGTGCCTGAGAGTTCAGCAGGCGGATGAGCGAGGACCCCAGGATCGACTCGTTGATCACCCGGTTGAGCCAGTCGATCGCTTCCTGAGAGTTGCGGAACAGTTTGCGGACGCGGCTCAGGACGTAGGAAAACGCGATGCCGATGATGGGCACAACAGCCAGTACGACCAAGGCCAGCTGCCAGTTCAGAAGCAGCAGCAGAACGCTGGCGCCGATGATCAGGAAGACCGACGAGACAATCGATGCGATAGCCTGAGAGACGAAGGATTTGATCGCGTCGACATCGGAGGTCAGGTTCGTGAGCAACACCGCCGGCGAGGTCGCCTGCACATAAGCGAAATCCTGTTGCGCGATCTTGGCGACGAGTTTTCCGCGCAAGTCACGGGCGACGCGCTCGGAGGTGTAGGTTTGTACGATCGACTGCAGGTAGGTGAGGATGAAGACGCCGGCGGCGACCGCAGCGAACTCCAGCACCAGCCCGGTCAGTGACAGTTCTGGTGTGCCGATGCCATCGATTGCCGCCGAGATGAGTTGGGGGATGACGAGATTGAAGCTGTTGCTGACGATAGTGAGGACGACCAACATGGCGATCCAGAGCCAATAGGGGCGGAGGAGCGCAACGATCCCTCCTCGGGAGGGCGCTCTTCTCAGCGGGGTTGTCACATCGGCCATGTTGTCCAAGTTTCTCGCTGTTTCCTGAGCACCGGGCCCAGCCTTGCCGCTCTACGGATACCCCGACGAACAAGCCGAATGTAGCAACACCAGCCGCGACAACCCGTGATTTTTGTTCGCGCTAGCGAAGCAACGAGCGCAGGCCGTTCACTGATCGGGCTCGAACTACGTTAGGCGATTGCTAAACGCTGACGCCAAAAAGGCGACCCACCCCGGCAGTAATCGCCATCGCGGCCGCGCCCCAGAACAGCACGCGCATGGTCGGTCGCAGCAGTGGTGCGCCACCAGCCTGCGCGCCAAGCGCCCCTAACCCCGCCAGACAGATGAGGGTGGTCACGACAACGACCGGAATGGTCGTGCCCGCTGGCGCCAGCACCGCAGCGATCAGCGGCAATGCCGCTGCGACCGTGAAGGTCAGGCCGGAGGCCAGTGCCGCCTGCAGCGGGTTGGCGCTGTGAAGATCGGAAAGGCCAAGTTCGTCCCTGACGTGGGCGCCCAGGGCGTCCTTCTCGGTCAGCTCTCTTGCAACCAGCGCCGCAGTTGCCGGTGACAGTCCGCGCGACTGATAGATGGAGGCGAGCTCGGCTTCTTCCTCGGCCGGGGTATCGATCAAGGCCTGCCGTTCGCGCGTGATGTCTGCCCGCTCGATATCAGATTGGGAGCTGACCGACACGTACTCACCAGCCGCCATCGACATGGCGCCGGCGGCAAGCCCGGCCACCCCGGCGATCAGGATGGCTCCAGGTCCCGGATCGGCAGCTGCAACACCAACGATCAGCGACGAGACCGAGACGATGCCGTCATTGGCCCCCAGCACCGCGGCACGCAACCAGCCGGAGCGGTTGATGAAGTGGAGTTCCTCGTGGGCAGACTGGTAAGGAAGAGTCATGGTCGTTCACAGAAAGAACTGTGTCCTCTGATGGGGGCGTTGCTCAGTGTCGAGTATTGGGAAGCACCATTGCAGCCTCAAAGCCATCAGCGGTGCCAGGGGCAGGAGAGCTTAGCACAAGCAGTCCGCCGGCCTGCTCGAGGATCGAGCGGGCGATTGATAGACCGAGGCCGCTGCCGTCGGCTGTGGTTGCGCCGCGCACGAAGGGCTGTCCCAGGCGGGCCAGTTCTGCAGCGCCGACCACAACGCCGGAATTGCGAACACATACGGTCCCGCTATCGTCGACGCGCACGAGCACCGGGCTGTCTTGTTCCCCATGCTTGAGGGCATTCTCGACGAGATTGCGAACCGCGATGGCGAAGGCGTCCGGATCGATGGGGGCCACTAGGTTGGCCGGTCCACCGTCGAACTGGACACGTCCACGCCAGATGCTGCCGGCATTGATGTCCCCAATCACCATGGTCAGCACCGGCAGCAGATCGATCTCGCGGTCGACCTTGGCAAAACCAGCCTCGATGCGGGCCATTTGCAGAAGCTTCTCCGAAAGTGCGGCCAGTCGCTTCAATGCCGCCTCGATCTCCCGCAGGCGTGCAGAACCAGGTCCGCTGGCAAGCTCGGCGGCCAGCTGCTGCGTTTGGGCGAGGGCCCCCGCAATCGGGGTTCGCAACTCGTGGGCACTCCGCGCAGCAAACGAACGCTCCGCGTCGAGGGCCGATTTCAGCCGGGTCAAAAGGCCTCCTACCGCTTCGGCGATTGGGGCCAGCTCGACCGGGTGACCGTCCGATAGCAGCGGCTCCAGGTTACGGCTATCGCGCAGGGCAATATCCCTCCGCAGCACCTCGAGCGGACGGAGAGCCAGGCGCATGGCCAGCCAGATGCCCCCCGCCATCAGCGGCAACAGGGCGAGCAAAGGCAGCCCCAGTGCCGCAATGCTGTCGCGCAGCCCCGTAAGCCGGCGGTCGCTGGTCTCCACCACGACGATGGAATAGCCGCTGCGCTGCTCCGTCAGGCTGAAAATGCGCTGGGTGTCGAGTTCGCCGAAGCCTGCAGGAGTGTCGCTCGGAACGACCAGATCGCTGGCATGACGATCGCGGAGGATGACCTGGCTTGTGGGGTCGCGGATGAGGTAGGTGAAACTCGGATCGTGCGGCACCGGCCGGCGAACGTTGCCGGCGTCATCGTCCCCTTCGTCACCATCAATGTCGCCATCGTCTCCGACAATCAGGCGCCCAACGTCGTGGCGCTCGCGCAGCTCGTGCACGGCCAGTGGCAGTAGCCGCTCGGCACTCTGCTGCAGGCTGTCATCATAGGCTTCGTGAAGTTCGCGCTGCATGACGCCGACGGAAATCGCGCCAGCCCCCACCCAGAGCAATGCCATGCCCGCCGTGAGTCCGAGCGCGAGGCGGATGGCGATGGAGGGGCGACGCTTCACGCCTTCACCCGATAGCCAAGTCCACGTATGGTCTCGACGAAATCCCGCCCGAGTTTCTTGCGCAACCGGCTCACATAAACCTCCACGGCATTGCTCTCGACCTCGGCGCCGAAGGCGTACAGCGAGTCCTCGATCTCGGGCTTGGTGACGATGCCGCCCCGCCGCGCCAGCAGCCGCTCGACCACAGCCCATTCGCGCGCCGTAAGGCTGGCATTCTCTCCGTCCACAAGTGCGGTCCGCCGGCCAAGGTCGATGGTGACCCCTGCCACGGCAATCTCGGGCGCCGGGCTGCCGCCATACCGCCGGGCGACGGCGGCGATGCGGGCGCCCATCTCGAAAAGATCGAACGGCTTGACGAGGTAGTCGTCGGCGCCCGAGTTCAGCCCTTCGATGCGCACGGCGATCTGATCCTGCGCGGTGGTGATGATCACGGGGACAGTGCTGCCCGCCGAGCGCAAGTCCCGCAGCAGGTCGAGGCCACGGCCATCCGGCAGGTTGAGGTCGAGCAGTACCAGCTCGTAGTTGACGCCGGCGATCGCCAGCCGCGCATCGTCGATCCGCTTCATCCAGTCGACGGCATGCCCGATGGAAAGCACATAGTCGCGAATGGCGGCGCCCAGCACATGGTCATCTTCGATCAGCAGGACTCTCACGCTTCGCGCTCCCCGGAGCCTTGTAGTTGCCGAACCTGACGCGAGGCTGAACGAGAAACCGTCCTGGCTTCAGCTTGCCGTCAGCTTGGCATGATCCATTGCCGGCATCGAACGTGAAAGAGGAGTATCGGCACGTGAAGAAACTCATTTCAGCGCTGATGCTGGCAACGGCGCTCATTGCCCCCGGTCTGGCGATGGCGCGAGACATCACCATCGAGACCACCATGGTCCGATATTCCGGCCACGCAGCCTATGTCGCAGTCTACCTCACCAAGCCAGACGGAAGTTATGACTCTACGCTCTGGGTTGCCGGCCGGAAGACCAAGTATTACCGCGACCTGCCTGGCTGGATCAGTGCGGCGTCTACGGGCGGACAGATCACTCTCGACGGCATCACCGGCGCCAGCGTCGGCAGCGGGGAAACGCTGACAGTTCATGCCGACCTCGCCGACACGCTGCTCGATGCGGGCTATCAGATCCACGTCGATACCGCAGTCGAGAACGGCTTCCAGTTCAGCGACGATGCGGTGATCGACCTCAACTCTGCGCCCGCCACCGTCAGCGGCACGGGTTACGTCAGCAAGATCGCGATCGGTCTATAGCGAGCACGTCATGCGTAATTTCCACGCGCTAGCGGGACTCGGCGCCGCCCTGCTTGTGATCTTCATGGCGGTTACGGGGTTCGTCCTGTCTCTGCAGCCGCTTGCCGATGCTGTAACCATCCGGCCGTCGGTCGATGCGACCTCTGTGGCGGATGTTGCGGGGCCGGTGTCGCAGAACATGAGTGGCGTTGAGCGGCTTGTCCGTTCGGCTTCGGGGCGACTGGTTGCCTACGGGGTCAATGACGGCGCCAACAGCGCCGTCGTCATCGATCCCGAAACAGGCGTAGCGACCGGTGCCTACGAGCCATCCGCGTTCTTCACCTTCGTCACCGACCTGCATCGCTCGTTCCTCCTCGGAGACATTGGCCACGGCGCATCCGGCGTATCGGCTGTCGCGATTGTGGCGCTGGCACTCAGTGGTCTGCTGCTGCTGGTCGCCAAGCTGGGCGGCTGGCGCAAGCTCCTTGGCAAGTCCCGGGGAACCGGCTCGCAGCGGCTGCATACCGACCTGGCGCGCATCGGCGTTGTCGCCCTGCTGATGACCTCCGTGACCGGCGCCTACATGTCGGCCGTCAATTTCGAGTTGCTGTCCGAAACTGCCGACCAGATGTTTTCCCTGCCACCAGCCAGCGTCGGTGAGACCATTGCGCCCGTGGGGTCGCTGGCTGCACTCGCCGCGATCCCGTTGTCCGACCTGCGCGAACTCAGCTTTCCGGCGGCCGGCGATGCGACAGACGTCTTTGCTGTGACGACCACCGCGGGACAGGGCTTTGTCGATCAGGGCACTGGCGAGCTGCTGTCGTTCACGCCCAATGACGCGTGGCAGCAGGTCTACGAGTTCGTCTATCTGCTGCATACCGGGCAGGGCGCACCGATGATCGCGCTGGTCGTCGGGCTGGCTGCACTGACTGTGCCCCTCCTTGCCATAACCGGTACGATCATCTGGTGGACGCGCCGCCGCAACACCCCGCACATCGCCGGCAATGCGACCTGGCGCGAGGCCGATACCGTCATCCTCGTTGGGAGCGAGGCCGGCAGCACCTGGGGTTTTGCCGCGACCCTGCACGATGCCCTGCGGCAGCACGGCCAGCGCGTCCATGTCGCCGCGATGAACGACCTGCGCCGCAGCTATCCCCGCGCAACGCGGCTCATTGTTCTGGCAGCGACTTATGGCGACGGCGTAGCGCCGGCCTCCGGGCGGCAGTTTCTCGCCAGGCTGGCGCACTTCGACTCCACCCCGAGCTTTTCTGTATTGGGGTTTGGCGACCAGGGCTTCGCCAGGTTCTGCGGCTTTGCTGCCGACGTCGATGCGGCGCTGCACGCCAAAGGCCTGCGGCGCATGGTGCCGATCTGCGGCGTCGATCGCCAGTCATCGGCTCACTTTGCCGCGTGGGGGACGCTGCTAGGGGAGCAGCTGGGTCTGCAGTTGGCCCTCAGCCATGTCCCGGCGCTGCCAGCGACCCGGAAGCTCGTCCTTGCAGAGCGGACGCTTTACGGTATGGAAGTCCAGGCGCCGGTGGTTGTGCTGCGCTTCGCAGCACCCAGTTCCGGAACCTGGTTCGGGGGGCGGTTGCCGCGCTTCGAGGTTGGCGATCTGGTTGGCATCGTGCCCCCCGGCAGCAACCTGCCACGCTACTACTCCCTCGCATCCGCCTCCCGCGACGGCATGCTGGAAATCTGCGTGCGGAAGCAGTCGGGCGGGCTCTGCTCGGAGTTCCTTTGTGCCCTGTCTCCTGGCGACGAGATCGACCTCTTCATCCGCCCCAACCCCGACTTCCGGCCGCAGCGGGGGCGCCGGCCGCTGATCCTGATCGGTGCCGGAGCTGGCATTGCTCCGCTCGCGGGGTTCGTGCGCCACAACCGCACCCACCGCCCCGTGCACCTCTTCTTCGGAGCGCGAGATCCTGCATCGGACTTCCTCTATCGCGAGGACCTCAAGGCCGCACTCGACGATGGCCGTCTCGCCTCGCTGAACGCCAGTTTCTCTCGCGTCATGGGTGGCGGCTACGTCCAGTCCAGATTGCTCGAAGAGGCCGAGAACCTCCGCCAACTGGTCCGGCAGGGTGCCCAGATCATGGTCTGTGGCGGACGTGACATGGCCGATGGCGTGCGGCAGGCGATCGACGTCTGCCTCGCTCCCCTCGGTCTTTCGGCCAACGACCTCAAACTTGAAGGGCGGTATCTCGAAGATGCGTACTGAACTCGGCCAACCTGCGACCCAGTCGCTGCCGATCGTCTCGCTGGTGCGGAAGGTCATCAATGGACCCACAATGGGGACCCGTTACTCTGCCGTGTTGTACGCGCCCTCGGGGATCGATCATCGCGAAGTCGGCCGTGACCTTCAGGCCGCGGTCGATGCGGTCGACGCCCAGATGTCGACCTGGAAGCCGGACTCCGACCTGATGCGGCTCAATCGCCTCAAGACCGGCATCTGGTGTGATGTGCCGTCGCAATTGGGCGCGGTGCTCGCTGCCGGTCTTGAGATTGGCCGCCTCTCCGGGGGTGCCTTCGATATCGGTGTCGGTGACCTCGTTTCGGCCTGGGGCTTCGGAAGCAATCCTGCTGCGGAAAGGCCCCAGGCCACAGCCAACCCGGGCCCGAGACGCCCGGCACATCTCTGCATTGAAATGGATACCGAGCGGCTCCGGGTCCGCAAGCTGACCAACGTCACCCTCGACCTCTCGGGTATCGCCAAGGGTTTTGGCGTCGATGAACTGGCCCGGGTCCTGGGCTCGCATGGTATCGCGCACTTCCTCGTTTCCATCGATGGCGAGCTTCGCGCGTCGGGTGGCAAGCCGCACGGCACGCCGTGGCGTGTCGCCGTCGAGAAACCCAAGGCTGGCAGCCGCGAGCCCGAAGGCGTTCTGGAACTGACCGATGGCGCGGTCGCCACATCGGGCAACTATCGGCACTTCGTCGACATCGACGGTGTTCGCTATGGGCACACCATCGATCCCCGTCGGCAGGAACCGGTTGTCAACGGGCCAGCTGCCGTTACGGTTCTAGCCGAAACCTGCATGACCGCCGACGCGTGGGCCACGGCCCTGCTCATCCTCGGCCCGAGCACAGGCGGCGCCATCGCTGCTGCTCATGGGATGGAATCCATCTTCATCAACCGGCCGCACGACCTCGTGCTAGGCACAGCCAGACGTGTCGGACCGACAAAAGAGAACTGACAATCAATCCATCCGAGTTGTCGTACCACCCGGCGCGGTAGATTCCCGAGGGCTGCGCAGCGTCGCGCCGGCACAGTCCGGGGCTGCCTTGGCGTCGCCCACAACTGACGCCTTGCCGAAGAACTAGTGGACGACACGCGAGGGGAGGGAAAGGCACGTCGGGTCAGGGTCGTGCCTCGGCAACCCGTAGACCTCCGTTCTCGTTAGTCTCACAGGTGAAGGGCAGTACCGTCACCGCCAGAGACATGGATAAGTCATGAGCGTTGGACTACTAGGGCTGCTCGACGACGTTGCAGCGTTTGCCAAGGTCGCTGCGGCGTCCCTTGACGATGTGGGCGGCATGGCGATGAAGGCCGGCCTCAAGGCCAGCGGGGCTGTCATCGACGATGCCGCAGTGACGCCGAAATACCTGACCGGGTTTTCAGCGGATCGCGAGTTGCCCATCGTCGCGCGAATCGCCAAAGGCTCGATAAAGAACAAGCTCCTGTTCCTGCTGCCGGCCGCCTTGCTCCTGGGCGCCATTCTGCCTTGGGCGATTACGCCCTTGCTGATTCTGGGGGGTGCCTATCTCTGCTACGAAGGCGTCGAGAAGGTCTGGCACATCCTTGCCCCCAAGGCTGCGCATGAGCATGAAGCCGCACTCGAGCCAGCGGCCATCAACGCCAAGTCGCTCGAGGAAGCCAAGGTCGGCAGCGCCATCAAGACCGACTTCATCCTGTCGGCTGAGATCATGGCCATCGCATTGAACGAGCTGCCCGGCGAGAGTTTCGTCACCCAGGCCGTTGTGCTGCTGCTTGTGGCGGTCGGCATAACCGTCGCCGTTTATGGCTCCGTGGCCCTGATCGTGAAGGCGGACGACTTCGGCCTGTGGATGGCGCGGGATGGTAAAGGGAATGGTCCAACGCGGGCCGTGGGCCGGGCCATCGTCGTGGGCATGCCATATTTCCTCATCGGCCTGACTATCGTGGGGACTGCGGCCATGATCTGGGTTGGCGGCAGCATCCTGGTGCATGGCGTCCACGACTTCGGTCTCCACTGGCCGGGCGACGTCATCCATGACGCGTCGGTGTCCGCGGGTACCGCGTTCGGTGGTGTAGTCGGCTGGTTCGTCGAGACCCTCGGTTACCTCACCGCCGGCGTGGTTGCAGGCGCGATCGCCATCCCCGTGGTGGGGCATGTGATCTCGCCGATCTGGACCGCGACCAAGAAGGTGTTGCCGGGCGCGAAGCCCCTTAAGGCCTACGCGAGGCCTTCGGGCATCGGCCGACTGAACTATCGCAAGTTGGCCGTCGGCCAGGAGACGCACAATGCCCATGAGGCCAATCGACCGACCGCTGACCCGCCATGGGGTCTTCGAGACGGTTGCGACCTTCGCCATCATCGTCGCACTGCTCTATCTTGGAGCAGGGATACTGGTCCCCCTGGTCCTGGCCATACTCCTGGCCTTCGCGCTGAGCCCCCTTGTCGATCTCTTCGTTCGTCGGCTGCGCCTGCCGGAACCGGTCGCCGTTATCCTGAGCGTCCTGTCCGCGCTGCTTTCGCTGGGGCTTTTTGCCTACGTGGCCGGTACTCAGTTGCTGCAGATCGCCGCCGAATTGCCAGCTTACCAGACCACGATCGCCAACAAGCTGAACGACTTGCAGGAACAGCTTGGGGGCGGCGGTTTCCTCGACAGGATTACCGGCGCGGTGGGCTCGCTGACCGAACAGATCTCGCAACCAGACGAAGAGGTCGGCCAGGCTGGACGCTCGAGTAGCCCGGTGCCCGTCACGATCGCCAACGACGTCGGAAATCCGCTGGGCGTCGTCACCACACTGCTGGGTACGCTCGCCGGTCCACTGGCCACCGGGGCCATCGTTGCCATCTTCCTCGTGTTCCTGCTCCTCGGCCGTCGCGAACTGCAGGAGCGGTTCATTCGCCTTGTGAGCCGGGGTGGCTACAGCACCACCACTCTGGCGATGGGCGACGCGAGCCAGAGAGTGGGGCGCTACCTTCTCCTCCAGCTGGGCATCAATGTCGGCTATGGCGTTCTGTTCGGAGTGGGGCTGCTCATTATCGGTGTGCCCGGGGCCATCCTGTGGGGCCTGATGATCATGCTGTTCCGCTACATTCCCTTCATCGGCGGCCTGCTTGTCGCCTCGCTTCCGATCCTCCTGGCGTTCTCGATGGACGCCGGCTGGGGCATGCTTCTTTCGACGCTTGCGCTGTTCCTCATAATCGACCTGACGACAGCCAACGTCGTCGAGCCTCGGGTCTACGGCTCGAGCACCGGCGTCTCGCCCATCGCCATCCTCCTATCGGCAATGTTCTGGGCGACGCTGTGGGGACCGGCCGGTCTGATCCTCGCTACGCCAATGACGGTGTGCCTCGTCGTCATTGGCCGTCACATCCCTCAGTTCAGGGTGCTCGAAACCCTGCTGGGAAGCGAGCCCGTACTCGATCCTCCCGAACGCCTCTACCAGCGGATGCTCAGGGGCGATACCGAGGAGGCGATCCAGATCGCCGATGAGATCGTCGAGGAAAAGGGCGTGCTGGCCTTTCAGACCGAGGTGCTGCTTCCGGCCCTGCGCCTGGCCAGCAGCGAGCTTTCGGACGCGCCGGAATCCCTGACCCAACGGCGGGCGCTCACCACCAGCCTTGATGCGGTGATCGAAGAGATCCGTGAAGGCGAAATCATCGATGGCGGTGCGATCATCCTGGTGGGAGGTCGAACCGAAATCGACGATTCCGGTGCCCGCGTAGTCGCACAGCGCTTGGCAGCCAAGGGGATCGCCTCGCGTGTGCTTCCGCCGATGGCGGTCCGACAGGAAAGCATCGGACGCATCGACATCGACGGTGCCGAGATCGTTTACCTCATCTACTTCGGCTCTGAAATAAAGGCGCAAACCCGCTACGTCTCGAAGCGGCTCAAGTCGATCAGGCCCGGCGTCAAGGTTATGGTGTGCGTGCTGGATGACGAGGGGAATGGCGCGACCGCTGAGAGCCTGCGGGTCGATCGATTGACTCACGATCTCAAGGACACGGTGGACGCGATCGAGGGCCACCTAGATGCCATTCATGCCGAACGTTCGAAGGTGGCGCAGCCCTTCAAGGGCGCGGGACGCGGCGACGACGCGTTGGGGCGTGCGCTCGAGGAAGTGGCTCATGCGATGGGCGTTCCCGTCGCAACGATCAACTTGCTCGACGACGAGCGGCACAAGGATGATCCGGACGCCTACCGATTGACGGAGACCATCGTGCAACAGGGCGTGCCGCTGGTGGTGCGATCCGAAAACGGGGGCGAACTCACTGAGAACCCCTACCTGCAAAGCAACGGTGTTGATTTCTATGCCGGGGTGCCGCTGACGCTCCCATCGGGAGAAACCGTTGGGTCACTGGTCATTGTCGACTAGAAGCAGCACGAGTTCACCGAAGCCGATGTGCAGCGGCTGAGCGGCTTCGCTGCCGACCTGGTCAGCCGGTTTGGCACACGCGGCTAGGGGATGATCGGCGGCCTATTCTGCTTGTCGATACGCTGGTTTCGCGCGGGCCGGCGTCCACGTTTCGTTACCACAGTATTCGCAGGCGCCCGCAGTTTGACCGGCCTGAACGGTGCGCGTTGTGCCGCACCGATGGCAGGCCAGGATCGCCTCCCGTACCACTGGCTCGCCAGCGCCTAGCTTTGCGGGCGCCATGATCTCCCATGGGGGTACGATCGGTAGTCCGGGGCGTTCCTCCAATGCCCTATAGACCGTGAGCACACCATCAGCTTCGACAAAGGCTTGAGCCACCTGTCCGAGGTGCTCGATCCCGCGGTGCCGCAGTTGTTGAGAGAGCTCGCTTATCCCGAGAGCGGTGTTGGAAAGGAAGCTCTTGTCGATCACGCCGTTTTCGATGGCCTGTTTCGGCGATCCGTCGAGCAGGCGCTCTGCGCGTTTGCTACGGGCGATCAGGATGTCGAGCACCTTGTTCGCGACCACGACCACAGTGACCACCAGAAGCGCATGTAGCAGCGGCACATCCGGGTAGAACATCGCGTCACCCACGGCCGAGCCGAGCGCGATGACCAACAGGAATTCGACGGTCGAGAGCTGGCCGATGGTTCGGCTGCCGAGCCAGCGCAGCAGAAGCAACGTGTACAGGTAGACGATCAGCGTCCTTACGGCGATCTCAACCAGAAACAGCGGCGACTGATCGCCGAACAACATGCGCTGCAGATCGAGGACCTCAACTGGCTGATCCACCCTATACCTCCACTGGAGTGCCCTGTAGCCGCAGCTAGTAGTATTGGCCGGGGCCGTCAATGGTGCGCCCAGGAACGCCACCGTCCGCCAGCCTGCCGCTGTACCGCTGTTCCTCGGCCGGGGTGCCGGCAGCCCCCTCGCAGCACAAGGTCAGCGACCACCTCTGGCGCAAAGCGGCCTTCTGCCGGCGACCGCAATTGGCCGGTGATTGACAGACTGCGCCAACCAGGCAGTTTGGCCAGACCACTGCAAACCCCTCCAAGGGCTTCGAAATTGTCCCCTGACGCGGGCTCGGCCTGTTTTCAGGCGTATGCGCAAGAAGCTTGCGCCCAGACTGATCGATGCCAAGCGTTACGAGGTACGCGACGCCTTGATCCACGACTTGATGTTCGCGTGTCGGTCTCCGGTGCGAGAATTGGTACGTCACGACCCGAATCGAAGGGCGGCTTTTTGGGGATTGTCGTCGGACCGGAACGGTGCCTAGCTTGCTGAAGGTTCGCGCCGGTGCCGGTGGACGCGCGAGGGCAACTTCTGGGGTTGGGGTACAATACTGATGGCCGCAAGCACAATACGCGTCGCCACCGACGTGGGCGGGACGTTTACGGATCTGGTGTGTTTCGAGACCGATCTAGTGACGGGAGAATCCCGGCTCACGACGGCCAAGGTCGACACGACGCCACCGGACTTCGAACTGGGCGTGCTGAACGTGCTGGCAAAGGGCGGCATCGATCCCAAAGCCGTGGATTTCCTCGTGCATGGCACGACCGTTGTGATCAACGCGCTCACCGAGCGCAAGGGCGTCAAGGTCGGGCTGATCACCACCGAGGGTTTCCGCGATTCACTCGAGATCGCCCGTGGCAACCGGCCGGACTTCTTCAACCTGCACTACCAGAAGCCCAAGCCTTTCGTGCCGCGCTACCTGAGGCGCGAGCTTCCGGGGCGCATCACTTACCGGGGTGCCGAGCTGCGGCCGCTCGAGCTCGGCGGCCTGCCGGCTATTCTCGATGATTTTCGGGCCGAGGGCGTGGCGGCAATTGCAGTGTGTTTTCTGCACTCCTACGCCGACACCAGCCACGAGAAGGCCGCGGTCGAAGAAATCCAGCGGCTGTGGCCCGATGTCTCCGTGGTGGCCTCCCACCAGATCACGCGCGAGTGGCGCGAGTACGAAAGGGCGAGCACGACCGTGCTCTCGGCCTATGTGCAGCCCACCGCCGAGCGCTACTTGTCCCGCCTGGCTGCCGGTCTCAGCGCCAAGGGGTTTCGGCACAGCCCCTACATCATGCAGTCCAACTGTGGTGTCGACTCCCTCGAGTCGGTGTCGCGTATCCCGATCACCATGGTCGAGTCGGGGCCGGCTTCGGGGTTCTGGGGGGCAGCCGAACTGGGCAAGCTCATCGGTGAGCCGAGAGTTCTTGCCCTCGACATCGGCGGCACGACGGCAAAATGCTCGCTGATCGAGAATGGCGAAGTGAAGATCAAGACCGACTACTGGATCGAGCGTGACCGCACCTCGTCGGGCTACCCGATCATGGTTCCGGTGGTCGACCTGGTCGAGATCGGCAACGGTGGGGGGTCGATCGCCTGGGTCGATGACTTCGGCAAGCTCCATGTGGGACCGAAATCGGCCGGGGCGATGCCTGGTCCGGCGGCCTATGGACGGGGCGGAACCGAAGCGACGACCACCGACGCGAACCTCTGGCTCGGCCGCATCAACAAGGATTACTTCTGTGGCGGCGAGATCGTCGCCGACATGGAGGCCGCCGAGGCGGCGCTCTCCCGGGTTGCCAACAAGCTCGGTGTCAGCATCGACGAAGCAGCGCGCGGTATCATCCGGATCGCCAACAACAACATGGTCAACGCCCTCAAGCTGGTGTCGCTGAACCGTGGCTACGACCCTCGAGACTTCACACTGGTGGTGTTCGGGGGCGGCGGCCCGATGCACGGGGTGGCGCTCGGCAAGGAACTCGGCGTCAAGAAGGTGGTGGTTCCGGCGGGGGCGTCGGTGTTTTCGGCCTGGGGCATGATGATGTCGGACCTCAGGCGCGACTACTTCGTCACGCGGCTGGCGGACCTGAGGTCTGGCGCCGCTGCGGGCATCGAGGCCGTGTTCGCCGACGCCGAAGATCAGGCGCGGGCGCAGTTCGGCGCGGAAGGCGTCGACGGCTCACGGCTTAGCTTCAAGCGCTACGGCAAGTTCCGCTATCAGAACCAGGAGCATACCACCGAGGTGCTGATCGAGAGCGGTACGATCACCGATGCCCGCCTCGGGGACATCGAAGCGACGTTCCACGACACCTATGAGCGCGAATACACTTACCGGCTCGGCGCACCGGTCGAAATGGTCGGGATCCATCTGGTGGCCTCGGCCGAAGTCGGAAAACTCACGATGAAGGAACGGGCGCCCTCGACCGCCTCGTCCGAGGTGGCCCTCAAGGGGCATCGCGATGTGGACTATGCCCTCGAAGGCGTCGATCGCGCCGCGATCTACGACGGTACCAGGCTCGAACCGGGTATGGCGTTTTCCGGTCCGGCGGTGATCGAGGATCCGGGGACCACAATAGTGGTTCATCCCGGCAGTCGCGGGGCCGTGGACGGCTACGGCAACATCCATATCGAGCTCATCGGAGGAGACCGGAAATGACAACGGCAAGCGACGATCCGATCACCCTCGAAATCATCCAGAACTCGCTGCAGGCCACCGCCGACGAGATGTTCGCGGTGATGAAGAAGACCGCGATGAGTTCGATCATCTACGAGGTGCTCGACATGGGCACCGGGATCACCGACGGTGAGGGGGCGCTGGCCACTTCCGGCGCCGGTATCCCCGCCTTTGTCGGCATGCTCGACAAGGCGGTGAAGGTCATCCTGCAGCGTCACGGCCAGCCTGGTGACATCGAACCGGGCGACGTCTTCGCCACCAACGACCCCTATTATGGGGGCGTCACCCATCTCAACGACATCATCGTCGCCATGCCGGTATTCGTCGGCGACCGGATCATCGCATGGACCGCGAACATCGCCCATAACTCCGATGTCGGCGGCATGGCGCCGGGATCGCTGAGCGGCAACGCCACCGAGATCTTCCAGGAGGGCCTGCGGCTGCCCGCGATCAAGATCATTTCCCGGGGGGAGCCGATCCGCTCTGTGATGGATATCCTCAAGGTCAACTCGCGCATGCCGGACGTGCTGGAGGGCGACGTGTGGGCAGCCATCGCCTCTGTGCGTACGGGCGCCAAGCGGCTGGTCGAGCTGGCCGACAAGTACGGTGTCGAAACATTTGCGCGCGCCATGGCGTCGTTCATGGATTTCGGCGAACAGGTCTCGCTGCGCGAGCTGAAGACCCTGCCCAAAGGCAGCTTTGCATTCTCCGAGGAACAGGACGACGGCCGGATCTTCAACGTCAAGATCACCATCGACGACACCGCGTTCACTGTCGATCTCAGGGACAATCCCGACCAGTCCAGGAACCCGGTCAACAGCAGCCGCGACGGCGTGATGATCTGCGCGCAGATGATCTTCAAGTCACTGACCGACCCCTATTCAGCAGCCAACGAAGGCTCCTTCCGCCCGATCCGGCTACTGACCCGCCCCGGCTCGGTGTTCGAGGCGATCGAACCGGCGCCGCACGGGTTCTACTACGAGGTCGAGTTGCGGGTGTACGACCTGATGTGGCGGTGCCTGGCGCCGCACATGCCGGATCGACTGGCAGCCGGACACTTCGCTTCGGTCTGCGGCACCTTCATCGGCGGTATACATCCCGATACCGGACGGCAGTACACGATCATCGAGCCGCAGCTCGGCGGCTGGGGCGCATCCCGCACCGGCGACGGCAACAGCGCCATCTTCTGCGGCTTTCATGGCGACACGTTCAACTGTCCGGCCGAGATCAATGAAGCTCGGAACGGGCTCTATGTCGACCGCATGGAGCTCAATATGGAGCCCGGTGGCGAGGGCAAATTTCGCGGTGGCCGCGGCATCGTGATGGACTACCGGGTCCGTGCCGACAACGGCTTCCTCACCGTCGGCTATACCCGCTCGAAGTTCCCCGCGTGGTCGCTCGATGGCGGCCACGAGGGGTCGCCCAACTACGTGCGTTACCTCGGCAAGGACGGTACCAGTGAGCACTACGCGTTCGTGACCGGCCTGACGACGCATACCGACGACATCATCCGTGTCATCACCGGCAATGGCGGTGGGATCGGCGATCCGAAGGAACGCGACCGCGCGCTGGTAGCCGAGGATTTGAAGAACGGCATGATCACCCCTGAGACCGCGCGCGACGTCTACGGGTATGTGAGGTGAACATCGACCACCTGGCCCTGAGGCAGGCCGTCGCCGACGGCTTTGCCGCCCAAACCGACTGGCTGGCGAAACTGGTGTCCTTCGACACGACGCGCGGCAACGAGGGGCCATGCCAGGACTGGTTGGCGGGAGAGTACGCCGCGCGGGGCTGGGAGGTCGATCGGTACACCATCGACGAGGTCGCTATCGAAGGGCTGCCGGGCTACTCGATGGTGGTCGATGTCGACTACAGCAAAGCCGTGCAGGTGGTGGCGACCCACCGGGTCGAAAGGCCGGCGGGCAAGAGCCTGATCCTGCAGGGACACATCGATGTCGTGCCGACGGGTGCGCCGGAGCTTTGGTCGCGTGATCCGTTCAAGGCCGAGATCATCGACGGCTGGATGCACGGCCGGGGCGCCGCCGACATGAAATGCGGCGTGTCGGCGATGGTCTTCGCCCTCGATGCGTTGCGCCAGCTGGGCCTTGAACCCGCATCGACTGTCCATGTCGAAACTGTCAGCGAGGAGGAATGCACCGGCAACGGGGCGCTGTCGACGCTGGTGCGCGGCTATCGGGCCGACGCGGCGCTGATCCCGGAGAGCATGGGGCACAAGATCATCCGCGCCGAGCTGGGCTCAGTCTGGTTCCGGTTGCGTATCCTCGGGCAGCCGGGGCATGTGCTTGCGTCTGCCGCGCCGGGCGCCCATGCCATCCTGGCGGCGGGCGACTACATCGCAGCACTGCAGGCGCTAACCGCCGAGATCAACGCCGAGGCGAAGAGCCACCCCTGGTTCGGGACTATCGAAAGTCCGGTGAAGTTCAACCCGGGCAAGATTCGGGGCGGAGACTGGTTGGGATCGGTGCCATCGTGGTGCGAG
>CAIMLX010000098.1 GCA_903842455.1 uncultured Hyphomicrobiales bacterium | reverse complement strand
CCACCATCGAACAGCGACGACGAGAGGTCCTTGAGGATGTCCCAGGCCGGAGTCAGGGCCTTCTCGGCCCCCTCGGCGGTGAAGTTCGACGTCGTGAACGCCGCTGGGTCCTTGCCGTTCGCCTCGTAAATGGCGCGACGGACGAAGTTGCCGCCCGAGCCGCCCTTGTCGGGACGGTTATAGATGAACTGGCCGGGGTTCGCCTTGATCCAGGCGACGAGGTCGGCCCAGGACTTGGGTACGCCGGCCGGGTCGAGCTTGGCGGTGTCATAGGCGAGCAGCACCTGCGAGCCGCGATACGGCACCGAGAAATCGGTGTCGATGGCCAGCGGGTTGATCTTCGACCAGTTCGAGAGGCCGGCTTCCTTGAGGTTTACGTAAAGCCCGGCTTCGATGGCGCCGGCCGGGAGACGCGGGTCACCCGACTCGAAATAGTCAGCCTGCGGATCGGTGCTGGTCTGCATGGCGGCGAGCGCGCGGTCGGCAATGGCCAACTGACCGGCGCCGTCACCGGCGTCGACGAGGTTCAGCATGACGCCCGGATTGGCCGCCTCGAACTTCGGCTTAACGACGTTGGTCCAGAAGTCGAGGATGTTGGAATCGGACGAGGTGTACCAGTCGATCGTGCCCGGGGCCGCAAAGGCCATACGCGGCAGAAGCACCATGCCGGCGGCAGCGCCACCGACCGAAAGCATGAACGCACGACGTTTCATCGTTTGTCTCCCTGGGTTCGCCGTCGGGGTCTCCCGCGGCTGGTCAATCTCTCGCTGACCGTGCGGCAAGACTAGTCCGAGCCGGGCCGCTGGCAAGCGAAAAATGGAACAGAAATTCCATTGTGACGACGATCACCTGAATCATTCCGGGCGCCGTCAGGGCGCATTAACCGCACTTGCATGACACCTGCGTGACGGTGGAAGGGCCCGGCCACTGGCAGAAGTTTATGGCCTATGGACGCAAAAAGTGACGTCCAACCTCGGCAAACAGCCGCAGATCCGCGAGAGAATCTTCGAGGGTCGTCTTCGGCTTTTCGCCGGTGGTGATGGCCCGGTGGAAAGCATCGAGCTCGATCCGGAAAGCATCCTCGTAGAAAGGTCCGATTACCTCGGTGCCGGTAGTGTTGCGATCGGAGGTGGTGATTTCGAGCCGCGTCGGCAGGTTGCGGATATAGGGCGTGTCGTAGTTGATGCGGAAATGCTGATTCATGGTCAGCACCTCGATGCCGGCATCGAAGCGCGCGACATCGTGGATGACGGCCTCGTAGAGCGCCGTGAAGCGCCCGTAGTCGAACAGCACCATGACGGTCTCGCCCCGGTGCTGCCGCGCCGCCGCGACCTTGATCGGCGGCCCGAACAGTTCGCACATGGCCGAGAACGAATGCGACGAAAGGCCAGTCAGCACCTGGTAGGCGCGCAACTGATCGCTGGTGGCCGATTCGCCCATCACCGAGCGGAGCAGGGCCTGCGTCTTCGACTTGCCTTCGCTGATCGCCGCCTCGGGCACATCGTTGGGAGTGAACATGTG
>CAIMLX010000097.1 GCA_903842455.1 uncultured Hyphomicrobiales bacterium | reverse complement strand
CTACCTGCTAAGCCCGCTCATCGGCAATGTTGCGGTACTGATGCTGATGGTGCTGCTGCTTGCCGACGCACGCGATCTGCTGGTCACTGCGCTGGCCATGGTGCCGTATTTCCTCCTTTACGGCACAGACCTGGCGCGCATCGGTTACCGTTTCCGCGACCTGTTCGCGGTCAGCTCGCTGAACCTCATGCTGCTGCCAGTGAGCCTCGCCGGGGTGATCGCCTCCATCGTGCAGATGATCACCGCTCGCAAGGCCGCTTTCGCGCGCACCCCCAAGATCGCCGGCCGAACGGCCGTGCATCCGGTCTACATCCTGTTCAACCTTGGCATGTTCGGGCTCATGGTCACCTACACCGCTGACGGTGTGCTGAGCGGCGACCTGGTTGCCACGATCGTTCCGGCAGCGAACGTGCTGCTGTATGGCTACGGCCTTTGGCGCTTCATTGGCATCGCCGAGGGTGCGCTCGACCTGCTGCGGCCGCTGCAACAGGCCTTGTCTGCCTTGTGGGCGACGGTTGGCGGAACATTCGCCAAACGGCGACCGACCAGCATGCTCGGAGTGGTTCGCACTGTCGGCGCCTGGCTGGTGATGCTGGCCGCGATCCTCGCGCCGGCCACTTTCAGGGATGCCTCGGTAGCCAATGGCGCTGCCGATCTGACACCGAACCTCGCCGCGATCGGCACGCCGCCGGTCGCCGACATCGAAACCATTCCGCCGCTCGTGCTGACGGCAGATCAAGAATGACTATCAAGGGGCTGACCACGATGACCGACTTCCAACCGCTGAACCTGCCCCGCCGCGCGGGCCTGAAGGCCTTGACCGCGCCCCTCCTGGGTGCGATCGGCGCTGATGAGCGGTAGCGCTTTGGCCGACCCGGGCTACGAGGGGTTGTGCGCACTCGATGGGAGCACGGTCAACTGCGATTTCGGCGACGCCGCAGGTCTGATCCGGGCGGCAACACTTTCCAAAAACAACGGTGCATTAACTGCCAGTGTCGGAGTGCGCCTTGAATAGCGCTTATCCGTTAGATAACCCGTTAGGGGCATCGTCTCTCAAGCCTGCGGAACGACACGCAATGCGCGCACTTGCTTTTCTCGCCGTCCTTTGTCTGTGCTTTGCGGTGCTGCCGTCCTCGGCGCAGGAGGGCCAGCCAGAGGAGCCCCTGATCGGCGCAGAAGAGGCCGCCCCGCCCGCCAGCTGGGCTACGCGTTGCGTATCAGCCGCGCGCGCTGAGCCGGCAGACTGCTCCATTTCGCAGCGCGCTGTGACTCAGCAGGGACAGCTCGTTGGCGCCGTCACGATCCGTGTACCCCGAGAAGGCGGCGATCTACAGATGATCGTCACCGGTCCGCTCGGCATCTACATTCCGGCCGGCATCGCCTTCAACATCGATGGCGGCACGACCCAGCCACTGCAATTGCGTACCTGCGACCGCAATGGCTGTGTTGCCGACGTTGTCGTGAACGCCGAACTACTTGCCGCAATGCGCAATGGTCAGAAGCTCAACGTTGTTTTCCGGGACGGCCCGCAGCGCGTCGTGACCTTGCCTATGTCCCTGATCGGCTTCACCGCCGCCATCAACAAGGCTCTGTAGCACTCCAAAGGTTCGGGCTGCGCGGAACGCGTTCCAGCGAGATCGTCGTGCGCGCGACGGCCGGCTGCGGCGTAGGCCGCTGCTATATGCTCGACAACCGATACATCGCTTCGCCGCGCCTGGCGCCCGCAACTGGGCACGACTTTGATTCCACACCAGCAGCAACAAGCAGGCAAGCATGCGTTGCGCCAGGTGCGCCGCATGCGCACCTATGTGGGACGGTTGCATCGTGACATTGGCCGCCAGATCGTCGCGAGCCAGCCCTGGACAAGCCTGCCGGGATCTGCCCGGAGCGAAATGGATTAATCCTGTTCAAGCGCATGGACCATTGACCGCTCGTCGGTCGAGATAAGGTGGGCCCGCTTCTGGCGATGCTCGATGGCCTGCACGCAGATGGCGCTGGCGATATGGGTCTTGCCCGTGCCGGGGCCGCGGACGAAGGGAATGTAGTTGCTTGGTCGAGGACGTCGCAGCGATGCAGCTGCCGCACCAGCTAGTCTTCATCCCCAGCGTTGCCAGGCTCCCCGTGACTCCCTTTCGCCTTCAGATTCTGCGAACTGATAGCCGGAAGGGCTTTTTGAGGGAGTGTTATCGGCGTTGGGTTCTAAAAGGTCCAGCACGCACGTGTACTGGCCGAGGGCCGCTTGCAGGCTGGAGCCACAGCTGCTGGCGCACGAAGTGGCCGGGCTCGGGGGCGCGGCGCTAGATAATGAAGAAATCCTCAGCGCTGAGAGTGCCCGAAACGCCGCTGAGCGTCGAGAACTGCACCGCGCCGGCGCCACCCCGTCCATCCGGATCGTAGTAGAGGGCGCCGCTCGCCTTGTCGAAAAGGATGCGATCGTCGGATTGGCTGGCAACCGTGCCAGTGTTGAAAGCGCCGGTGGCGAGCTTGCCGGTCGCCGACAGGGTTCTGAACACGCCGCTTTTTTCGAGGTAGATAGTGTCGTCGGTAACGTTGAACAACTCGATGCGATCGACATTACCGCCGCCGAGCGCGGTGTTGAACACGAAGATGTCCTTGCCGTGGCCGCCGACCAGCACATCGTTGCCCAGCCCGCCGGCGAGCCAGTCGTTGCCGCTGCCGCCTTCGATGCGGTTCGCGCCAGCGTCGCCAGTGAGCTGGTCGCCGCTGCTGCCGCCGATGAGGTTCTCAATGGCGGCACCGGCGCCCAGTTGATCGTTGCCGGCGCCGCCGGTAGCCTGCGCGCCGGTAACCGCGAGGCTGAAGGTGATGGCGCCCGTCATCCCGGCAAAGCTGATAGTGTCGGTGCCCGCGCCGCCGATGAAGGTATCGTTGCCGCCACCACCGAGCAGCGTGTCGTTGCCGACGCCGCCCGAGAGGGTGTCGTTCCCGGCATTGCCCCTCAGGGTGTCGTTGCCGGTGCCGCCGAAGATGAAGTTGTCGAGGCCGTTGCCGGCGCCGGTGAAGTTCGACATGCCGGTATAGGTGAGGCTCTCGAGGTTGGGGCCGAGCGTGTAGCTGGTCAGCGTGGTCTGGACCGCGTCCGTACCGGCGCCGGCGGCCTCGATGACCGTGTCGCCCCTATTGTCGATGACATACGTATCATCGCCTGTGCCGCCATTCAGCTTGTCTGACCCGGTGCCGCCATCGAGCAGGTCGTTGCCGGCATTGCCGTTCAGGGTGTCGTTGCCGCCCAGCCCGTAGAGGAAATCGTTGCCGCTACTGCCGTTGAGAGTATTGGCGACGCTCGATCCGCTGATTACGGCCTGGGCGACGTCGTCATTGACAATGGTGCATCCGGCGGCTGCGGTGCCAATGACAAGGCCGGCCGTGGCATTTGCGATAGTGACGGTGAAGCCCTCGTTGGCCTCGACGACCGCATCGCCCCGCACCTGCACGGTGATGGTCTTGCTGGTCTCGCCCGCAGCAAAGCTGACGCTGCCGGCCAGTGCGCCGGAGAAGTCCGTGCTGTCGGCGGCGGCGGCGCCGCTGCCGACGAGGCTCCAGGCAACGCTCTGGGCCGCCGCGCTGGCGGCGGTAAGGCTGACGGTGAACGTGAAGCTGCTGGTGCCCGCGTTTCCTTCGGAGAGGCTGGCGACATTGGGGGCAATCGATACGGTCGGCAGCACCGGGGGGGGTGCCTCAGTCAGGGCGATCAGTTCGGTAAGCGAACGGGTGACATTGCCAGCGAAGACGAAGGACTCGACGCCCGTCACCTTGTCGGTGCCCGTGGCTGAGGAGACCAGCGTCAGCACCTGGCCGAGGCTATCGTAGGTGAAGCTGAAATCGGCGAAGGCGGTGTCGAAGATCGCCGTATCGGTCCCGTCGCCGCCGTCTATGGTGTCGTTGCCGCCCTTGCCGACCAGCGTGTCGTTGCCGCCCTTGCCGGAGAGGATGTCGACGCCCTTGCCGCCGACAATGGTCTCGGCGAGATCGTGGTTAATGACGAAGGGAGTTTCGAAGTCACCCATCAGGGTGACATATTCAGTGATCGGAGTGCCAAAACCGTCGGTCGGCACATATTCGCCGCCCGATTCGAGATAGGCCTTGGCGCCGTCCCAGCCCAGCAGATGCGCGGCGGCGAGGAGGCCGGAGGTTGTAACCTTCACCCCGTTGATGGTCTGGCCGTCATACTCCCAGACGGGCTTGAGATAGCCGAACTGCAGGGCCATGTAGTCGCGGACAGCCTGTTCCTGCGCTGCCGGCGTATTGAGGTAATCGGCGACGCTATGGACGCCGTACTTGCCGGTGAAGCCGCCGCTGTAGTCGTTGTTGTAGGGATTGGAGTCGAGGTTGGAGAGCCCGATATCTACGAAGGCGCCCTCGCCCATCTGATAGCGGCCGAGGGAGCCGTACTGGTTGACGACGGTGTAGCGGTTGCTCGATTCCCGGAAGCCCAGTGTGGCGAAGAAATCGTCGTAGCTGCCAGTCGTCATCAATCGTCCCCAGGCGGTCCACGAATCGTCTGAACGACTGAGGCCCCACACGTCAGTTTATCAAGCCACTTTGCCTACGGAACGCTTAACGGAACCGCTGCATTGGCGCAAATCGCCACGTTAACTAATATGCATTGATTACCGGCAGTTGATGTGCGCGGCAACAACGCGGTGCCATCAGCAACCCGGCGCGCCAAACATTAGGCCGTCGCTTTGCTGAAAGCGGTGAAGCAGGCCCATCCTGGTGCAGACGGTGACGACCCAGACCGGCAAGCTCGAACTGGAGGTGCCGCGGGACCGGTAGGCGAGCTTTGATCCGCAGCTGATTGCCAAGTACCAGCGCCGGTTTCCCGGCTTCGACGACAAGGTCATCTCAATCTACGCCCGGGGCATGAGCACGCGCGAGATCATGGTGTACCGGGGCACGGTTATGAGACAGCGCGTTGCGCTGGTCATGCCTTTTTGGGGGGATGTCCCGGCCATTGTTGAAATTCTGAAAGGGCGGCGTTGCTCACCTTGAGCCGGTAGGCTCGGGGTGTCGAATCCACTGAGGAAAGCAACGCCATGAAGAGAGATATCAGATTGCCGACGGCTCCGGTGAGCGGAGCTGTGGAAGAAGCGTTCGCCGAGGTTCAGCAGAGCTTTGAGAGGCTCTGCCTTGCGGCAGGAATGGAGGCGCTGAGCGTGATGATGGAGGCGGACGTCGAGGCAGCCTGCGGTCGACGCCACGGTCGGGTTGCAGAGCGCGAGGCGCACCGCTGGGGCTCGACGCGCGGCCGGATCGGGTTTCACGGCGGCAAGGTTGCAGTCGAACGCCCCCGGGTGCGAGCTGTCGATGGGAGAGAGATGGCGATCCCGAGCTGGGATCGCGCGGTGTCGGAGGACTGGCTGGGCCGCTGGGCGATGAACCTGATGCTGATCAACGTCTCGACCCGGCGGTTCGGGCGGGCGGTGCGGCTGCCGGAGGGCGACGTGCCAGCGGGTCATGGCAGCGGCGTATCAAAATCGGCGGCGTCACGACGCTTCGTGGCCCTGTCGACGGAGAAACTCGATGCCTTCATGAGCG
>CAIMLX010000096.1 GCA_903842455.1 uncultured Hyphomicrobiales bacterium | reverse complement strand
GATCTTCCCGACGCTGTTCGGCCTGTCCATCGCCTTCACCGACTGGAACCTCGCCTCCCTTACCGGCCAGAAGTTTAACGGTTTCGACAATCTGGTGCAGCTGGTTCGCGATCCGTTCTACTGGAACGCCATGCGCAACATGGTGATCTACGTGCTCTTCGTGCTCGTCGAGTACGCCATCGCCTTTGGCCTCGCGCTGCTGCTCAACGCCGAAATCCGGGCGCGAAAATTCTGGCGCGTCGTCTTCCTCATTCCGCTGATGCTGTCGCCGGTCGCTGTCAGCTGGATGGTCGGCAAGTCGATGCTCGAGTACCGCTTCGGCCCGGTGGCCCGCTTCGCCCGCTGGCTGGGCTTTAACAATCCGAGTTTCTTCACGGACCCCTGGGTCGCTCGGCTGTGGATCGAGGCGATGGATGCCTGGGTGTCGATCCCGTTCGTGATGATCCTGCTGCTCGCAGGCCTGCAGGCCATGCCCAAGGAGGTCATCGAGGCCGCCAAGGTCGATGGTGCCTCACCCTGGCAGCGCTTCTGGCAGGTGATCTTCCCCCTGATGCTGCCCGTCTCGATCACCGCGATCGTCCTGCGCGTCATCTTCAAGCTCAAGCTCGCCGACATCATCATCACCGTCACCTCGGGTGGTCCGGGCGGCGCCACCGACAGCGTTTCGAGCTTCATCTACCGCGAATACCGGGATCGCTCGAATGTCGGCTACGGCACGATGCTGGCGATGTTCTACCTCGTGGTGATCATCGTGTTTATCACCACGCTGCTTAGCCTCTTGCGCAAGCGCATGAAGAGGATGACCTGATGGCTGCCGAGGCAACCCTCTCCGCCCCTGCATCGACCGATAGCGGCGTCGCCACCCGGCGCTTGAAGCACGTTGCCGGCAAGGTGGGCATCTATGCCGCGTTGGTGTTATGGGCCTTCGTGTCGCTGTTCCCGGTCTATTGGACCATCACCACTTCGATGAAAGTGGCCAAGGACGTGCAACTCGGCCACCTGATCCCCTGGGTAGACTTCCAGCCCAACTGGCTGGGCTGGCGCTCGCTTGGCCTGTCGCCTGATACCATCGCGCAGGTCTCGACGGTTCGCGACGAGTTCCTCGGCCGCTTCCTCAACTCGATCTACACTGCCTTCGGCGCCTCGTTCCTCGCAGTGCTGATCGGCTCGCTCGCCGCCTACGGCCTCAGCCGCTTCCAGTACAAGTTCCTCTGGATGAAGAACCAGGACCTGAGCTTCTTCTTCCTCAGCCAGCTGATCCTGCCGCCGGTTGTCCTGGCGCTGCCGTTTCTCGTGCTCTACCGCGAGCTGGCGTTGCTCGACAGCCTGGTCGGGCTTATTCTGCTCTACACCCTCACGGTGCTGCCGATCGTCATCTGGATCATGAAGGACCAGTTCGACACCATCCCGATCGAACTCGACGAAGCCGCGCAGGTCGACGGCCTCGGTCCCTGGGGCACCTTCTTCCGCATCATCCTGCCGATGGCGTTGCCCGGCATGGTCGCAGCTTTTATCCTGTCGCTGATCCTCTGCTGGAACGAGTATTTCTTCGCCGCGCTCCTCACCGGCGCGGGCGCCAAGACGCTCCCCGTGATGGTCGCCAGCCAGACCGGCTCGCAGGGCATCAACTGGTGGAGTATGGCCGCCCTCTCCACCGCCGCCATCGCCCCGCTGGTCGTCGTCGGCATACTGCTCGAACGCTACATCATCCGCGGTCTCACGGCGGGCAGCGTGAAGGGGTAGGACCCTACGCCCGAGCGATTCCGCCCACCCCATCCCTCCCGTCAAGGGGATGGTGCCGGGCGGTGCTTGCGGCTGGATCGCCACCCGGGCTAAAGCTCCCGCATCAGATCCTTGTTCCGCTCGTAAAGCTCCCGGAACACCCGGTAGCGTCGCGCGTACAGTTCACGCACCCCGGCATGGGGAGTGATCTCGTGGACCACCGGGTTCCAGGTCCGGATATCGTTCGGCTGCAGATCGCCGATCGCCAGGGCCGCGATGAAAGCATCGCCGTAGGACGCCCCCACCGTCTTTTGCCGTACGATCTGCGTCCGGTCCGAGACGTCCGAGGTCGCCTGCGCCCACACCCTGTTCTTGGTGCCGCCACCGGCCGCGAGGATCGACTTGGGCGGCTGCCCCACATCGGCATAGGTTTCGAACACGTGGTGCGTGCCGAAGGCGATGCCCTCGAACAGCGCCCGGTAGATGTCACCGCCGGTATGCGTCAGGTTCATGCCGAACAGCACGCCCCTAGCTAGGAGCCTGTCCGAGTAATGGCCGTTTTTTTGCTGGCGTGGGAAGCGTGAGTCGGATTCTGTTTTGTCCCATGAGCAAGACATTCCGCGCCTGGAAGATTGATGAGCCGCTGTTCCTGCCGCCAACGGTGCAGGACTTCGTGGCAGAGGACCATCTCGCCCGCTTCGTGTTGAGCCTTGTCATAGAGGATCTCGATCTCTGCGAGATCACGGGCACCTACGGCAGCGAGAAGGGCCAGCCGCCGTTCGATCCCGTCATGATGGTGGCGCTGCTGCTCTACGCTTACTGCTGCGGCATCTATTCCTCGCGCCGCATCGCCAAGGCGTGCGGTGAGCGGGTCGATTTCATGTCGATCGTGGGGCTCGATGCGCCGAATTTCCGCACCGTCTCCGACTTCCGCAAGCGGCATCTTGAGGCGCTGTCGGGACTGTTCGTGCAGGTCTTGCGCCTGTGCGAGACGGCGGGCCTCGTGAAGCTCGGCCACGTCGCGCTCGATGGCACCAAGATCAAGGCCAACGCGTCAAAGCACAAGGCGATGAGCTATGAGCGCATGGAGGCTCGTGCGGCCGAGATGGAGGCCGAGGTCGCCAGGTGGCTGGCCGCAGCCGAGGCGGCCGACGCCGAGGAAGACAAGGCTTTGGGCCGCGACAGAACCGGCGAGGAGATGCCCGACTGGGTTGCCGACAAGAAGCGGCGCGCCGAGAAAATCCGTGCGGCCAAGGCCGAGCTCGAGGCCGAAGCGAGAGCGGCGGCCGAGGCAAAAGCCAAGGCAGAAGCCGGAGCCGAGGAGCAGCGGCGCAAAGAAGGCCGCAAGAAGCCCGGAAAACCCGCCGCGCCCCCCTCCGGCGAGCCCGATCCGAAAGCGCAGAAAAACTTCACCGATCCCGAGAGCCGCATCATGAAGACCAAGGACGGGTTCATCCAGGGCTACAACGCGCAAGCCGCCGTCGATGCACAAGCGCAGATCATCGTCGCCCAGGACGTGACGCAGAGCGCTGCCGACCACGGCCAACTGGTGGCGATGACCGACGCGGTCGAGGACAATCTGGGCCGCAAGCCTGCGCAGTTGTCGGCCGACGCCGGCTACTGCTCGGAGGACAACCTCAAGGCGCTGGAGGCGCGTGGCATCGACGCCTATCTGGCGACCGGCCGGGCCAGGGATGCTGTTGCCGCCGCGCCCACCACACCGGAGCCGGCCGAGCTTCCGACGCGGGTCGAGGCCATGCGTGCCAAGCTCAAGGCCGGCGGTCACGACAGCCCCTACCGGCTCAGGAAGCAGCTGCCCGAGCCGGTGTTCGGACAAATCAAGCAGGCGCGCGGCTTCCGCCAGTTCCTGCTGCGCGGCATCGACAAGGTGGCTGGCGAGTGGGGCATGGTGTGCACCGCCCACAACCTCACGAAGCTGTTCCAGGGCGGGTGTCTGTCTGCTGCGACCGCAGCGGCCGCCTGACGGAGCAAAACGACGGGCAGAGCATGTCAAGGCCCCGAAAACGGCCTCCGCACGGATTGCTCCACCTTCGCGCCGAGGTAAAGTGGACGGGCTCCTAGTAGGCGCATCCCTCTGGGCAGCCCAAAGGATCATGGCCAGTACGCCCGCTGAGGTAGCCTTTCCTCGCTACACCAAAGCGGGACGAACGAACGCTAACTCAGCCAGTGCGGCTCTCAACAAATGGCTCGGGGGAATTGTGACCGACGGCTCTGTGGTTCACAGTTTCCGTCACAGTCTGCGCGATCGCCTACGCGCCGTAGAGTGCCCGTCTGACATTGTTGATCGTCTTGGTGGGTGGACGACTGAAGGGGTGGGTCAAGGGTATGGTTCGGGGTACCCGCTGTCAGTGCTGACCAAATGGATGTCCCTGATCGCAACGGCACAACGACTAGCTAGCGAGGCGGGTTAGTCGGTGGTTCGGGTTGAATTGGCTTGCCCTAGATGATCTGGGCCATGAGGCAATGTTCCGGGCTGACAAGCCTCCAACCGGCCATGCG
>CAIMLX010000095.1 GCA_903842455.1 uncultured Hyphomicrobiales bacterium | reverse complement strand
TGGGTCGCCCTACGCGACCGCTATGATGACGGTGGCTTCTCCGGCGGCACGCTGGACCGGCCTGCGCTGAAGCAGCTGATCGCCGACATCGAGGCGGGGCTCATCGATGTCATCGTCGTCTACAAGATCGACCGTCTGTCGCGCTCGCTGATGGATTTTGCCAGGCTGGTCGAGGTCTTCGACCGCAACAACGTCACCTTCGTTTCCGTCACCCAGTCGTTCAACACCACCACATCGATGGGGCGGCTGACGCTCAACATCCTGCTGAGCTTCGCGCAGTTCGAGCGCGAGGTGATTGGCGAGCGCATCCGCGACAAGTTTGCCGCTTCGCGCAAGCGCGGCATGTGGATGGGCGGCTTCGTGCCGATGGGGTACGACGTCAAGGACCGCAAGCTGGTGGTCAACGAGGCCGAGGCCGCGACCGTGCGGATGATTTTCGAGCGCTTCGCCGCCCTCGGCTCTGCGTCCACCCTGGCGCGCGCCCTCCAAGCCGAAGACGTCTGCAACAAGCGCGGCAAACGCATCGACAAGGGTTTTGTCTACAAGCTGATCGGCAGCCGCGTCTATCTCGGCGAAGCGGTCCACAAGGGCACATCTTATCCCGGCGAGCACGACGCCATCATCAGCCAGGAGCTCTGGGACAGCGTTCACTCTATCCTGAAAGATAGCCCGCGTGAGCGGCGTGCCAAGAACCGCAACAGTTCCGAAGCGCTGCTCAAGGGTATGATCTTCACCGACACCGGGGCCGCCATGACGCCGACCTACACGCGGATGGGCGAGCGACTCTACCACTACTACACATCGATGGATCTCATCCGGAACCGTGACACGGCGAGTGACGCAGGACCGATGCGGCTTTCGGCAGCCATGGTCGATGGGGCGGTCATCGCTGAGATGCGGCGGATCATCGGCGCGCCCGAGGTTGCCGCAAGAGTGGTCGAGGCACAGCGGCGCGAAGGTGCGCCCATGGACGAGCGGGCGATCGTCGCCGCGCTCCATCGCTTCGGCGACCTTTGGGATGCGCTCTATCCGGCGGAGCAGGCACGGATCGTGCGGCTGCTCGTCGACCGGGTCACGGTCGGTCCGACGGGCATGGCAGTCGACCTGCGCAATAACGGCATCACCACGCTGGTCCGGGACTTGGCCGACAGCACGCATCTGGAGGCAGCTGAATGACGCAAGCGAACGACACGACCCGCGTGTTCATCCCGCTGACGCAGCGGCGGCGTAATGGTCGGCCGCGCATCCTGCCACCCGAGCCCGAGGCTCATTTCCAGTCCCGCAGCCAGGACGCGCACATTCTTCGCGCCCTTGGGCGCGCGTGGGCGTGGCGGCGGCGGCTCGAGACTGGCGAGGTCGCCACAATCCATGACCTTGCGAAGGCCGAAGGCTTCACCGACCGCTTCGTCAGCCGCGTGATGCGGCTGGCCTACCTGTCGCCGGGTGTGTTGGAGCGGTTGGTGATTTCGCGCGACCCGTCTTCGGTGTCGGTGAACGAACTCATCGACGCGACGTACATGCCGTGGGCGAAGCAAATGGAGCTGGTGTTTGATGGCGCGGCTATCACCACGCACACCACTTCGATCTACCCGACCTGAACGCAAACATGCGGCGTCCCCAGAGACGACCGCGGAGAGAACCCTAGTCTAGAGCCCGGAAAGTGCGGAGAGAAAGCAGAGCATCAAAGCTTGACCAATGCGATTAGAGAACGCCTTGGGAGACGATCAAACCATTGCCAGCTGCCGCCGGCTCGCGCCTCGCCGGCTCGCGCCTCGCCGGGCCGGCAGTGTCGGGCCTTCGTTGAACTTCCTCGATCCCGGCGCTGGCTGGCGCAGAGCGCCGCCGATGTCACGGCGCTGATCGAGCCGTCGGGCACCGAAGTGGCGAGTGGGGCCAAGCTGGTCGGCGATGCGGCCGGGAGGGGTGGTGCTGAGATGCTGCACCTCGGCGGCAATCACAGACCAAGCCGACGCGACGCCTGCGTGAGGTGAGATCTCATCGCCGAAATCGCACCCGCAGCATCGCGATCGAGTATGGCTTTGAAGATTAGTTCGTGCTCGGACAGCGTGACGTTGACCGTCTTGACAAATGGCTGGGACCTTATTGCCAGGCCAATGCTCTCCCTGAGTCTTACATCGACGAACGATGTCATGATCGTAAGGAACGGATTCTTCGCGGCTGCCGAAATTGCCTGGTGAAAGCCGATGTCGGCGGCCACATAGCTGCCCTCGAGATTTTCCACCGACCGCATGCCGTCGAGCGATAGCTGCAGGGCGCTGAGGTCGCTGTCGGTGCGGTGCTCCGCCGCAAGGGCGACCGCTCCCGTTTCCAGCACCATGCGAACTTCGTAAAGCTTCCGGTAGTCTTCAGGTTGCGAGAGGGACTGCTCTGAGATCTGCAGGAACCGGCCATGCTCCGGGGACGCAACGAACACGCCCTTGCCCTGGTGGGATACCACAAGCCCCTCGTGTCGCAGCCGGGACACGGCCTCACGCACGACAATCCGGCTTACCTGGTATTTCTCACTGAGCTCGCGTTCAGTGGGCAGCTTTGCCCCTGCCGTCAGCTTGCCGGCCGCAATCCAGTTCCGAATCTCATCGGCGAGGAGGGTCGGCAGGTTGCTACGGCTGGACCGCAGCGGGGAACCGAGCGAGGTTTGTGAATCCATCGAGCTAACTGTCCCTTCAGCTACGGTCAGACATTGAGCTTGGCCCTGAGGCCGCCGTCGATCGGGAAGTCACCCCCGATGCAAAATCCCGATTCGGGTCCGACGAGATAGGAGACCAGCGCTGCGACCTCCTCTGTCGTACCAACCCGACCGATCGAATGCGATTTCCCGAACTCCTTGATGGTGTCTTCAAGATTTCCACCCTCGGGAGTCAATGAACGGGCCGCAAATTCGAGCAGTGGCGTTCGGATCGAGCCGGGAGAAACCGAGTTCACCCGCACCCCGTCCTTGGCGCAGTCGACCGCCATCGCCCGCGTGAAGGCATGAATTGCTCCCTTTGTCGTTGCATAGCCAAGAACATTGTTCTGGTTCAGGTGGCCCTGGACCGAGGCGAAGTTCACGACCGAGGCATTGCCGCGCGATTTAAGTAGTGGGTACAGAAAGTGCGACATCAGGTAGTAGCCGGTCAGGTTGATGCCGACGACCTTTTGCCAATCAGCAGGCGTCGTCGTTTCGATCGTGCCATACGGCTGGATGGCCGCACAGTTGACCAGCGCGTCCAGGCCATCGAGGCGATGCCCGAGATCGGCGGCGAACCGCTCTACGGCGTCGGCGTCGGAAACGTCCAATTCCACCACTTGTGCGTGCTGATCGCCCAAACTTGACCGTGCTGCCGCATTCTGCTCGGGGTCGTTTCCGCACAGGATGACGAAGAACCCATCGCTGACGAGGCGCCTGGCGACCGCCAGGGCAATCCCCGCGGTGCCAGTGACGACGGCGTTCCGGGTTGATTTGATGTCGCTTACCATCTGTCGCTCTACTTCCTACCCAGTTTCAGGACGCCTTCGTTCACGCGGCTATCGATGATGACGGCGGCAATTAGAACGAGGCCCTGTGCCACGTACTGCCAAAACGGTTCCACCCCAGCAAGGTTGAGGCCATTCGACAGCACCCCGATGATAAGGGCGCCGATGACCGTGCCAAGTATCCGGCCCTCGCCGCCGGACAGACTGGTTCCTCCAATAATCACAGCGGCGATCACCTGAAGCTCAAACCCGATGCCGATGTTGGGATCGCCGGAGCCGACACGCGACGAGAGGACCAGCCCGGCCAGTGCGGCCGTGAGACCACACAGCGCGTACAGTACCACCAGGGTGCGCTGAACGTTTATGCCGGATAGCCGGGCCGCCTCTTCGTTGCCGCCAATCGCGTAGATCCGCTTGCCGAACTTGGAATAGCTCGTCAGCCAGTGGAACGCGGCAACCACCACCATGGCAACGACAATTGGCAGCGGGAACACCCAGATCTTGCCGGTGCCAAGGTCGCTCCAGTTGGGTGGAAGCCCGACCAGGATCGCACTGGGGCTGATCAGATAGGCGATGCCGCGTGCGATGTTGAGCATGCCCAGGGTGACGATGATCGCACTCACGTGCAGTCTGGCGATGATCGTGCCGTTCACGAAGCCGACGAGGGCGCCGAATACGAGTGCGACGGCGAAGGCCAGGTAGAGCGGGACCCCGGCGACCGCCAGCGAAGCGGCCAGTACTGTCGATGCTGCGAGCACGCTGCCGACCGAGAGGTCAATTCCGCGGGCAATCATGATGGCGGTCATGCCGCACCCGGCAATCGCCAGGGGCGCTGTGTTGCGCATCAGGTTCTGGAAATTGGAGAGCGTCAGGAACCTGCTGCTCAGCAGCGTGAACACCAGGCACATGAGCAAGAGGACGCTGAAGGTCACCAGCGTCTGAAGGGTTCGACGGTCGATGGAACGCCTCCCCCGCACGGGCACCTGTGCCTCTCCACTTGCACCCGCACTTTGTTGTTCAAGCACGCCTTTTACTCCCCAAGATTCTATGACGCCGCACGCGTATCGAGCCCCGACTGGGCCGAGTGCAGCATTGACATTGCAATTACGTCTTCCTCCGATGCGGTCCCTGGAAGTTCGCC
>CAIMLX010000094.1 GCA_903842455.1 uncultured Hyphomicrobiales bacterium | reverse complement strand
CCCGCGATAGGCCGGCGCCACCCCCTGCTTCGCCTCGATCAAGCTGTCCGCGAGCTGATCCTCCGTCCCCCGATAGAATCGCGCGGGAATCCCCTCTAGCTCCAGCAGTTGCCCATCGGCCCACACCCGCCCGAGCCGCTGCACCTCGCCCTCGCAGAACGCCACTGCAAAGCTGGCGCAGATCTCGGCATCCTCTGCCGGCGCCGTCCCCTTGCCGCCCCGCCCCTCGGCGGTGATTTCCTCGAGCTCCGTCGCCCAGATGATGTTCCCTGCCAGCCGGCTCCACCCATAAAGCCGCGGGATCGCCCCGCCCTCGCTCGATCCCTGCAGCCGGATATCCGGCCGCGCGACCGCAGGCGCCTTCTCCCCGAACAGCGTCGCATCGATCGCCGACCCCGCCAGCGCCCCCAGCGCCCGCCCGATGGTCGCCCCAATCGGCCCACCCACCGCGCCGCCCACGAACTGGCCGGCAAGGGATAGTGCAAGAGTTGCCATGATGCCTCCTGAAACGCCGGCGTTCCGGCTCCATCGCCTTCTCCCCTTGTGGGAGAAGGTGCCCGCAGGGCGGATGAGGGATCGTCGAGAGCAGCACGTTGCTGCGACAGTCGTACCTGAGACGACCCCTCATCCGGCTGCCGCCACCTTCTCCCCCAAGGGGAGAAGGGCCGCTCACTCAAGGTCTGCCGCTGTTGCCCCTCTCCCCTTGAGGGAGAGGGTGGCCGCGAAGCGGCCGGGTGAGGGGAAGTTCAGTCCGGGAACGTCAGCACCGCCACGACCCGCCGAGCCCACCCGTCTGTGAGATTGCCCTCAACCACCCCCATCCGCTCCTGCGCATGCACGAAACGGCCATCACCGACGAAAATCCCGCAGTGCCGCGGCGCCAGGTTCGCGCCGATGCGAAACAACAGAACCGCCCCGGGCTCTATCCCGCTCGGCACCAGCCACCGCTCCGCCAGCGCCCGCAACTCCACCGAATGCGCTCCATCCCGCCAGTCGGCGCGATAGGGCGGCAGTTCCGGCACAGCGCCGATCACCTCGACCCACACCCCGCGGATCAATCCGATGCAGTCGCACCCCACCCCGCGCAACGCGGCGCGATGCCGATAGGGCGTGCCCACCCAGCCCCTCGCCGCTTCAACGATCGCGCTCATCCGACCAGCTTCCGCCCGTCGCGCACGTCGCCCTCGCGCGGATAGCGCAGCACGAAGTCGCTGCCCGGAATGTGCGGAAAGCCTCGGAAATTCACCGCGTTGCCAAACCGCGTCCCGCACGTCGCAAACCGCCGGTCACACCCCGCCGTCAGCTCCAGCGCCTCGCCCTCGACCACCCACTCTCCCACCGGCACGGCAAACCCCAGCACATCGGCGCCACCGAGCCGCACCGCCGTCACCACCCGGTCGCGCAAGCCTTCGCGCTTGCCCGAGGCCCAAGCCGCCATGCCGAAAGCGAACCAACCCTCGTCGAAATCGCCAATCCCCTCGATCCGCAGCCGAAACCGGTCCAGCACCTCGGCCACCACCGCCTCGGCCCGATAGGCGTCGTCCGTCAGATCCACCGCGCATCACCGAGCTCGGCGTCGCAAAGCGCCTGATACACCCGGCCCCTCGGCACATTCAGCGCCGCCTGCCCTGAGCGCAGTTCGGCCCGAAACACCCCATCCTCGCGCACGATCTCGCCGATCGTCGCCCGCCGCACCAGCCAGCGCTGCGACACGTCCCGCCAGTTCACCCGCCAGGTCTCGACTTCGGCCCCGTCGAACCGCCCGAGCAGGATGTCCTCCTCGGCAATCGCGTCCGAGTGCAGCACCCCCACCACCTCGGCGGTATCGACCTGCGCCCCAAGCTTGCTCGGCGCCTCGGACCCGTCGAGCCCGTGCGCCGGCGCGTACGCGGTGCCGCCAAAACTCAGCGCCTCGTCGTGGTCGGTAAACCCCAGCACCACCCCGTCGCCCCGCTCGATCCGCCAGCACGTCGCCAGCGTCGTCGCGCCAGACGCGAGGTGCGCGGCGATGCCCGCCTCCAGCACCCTCATTCCCGCACCTCGATCAGTGGAATATTCGGCGCCTCGGCCGCATCGAAACTGGTCAGCTCGACATCCAGCCGGTCGGTATCGAACCGCACCGGCACGTCGAACAAAAACCCCGCCGTCACCGCCGCGCCGACGCCCGGCGCCACATCCAGCGTCACCATGCCCGTCGTCGCATCGACGGAAAAATCGGCGGCGGCGAGGGAGGCGCCCGCCACCGCCACCAGCACCGAGCCGGCAACCGGCTTGGCGATGGGTCTCAGGTAGGGGTCGAAGCTCGCCCCGTAACGTTTTGTTAAGCTGAACGAAACCTCAACGCCGTCGCCAACCCCGATCGCCTGGTCCAGCGCCGTCGGCGTCACCGTGCCGTTCGACGAATAGTCCAGTCCGTCCCGCCACAGGAACGAATGAAACCGCCCCCGCCGCTCCTCGAAAAACGCCAGCACGGCCAGCATGTCGGCCCGCGACTTCACCCCATACCCGGCATTGTACCGCCGCCGCGCATGCGCCCACCGGCTGTTCCGCTCCTCGCGTCCGCTCGCCAGCGTTACAACATCCGTAGCCCGCTCCGGCCCACCCCGCGCACCAAGCGCAACGTCGAGCGGAAACCGCACTGCGTGAAATGCCATCGGTGTTCTCCTCGGTTATTCAAGTCGCCGTCCGCGCCACATCGCCTTCTCCCCTTGTGGGAGAAGGTGCCCGAAGGGCGGATGAGGGGTGGTCGACTGCAGCACAACGCCCGAGCGAGTGGCACTTGAACCCACCCCTCATCCGGCTGCCGCCACCTTCTCCCAACAAGGGGAGAAGGCGATGTTGAACGCGCTTAGACGCTAGCTCCCCCGCGTCCCCCGCTTCACCGCCCGCAGCAGCATCGCGGAAATCTCCGCCTCACTCGCCGCGAAGCTCCGCGCATCGCTTGCCGTCACGTTGAACGTCACGTTCACCGCCCCGCCGCCCCCGGCCACGCCGAGCCGGCCATCGCTTCCACGCGCCAGCGGCAATATCGCTTCGGCCCCAGCCTCGCCGGCCAGTCCCAGCCCCTGCCCCAGGCCGAAATAGGTCGGCGCCGCCAGCACCCCGCCCTTGGCGAACGGTTTTACCGCAAGCGCCGGATTGGTCGCCGTGAACAACCCCTCGACCGCCGACGACACCAGCGCCCCCACAGGCTGCAAGGCCGCCTTCAGCGCAATATCGGCAAAGCTCCGCGCCACCTCGCCGAGCACCGAGTTCAGCGACTTGCCATCCAGCACCGCACCGCGAAACGCCCGGCTCAGCGCCTTGCCGACACCATCGGCCAGGTCCCCGATCCGCTCGAGCTCCACCGACACATCGGAGAGCCCCTCGAACATCTCAGCCATTCTGCGCCTAGTCCGGAAACGCCGCCATCAATCCCGCAAGCGCATCCCGCCCCGGCGCCCCGCCGCGAGCACGACCGCTCACCCCTTGGAACGCCGCCGCCAGTTCCCGAGGCGTCAGCCCCCAGAACTCCTTGCTCGAAAGCCGCAGCACCCCGAACCCCAGCCGCATCGCCTCATCCCACGGAAAAGCCTTCATGCCGTCTCCCCGAACGTCGCGCGCAGCAGCCGCGCCGCAATCTCCGCCGCGCCCTTCAGCCCGCCTTCGATACTCATCCGTGCCAGGTCGTCGTCGGTGATGGCATTGCCACCCCCGCGCAGCCCCGCCCCGATGATCGCGGTGAGATCCCGCGCCGTCACCCGCCCCGACGAAAACCGCTCCGACAGCCCCACCAGGTCCCCGGCCCCGAGCCGCGCCTCCAGCTCCGCCAGCGCCCCCAGCGTCAGGCACAGCACCCGGGTCTCGCCCTCGAAAACCGCGCAGATTTCCCCGCGCTGCGCATTGGCCATGCGTCGCCTCCTGTGTTCAGGTGTGTTCGGTTGTGTTAGCTTGTGTACAAAGTCAGGAGACCATCATGGCCGAGACCACGACGATCACCGTCCGCATTCCCCCGGACGTCCGCGATAAACTTGATCGCATCGCGAAACTCACCGATCGCAGCCGATCCTACGTAGCCGCCGACGCACTGAGGGAATACGCCGACAGCGAGCTTGATGCCGTCGAAGGTATCATGCGAGGCCTTGAGGACGTCCGAGCTGGCCGCACCGTTCCGCATGACGAAGCCATGGCGATCCTCAGAAAGCGGGTCGATGCAGTCGAAGCACGCAATAGGAAGCGGTCGGCATGAACAGGCGCGTTGCCTGGTCGATCGACGCGGTTGACGATCTGGGCGACGTGTTCGAGTTCGTCGCGGAGTCTGACCCCGCGTTCGCGCGCCGGCTGATCGAGCGGATCGAGGTTGCCGGCAACAGGTTGGGAACGCATGCTACCGGCAGGCCCGGCCGTGTCTCCCATACCTATGAGAAGTCGCTGCCGGAGTTGCGCTACATCATCGCCTACGAAGTCGACGAGGAACCCGGCGTCCTTAACATCCTGCGCGTCATCCACACGTCCCGCGAGTGGCTGCCGGGAACCTGGCCAGCCAGGGCTAAGCCGCGCTGAACCCCAGCTGCCCGGCGCTCTCCAGCGCCAGTTCGAACGTCACCTCGCCGGCGTGGTCCGCCGAAAACTCCAGCGCCACGATCTGGAACGGCCCTTCCACCGTGCCGAAATCCGGCAGGATCAGCTGCCAGTTGCGGATCGTCCCGGCAAAGAACAGCGCGCGGATCGTCGCGTCCGAACTCGCATCCTTGAAAATCCCCGAGCCCGCCACCGCCGCGCGCTTGATCCCGCCGCCCGCCAGCAGCTCGCGCCACCGCCCGGCGCTCTCGGCATCCGTCACATCAATCGCCGCCGCGTTGAACGCGAGGCTCCGCGTGCGCAGCCCCGCCACCGTCACGAAACTGCCCGACCCTGTCTGGTCGAGCTTCAACAGCATGTCCTTGCCGCTCTGGGCCGCCATGTCAGGTCCTCATCAATCGGGTTCAGTGAAAAACTTCAGCGTCACGGCCGCCCGGGCCTGCCGGGTCTCGAGATCGATCGCCGTGTCGGTGCGCTCATGCGTCCGGTGCGTCACCCGCACCCCTGACGCCGTAAGCCCCTCGGCCACCGCCACCACAAGCTCGGCCAGCGCCAGCGCCGCCTTGCGGCTCGGATCCGCCGCCCAGCAATGCACCGCCACGCGATGCTCGAAGCCGGGCGCATCATCGCCGTCACGCGGCAACAGGTCATGCCGCGCGATCACCAGATACGGTACCACCGCCCCCCGCCCCGGCGCATCGAACACACCGACATCGGCGAGGCCGGGATCATCCTTCAGCGCCGCAACAAGCGCGGCCTGCAGTGCAATAATCGGATGGGTCATGGCGCGTTGCCACCCCCACCCTCAATCCCTCCCCACAAGGGGGAGGGAGGCGATGTGGATTGCAATGTGCCGCTGGTCCCCCTCCCCCTTGTGGGGAAGGTAGCGCAGCTCGTCGGCTTGCCGACCAGCGCAGTTGGGGTGGGGGTCGGCGCCACGAAAAGGTCCCTCATCCCGCCATCCCCCGCTCCTGGCACGTGCAACTGAGCCAGGTCCGCCGCCCGTCCATATCGACGACCCCCACCACCTCGAGCCACCGCCCGCGCCAGCCGAACCGGTCGCCCACCGCCACGTCCGTCCGAAACCGCACCACCACCGAGTGGCTCGCCTCCGCCGTCCGCCCATCGCCGGCCACCGCCAGCCGCGCCGAAAGCGACCGCACCCGCGCCCACAGCGAACTCACCGTCATGAACATGTGCGTCACCCCGCCCTCGAGCTCCGACGTATCGACCCGCCGCTGCAGCGACACCCGGTCCGTCAGCGCCCCCAGCATCGGGGCGTTCACAGCCGCACCTGCCGGTATGGCGATAGCATCTGCCCGAACCCCGGCGGGATCACCGCGCCCGAACCCGCTACCATCACGGCGTCGCGGTGCTCGAACCAGTGCGCCACCAGCGCCAGCACGCCGCGCTTCAGGTCGGACGGCACGTCGATCGCCGCGCCGAACCCCGCGACATAGTCGATCTCGATGCCGAACCGCTCGCGCAGCACCGGCATGCCATCCACCGTCCGCGGCAGGATCAGCCGCGCCGGCGTCACCGCCGTCGGCGCCTCGAACTGCGCCAGCGGCACCAGGTGGTCGTCGCCCTGCTCGTCGAACGCCGTGATCGAGGTCAGGCTCACCAGCGGCGACACCGGCAGCGCCACCACCCCGTCCGCCGGCCAGGCATCGAGCACCAGCCGCCAGCTCTGGGTCACCAGCGCCCGCCCGGTGATGCTCTCGACATGCAACCGCGCCGCCGACACCAGCGTCAGAACCAGCCCGTCATCATCGTCCGCATCGAGCCGCAGGAACGCCTTGGCCTCGGCAAGCGAAACCGGCTCCTCCGCGGGTCCCGCGAGAAGGTAGGAAATCATCGGAAATGTCCTTGGAAATGAAGCCGGCGCGATGCCGCCCCTCCCCTTCTCCCCTTGTGGGAGAAGGTGGCGCGAAGCGCCGGATGAGGGGTCACGCATCGCGTGCGATGCGCGCCAGGAGCGGAGCGATAGGCGGCAGCGCGGCGTTACCCACCCCTCATCCGCCCTTCGGGCACCTTCTCCCACAGGGGGAGAAGGCGATGGAGCCGAACCCTCGGCTTACGACGCCGAGAACTTCAGCAGCTTGATCGCGTCGAAATCCTGCACGCCGCCGCCCACGCGTTTGGTCGTGTAGAACAGCACGTAGGGCTTGGCCGTATAGGGGTCGCGCAGCACGTTCACCCCGGTGCGATCCACCACCAGATAGCCGCGGCGGAAATCGCCGAACGCCACCGGCGTCGCGGCAGCCGCGATATCCGGCATGTCCTCGGCCTCCACCAGTTCGAAGCCGAGCAGCGTCGCCTTGGCCCCGGCCGCCACGCCCGGCTGCCACAGGTAGTTGCCGTCGGCATCCTTGAACTTGCGGACCGCGCCCTGGGTCTTGCGGTTCATCACCCAGCTGGCGTTCTGCCGGTAGCCGGCCTTCAGCGTGTAGACGAGGTCGATCAGCTTGTCGGACGGGTCATCGGTGGGCCAGGCACCACTCACCCCGGTGGCGAGGTACCCGATGCGGTCCCAGATCCAGCTGCCCTCGGCCACCTGCGTTTCCTGCAGGAAGCCCTTGGGCTTGTTGGTGCCGTTGCCGTTGACGAACGCCGCCGTCTCCTGCTCGGCAAACGCGGCGTTCACCTCCTCGGCCAGCCAGGCGCCGACATCCACCGCCGCGTCATCGAGAAACGCCGCCGTTGCCGCCGGCATGGCGTAAAGCTCGGCCGTCGGGAAATCGAGCGCATCGATGGTCGGCGAACCGGTCTCGGTCCGCGCCCCGGTCTCCGCCACCCAGCCCGTCGCCGGCCCGGTCAGCGACACCGGCTTCTTGTAGACGCTCGACGACACCGCCCGCACCGACGCAATCGCGCGGATCGGCGACACCGCCGTCAGCCGCCGCGTGATCTCGCTCTCCGTCTCACTCGGCACCAGGTAGCCGCCATCGGGGTTCGAGCCGATCGACAGCGCCTTCTCCTCGCCGCGCTTCACATAGGCCGAGAACGCCTCCTTGTACTCGTCGCCGGCCTCGGGACGCCCCGCCTCGAGCGCCGGACGCGAACGCTCCAGCGCCACGCGGTCCATCGCCGCCTTGGCGCCGTCGAGCGCGGTATTCAGCCGCCCCAGCTTCTCCTCGGTCAGCGCATCGGCCGAGCCGCGACGCTCCAGTTCGGCGAGGCGCCCGTCATTGGTGCGCTTGAACTCCTCGAACGCCCCCATGAACTCGGCGAACATGCCTTCCGTATCGCGCGCGCCAACGCCCGCTGCCGCCTTGTTTTCAAGGCGGTCGGTCACAGTATCGGTCATCGATTTTCCTTTAGTGCTTCAGAAGCGAAATGGCCGCCGCCAGCGACCGGTTCAGCGGCTCCGGCGCCGCAGCCGCGATCCTGGCTTCAGCCAGCATCGGAAACGTCACGACGGAGATCTCCCACAGCTCCACCGCCCAGAGCCGCCGGTGCCCGGTCCCCGCATCACGGGTCGCCCGCACCGTGCGAAAGCCAATCGATAGCCCGTCGATCGCCCTGCGCTCGATCAGCGCCCGCAGCGCATCGGCCCGCGGCACCCCCGGCACCAGCCGCCCCTCGACCCACAGGCCGTAACCGTCCTCGCGGGCCACTTCCCAGTTGCCGATGGGCTCCTTGGCATCATGCTGGAACAGCATCCGGAGCGTGTTCGCCCCGCGCCGTGCCAGCGATTTGCCGAACGCCCCCGGCATCACGATGTCGCCCGCGTCATCCAGCCGCCCGAAGGCGCTCGCATAGCCGGCGAACCGCCCATCGGCGTCGATCGGTATCGTCCCCATCAGCGCTTCACCGCCGGGCGCGGCTTCTGCGCCTGCCCCGCCGGCTTCGCCAGCGTCCCCGCCAGGTTCCAGGCAAACTGCCGGAACACCTGCTGACTATGGTCAGACCCCTTCTTGCTCCCCAAGATCACTTCTCCCGCCGAAACAGTTGATTGAGCTGCGTGATTTCCTTGACGAAATCATCGAACCGCCGATTGGCCGCCACCAGTTCCCTGAGGCTCCACACCACCAACCCGGTCGCCCCGCTCGCCCAGAGGAACAGCGCCAGATGCGCAAGGTCCCCGCGCGTCACGACCGATTTCGTGAGCTCGTCCATGATGGTCTCCGCATGTATGGGTGGCCCGGCTTGTCCTTCTCCTCAGAAGCCGGGGCTCCGATTCAAACGGCCTGCCGTATCGAAAAAATGACGAACACGTTGCTTGCCAGGTCGATCAGGACCGTTCTGTGGTCGGGGACAAACTTCGGCATGAACAGGAATTCCAACCCATCTGGAAGCCGAGCCATTGCCCAGTGGTCACCGAGCCCGACCGGGGACTGAGACCCAACCATGTATCCGGGGAAAAACCCCGCGACCGTTGTTCCGTCCTGGTTGATGAAACTGGGGCTGTAGAACAGCGCAAACACTTCGCCAACCAAACGCGGCTTGAATTTGTCCCGCTGCTGGTGAAGTGCCTGCAAGGCGTGGTCCCTGGCCGCAATATTCGTAATGAGGCGCATCAGAGCGGACCATAGTATGGTGGAACCGTAAGCGTTGGCGGGCAGACCTTGGCGGCATCCTGCTCCTGTCCGAACTGCCTGCCGAAATAGTCGTGGTAGATGCAGTGCCTGATCATTCTGTCATCACCTACCCCAACCCGCTGAGTCAGCAGCTTCGCCGCAAGCGCTGCTCTTATCCGTACTGCGCCCCGTGAACCGCCGATAGATGTCCACTGTCCACCCTTCGGGCTCCCTGCTGGTACACGTGGCTGGTCAGCGTTGTAGCGTCGCTCAAGCGAGCGAAGCAACGTTCCGAGCTTCAGTTCGAGCGTGGCCAACCGAACAACGACAAGCAAGGCGCGCGCGTTGGACATCATCACCATCGCTCTACGTCCCAACCCCCAGCATCCCCCGCTTCTCCGCGTCAGACAAAAACTCGGCGCCACCCACGCGCGCCCACAGCGCCGCGCGATCCTCGGCCAGCGCCTCGACGCCATCGACATCGGCCACGAGCTTCACCCCGCCGAACCCGGCCCCCAGCCAGAAGCTCAAATCATCCGCCACCCGCATCACCAGCGGGATCACCGTGCTCCGCCAGAACGCCCGGTTGGCCTCGGCGTAGTTGGTGTAGGTGTTGTCGCCCGGTATCCCCAGCAGCTGCGGCGGCACGCCGAAGGCCAGCGCGATCTCCCGCGCCGCCGCGTTCTTCAGCTCCACGAAATCCAGTTCCGCCGGAGACAGCGCCATCGGTTTCCAGTCCAGCCCGCCCTCCAGCACCAGCGGCCGGCCGGCATTGCTGGCGCCCTGAAAATTCGCCTCGAGCTCGCCCTTCAGCCGCGAAAACTGCGCCTCGGTCAGCCCGGTATCTGCCGTGTAGATCAGCGCCCCGCTCGGCCGCGCCGCATTGTCGAGCAGCGCCTTGTTCCAGTCCGCGGCAGCGTTGTGGATATCGAGGCTCTGCGCCGCCGCCTCGAGCGGCGCCATGCCGTAGTGATCGTCGAGCGGATGGAACAGCCCCAGGTGCAGCACGTCCGCCACCGGCCGCGCCTCGAGGCTCAACTGCCGCGTCCGCCCGCCCGCCGTATACCCATAGCCCACCGGATGCCCGTCGCGCCCCAGCGCCACCCGCACCCGATCCGGCCGCAGGGCGTAAATCGCCTTCACCTCGCCATCGAGCGACACCGCCTCGAGATAGGCGTTCCCCGCCGTCAGCAGGTAGGCATAAACCTGCTCCAGCAGCTCCGCCCCGCCGATCCGCGGGTTCGGCCGCGCCAGCAGCGCCGACAGCGGATGCTCGGCGAGCTTCCGCCCGCCCTCCTCCACCACCAGCGGCACGCGGGTCGCGGCCTCCGCCACCATGCGCACGCAGCGATACACCACCGGGTTCTTCATGAACCCCGCCCCGGCCAGGCTCACAAACCCCCGCCGGCTCCAGCTCGCCTCCCCCAGTGCCGCCATCGACACAAAACTCTGCATCGCCTTGCGTTCCGCAGGCGCCGCCACCCCGCCAGTCAGACGGGTGAACCAGTTGGGCATCGAAATCTCCAAGAACTTGCCAGCGGGCGGGCCACTGATGGTCCCCGCTCCTCAACGCTGTCATCCCTGCGAAAGCAGGGACCCAACTCGATATCGGCGCAGCTGATGACGTGGGTCCCTGCTTTCGCAGGGATGACACGTCGGGGGTGTTGTTGGCACCGCGTCCTACACGCTGCGCACCCGCGGCTCTCCCCGCTTCAGCATCAGCTCCGTCAGCGCCCACACCAGCGCATCGCCCCCGGTCGGGCGAGTGCCCCTCGCTGAGCCCGTCCGCGCCAAAGGCGCACATTTCGTCCTCGAGCGCCGTCAGCCCCGCAGCATGCGCCACCCGCCCGCTGGCGTAGAGCGCCGCCACCGGTTCGGCCCGCACCCACTTGCCCTGCCGCGCCCGCACCTCGCGCACCGGCACCTCGCGATCCACCTGCGCAATCACCGCCCGCACCATGTCGCCGCCCTGGTTGGTCTCGGCGACGATGCAGTCCGCTTCGAACTCGTGGAACGCCGCCACCGCCCGCCGTGCCCAGGCATCGGGATGCGCCGGTCCGAAACTCAGGTCCGCCAGCACCACCGCCTCATCCCCACGCCGCGCCGCCACCACGATGCCGCAGCGATCGGAACGCTTGTGCCCGGTCACCGGCGGATCGACCGCCACCACAGTGCGCTCGCGACCAGTGCCCTCGTCGCGCCGAAACATGCCCCGGCTCCACAGCGCATCGGGCAAATCCTCGATCAGCTCCCCCTCGAGCTCCTGCCGCCCCAGCACGGAATGCTGGTATCGCCCCACCACCTCGCCCAGAAACCGCGGCGCAAGGTGCTTCCAGTTCACCTTGGTCGGCATTCTCGTGGACTTGGTGCCCGGCTCGGCCAGCAGCCGTTTCAGCAGCTTGGTCGGCCGCGGCGTCGTGGTCACCAGTTGTCGCGGCCGATCGCCGAGCCGTAGCCCGAACTGCAGCATGTCCCAGGCCGCCTCGGCATTGCTCCATTTCCCGAGCTCATCGCACCAGGCGGCAGCGAACTGCGGCCCACGAAACCGCTCCGGATCGGAGGCGCCCAGCACCATTGCCTCGACGCCATTCATCCAGTGCAGGGCGTGGCCAGTGAGCACCGGCCGGTCCTCGGGCGGGTGGACTGCCAGCACGCCGGATGGCCCCCGCACCATCACCTCGATGCCCTCGATCATGCTCTGGCTGACCAGCGCAATCGGCGTCACACCCGCCATGGCCAGACCTCGAACCCACTGAGCACCGGCCATCGTCTTGCCGGCACCGCGACCACCCAGTAGCACCCAGGTCGTCCATTCTCCGTCGGGGGGCCTCTGCTGGTCATGAACCCAGTTTTCCCAGTCGTAGAATGTGTCGGATGCCTTGTCCTCGTCGAGCTGGACAACCCACTCCGCTTCCTCGCTAGGCACGCTTCAACTGCTCGATGCGCTCGATCAGCTTGTGATGAACGTCGGTCATCTGCCGGGTTCTTGCCTTGGTACGGCGACCCGCGCCTGCCAGGGCATCGAACGCCATCAGCTTGCCCAGCGTGCTTGCCAGCTTGCCCAGCAGCACGACTTCCTTGTCGCCCGAGCGTGTCCCGCCTCGCGCCATGTCCACCATCTCCAGTTCAAGGTCCACCACCTGACGCTCAAGCACCCGGAACATCCGGGTGATGATCATCGGCCGGTCGACGACGCGGCTGCGATTGCGCCGCGGCCAGACTTCCTTGTTGATGCGGGCGCTCAGCTGCGACGACGAGATGCCGTGCTTTACCAGGATCTCGGCCAGCAGCATGCCATCATCATAGTCGGCGCGAATGCGCACCCAACGCGCCACCTCATCGAGTTCCCCGCCCTCGTCACCCACTTCTTCGACCATGCCCCAAACCTACCCGATCCCCGTCACGCGAGAATAAGTCGGATATCGCTTTGTTTGAAACCGCAGCCAGATCAGATGGTTACGATGAAGGCTGCACATTTCCGTCGAGCAAACGACGGGATCAGGAGCGATAGCTCGTTAACCGCTTAACTCAGATAGCAGAAGTAATTCAGCGGCTTTGTCTTTTCTCTGCCGTTAAGTGCTGATACCGGGTATCGTTGTCATCATGAAAATCGGAGGTGAGGATCGTCTCACACCATGCCCAAGTTCACCAAGCCGTCGAGCTTCGACATCATCGCGCGAATAAAGCAGCTCACCGCGACGGAAACCGACGCCGCGCTTGCCCGTTACCTCGGCATCACCCCGCCTGCCCTGGTGCAGTGGCGGGTCAAGAACATCATGCCGATGACCTACTGCATCCAGGTCGCCGAGCAGACGGGCACCAGCCTCGACTACATCTACCTGGGCATCGAAAAGGAGGCCCGCCAGCTGGGCGCGACCATCGATCACCTGTTGCTCGAACTTGCCCTGCAGCGCCGCCTACCCGAAATCGGAGCACAGCTGGCGACCTTGGTCGCCGCAGATTACGCCACCATGTTCAAGTCCGCATCGACCAAAGCCCAACGCTCGCGTCTCTCGGTGGACGCCATGGCGCTTCTCATCTGGCTCGATCAGAAGGGTGGCGAGGCCGAGGACGTGGCGGTCGATCCCGAATCCGTCAACGAAGCCATCCGGCACGGCCTGCTGCAGCGCGTCACCGCTGGCACAGACGGTGAACTCCTCGTGCTGACCCCGGCCGGCAGCGATATCGCCCGCGACGGCAACTAGCCGTATCGGCATTACCGGCGGGGCAATCCTCCCTCAGTGTCCCATCAGGCGATCCATCGCCCCGGGCTTGTCGTGGATGGCCAGCTTGTCGACGATGGTCTCGCTGGCTTCGTTCATGCCGATGATCTTCACGTCGGCGCCCTCGCGGCGGAACTTCAGCACCGCCATGTCGAGGGCCTGCACGCTCGAGATGTCCCAGATATGGGCGTCGCTGACATCGATCGTGACCCGCTCCAGCGCTTCCTTGAAATCGAAGGCATTGGAGAACTTGTCGGCCGAGGCAAAGAAGATTTGCCCCCGCACCGTGTAGACGCGCTCACGCCCGTCCGCCGACAGCACCGACGACACCGCAAAGAGTTGCGAAATCTTCCATGCAAAGAAGATGCCGGAGAGCAGCACGCCGATCAGCACGCCGAGGGCCAGGCTGTGCGTGTAGACCACGGTGACCACCGTGGCGACCATCACCACCGAGGATGACCGCGGGTGGGTGACGAGGTTCTTCAGCGACACCCACGAGAATGTGCCGATCGACACCATGATCATGATGGCAACCAGCGCGGGCATCGGAATCTGCCGCACCAGATCGCCCAGCACCAGGATGAGGAACAGCAGCAGCGCCCCGGCGATGAAGGTCGAGAGCCGCCCGCGGCCGCCCGACTTCACGTTGATGATCGACTGGCCGATCATGGCGCAGCCGGCCATGCCGCCGATGAAGCCGGTCGCCGTATTGGCGATGCCCTGCCCGATGCATTCCTGGTTCTTGTCCGACTTGGTGTCGGTCAAATCATCGACGATCTGCGCCGTCATCAGCGATTCCAGCAGCCCGACCACCGCTACCGCCGCGGCGTAGGGGAAGATGATCGCGAGCGTTTCGAAGTTCAGCGGGATCTGCGGAATGAGGAACATCGGCAGCGTCGACGGCAGTTCGCCCATGTCGCCGACAGTGCGGACATCGAGGCCCAGCAGCATCGACAGCGCGGTCAGGACGACGATACAGACCAGCGGCGAAGGCACCGCCCGGGTGAGGCGCGGGAACAGGTAGATGATCGCAAGACCCGCCGCGACCATGACGTAGGTCAGCCAGGTGACGTTGATCAGTTCGGGCAGTTGCGCGAGGAAGATGAGGATCGCCAGCGCGTTGACGAAGCCGGTCATCACCGATTTCGACACGAACTGCATGAGCCTGCCCAGTTTCATCAGCCCCATGCCGATCTGCAGCAGCCCAGCCAGGACCGTCGTTGCGAGGAGATATTGCAGGCCGTGGTCCTTCACCAGCGTCACCATCAGCACCGCAGTGGCCGCGGTAGCGGCCGAAATCATGCCGGGCCGGCCACCCACGAACGCAATGATCACCGCGATGGAGAATGACGCGTAGAGCCCGATCTGCGGATCGACGCCGGCAATGATGGAAAAGGCGATGGCCTCGGGGATCAGCGCCAGCGCCACAACGGTTCCCGCCAGCACATCGCCGCGGACATTGCCGAACCATTCGGATCGCATCCGGGCAATCACGTCATTCATCGAATAAGCCTTCGAAACGGAGAGGAGAGGTCGCGGCCTCGGCCGAACCGGACCGGACCAGACTGGGCGACCACAATGACGATCGGTCGTCTTGCATGAGGATTGGCATCGAAGGACTGCTCACGATCGCGCGGTGGCGCGCGAGCGGGCTAGTTTTTGCCTGGGGATCGGCGCCAGGAGAAGCCACCCGGCAATGCCGGGTCCGTCGAGATGGCCTTGATGAACGCTGATGCCCGCGAAGGCAAGGGAATATCGGCAATGAGGTCACAGTGGCCCCCGCGATCACTGGACCGGAGTAACCACCCGACGCGCGCTCACACCCGCCCTCAGCGTGAGTAATGCGATGTCGTACGCCGATTGCGACAGCGCCTCCTGGTGCCAGGGAGGCTTCGACCATGCGGCGACGGGAGCGACCTCTCCCTACCCGGCGCCCCCCGCGAAACTCAGGACGCAAAAAATCCCGCGCGAGGCGGTCTCACGCGGGATCTCCAGTTCGGCAGTTCTTGAGAGCTGCCTATGCGGTCTTGGGGTCAGACGCGGCTGAGGCGGACGGTCTGGCAGAAGACGCCCTTGCAACCGTTGACCTTGAGGCTGTCCTCGCCGGTCAGGATCATGGTGCCGGCGTAGGTGTCGCCGCCCTGCTTGACCGTGCCGGTCCACTTGTTCTCAGCCGACAGCGTGCCCTGGACGATGACCTGGTTGAGGTAGCCGATGTTCTTGTCGTCCTTGTCGCGCAGCCAGATCAGGCGCGCGCACAGGGCGTCGGCGGAGCAGTTGGTGATGTGGTAGCGGCTCTTGCCGTCATTGGCCTGCCAGATGCCGGTGGGGTCGGCGGCGAGGGCGAACGAGGGGGCGGCGGCGAGTGTCAGGGCCATGATGCCGAGTGCGAGGTTCTTGCCGAGAGTCATGAGCGATTCCCTTCTTGAGAGATGTGGGTCTGTTCGGGTCTTGAGGTTCTGGTGACCTATATGGACTGCGCGCCTGAATCCTGAGTAACGTCGGCGTTCATCCACCGTTCAGGAAGGTGGCGGGAACCCCGGCCAAATACGGCAACAATCCTGACTTGCTTTGATTGTCAGCCGTTCAAGCAGAACGCAGCTGCCTTATTCCCCGACGACGACGATGCTCATTTTTATTATCACGAAGCCGTGAACACAGCCTGAGTGGCCGGCGCGGCCGGTAAAACAGTGCTGCTACTACGATAGTGGCGGTTGCGCCGCCCCTCCCGCGCCCCTAGTCCCCGCGGTGCCACGACATTGTTTCTTCTGACTGCAGGCGCCCCCCCCTCATGTCGGATTCCAACCACCGGCTTGAGGCGGCGAAGCGCTGGTTCGGCGAGTGGCAGGTCCACGGCCAGCCGCCGCCGACGGCTCTAGGGCGCGTCCTAGCCGCTTGTTGGCGGGCCTTGCACGCATCCCATTTTCCAGGCTGTCGCCTGGATTTTTGTGTCTTTCTCCAGATTTCAGTCTGGTTTTTTCAAAATTGATCCAGGCTGTAACCTGGTCTATATTGGAGCTACCTTTTCAAACTGCGTGGTCAGACCAGATGCTGAGCCTTGCTAGAAAAACTGCCCGTCGACGCCTCGACGAAAAGCTCATGCCGCTGCGGTCCGCCGACATGACGCCGCCGCCGCGAGGCTGGCTGCGCGCTATACGTGACAGTCTGGGCATGACGGCTGTCCAGCTCGGTCACCGTATGGGACTGACTTCGCAGAGTATCGAGGGCGCTGAGACATCGGAGGCCATGGGCACCATTCGTCTCGATACCTTGCGCAAGGCTGCCGCAGCTCTCGATTGCACGCTGGTGTATGCGCTGGTGCCCAACCGCCCGCTGGAGCAACTGGTTCAGGATCGGGCAAGGCGCAAGGCCACCGTCGCGCTGTCCCGCGTCGATCAAACCATGTTGCTCGAGGATCAGCGTGTAACCACCGTCGATCGCGATCAACTGGTCGAGGATTATGTCTCCCAGCACCTTCGGGATCGGGACCTCTGGGACGAGTAGCGGTGCTGAAGGGAAACGACCCGCCAGGGGCAACGCCACTCGGACCGGAGGAACTCGCCGGGCTGCGGCAGAGCTGGATCACAACTCGGGCCGAACTCGATGAGGCCGAGCAGGCGAACATTCTTGCCGGACTTGTGTGGGCACGGCGGACGCGACGGCGTTCTATGTTGAGCGAGGCTTTCATCAAGGCCCTGCACCGTTCGATGTTCGGTGAAGTCTGGTCCTGGGCTGGCAGCTATCGCCGTCGCGCGACCAACATAGGCGTGGCGCCGCACCAGATCTCGGTTGCCCTGCGGGAGCACCTCGACACTGCCCAGTACTGGATGGACTCCCGGCCATTCCAACCGGACGAGATCGCCGTGATGGTGCACCACCGCCTCGTCCAGATACACCCCTTTCCGAACGGCAACGGCCGGCACACCAGGTTGATGGCCGACTTGGTGGCGGAGCAGTTGGGTCGCCCGGTCTTCACCTGGGGACGGTCTAGCCTGCTCGCTGCCGGTCCGGTACGATCCACCTACATCAAGGCGCTGCGCGCGGCCGACAATCACGACATCGCGGCCCTGTTGGCCTTTGCCCGCAGCTAGATTTTCTCCGGCGGCTCCCAGTTGGGCCAGTCGGCGACGTGGTCTTCCCACTCGCCGGGCTTCACCGATTGCTCGGGGACCGTGCGGCCGCGCACCGACACGCCGACCAGTTTCACCGACTCCGGGTCGCCTGAAACAAGCGGGTGCCACCAGGCCAGTCCCTTGCCTTCGGCAATGCGCCGGTAGGCACAGGTTGTCGGAATCCACGCGATCGTCCGCACGTTTTCCGGCGTCAGCTTGATGCAGTCGGGCACCACCTTCAGCCGGTTCGGATAGTCCGAGCACTTGCAGCTCTCGCCGTCGAGCAGCTGGCAGCGCACGTCCGACACGTAGATATCGCCGGTATCCTCGTCCTCGAGCTTCATCAGGCAGCAGCGCCCGCAGCCGTCGCAGAGCGATTCCCACTCCACCTCGGTCATTTCCTCGAGCGTCTTTTCTTCCCAGAAAGCCATGCCGTTCCCTGTTTGACGCTTCGCACGCTTGCGCAAAGCGTCCGCTGATCATATCGAAGCGAACGTCTTGCCAATGCGCCACGATCTGCTCAGATTCAAGGCGCAACACTGTGAGCGGCGGCCAACGGAGCGTTCGGTGCAGGATCCGTTCTACCACAAGGAAAAGCGGCGGAAGAAGTCGGGCATGCTGGCGGCAGACGCCTGGCTCGATTCCGCCCTCTATGATTTCTGGCAGGAGCTCGGCCGCTGGTACACGTCGGTCGAGGATTTCTTCTCCCGCTTCCGCGTCAGCGGGATCAAGCGCTTCTTTGTCGAGACGGTGTCCGACGGGCTGACCTTCGGAGCCATCGGCCTCGTGCTGATGACAGCGCTGGCGCTGCCGGCTTTCGATGCCACGGTCTCCGGCCGCTTCAACAAGGCCGAGGACATCTCGGTGGTGTTCCTCGATCGCTACGGCAACGAGGTGGGCCGCCGCGGCATCCGCTCCGACGATTCCGTGCCGCTGGCCCAGTTGCCCGAGTCTTTCGTCAAGGCGACGCTCGCCACCGAGGACCGGCGTTTTTACGAGCACTGGGGCATCGACCCCATCGGCACGCTGCGCGCGCTCCTCTCGAACGCCCAGGGCGACAGCTCCACCCAGGGCGGCTCGTCGCTCAGCCAGCAGTTGGCCAAGAACCTGTTCCTCACCTCCGAGCGCACGCTCGAGCGCAAGATCAAGGAAGCCTTCCTCGCCATCTGGCTCGAGTGGCACTACTCCAAGGACGAGATCCTCAAGCTCTATTTCGACCGCGCCTATATGGGCGGCGGCAATTTCGGCGTCGCCGCGGCCGCCGAGTTCTACTTCGGCAAGAAGGTCACCGACGTGAACCTCGCCGAGTCGGCGATGCTGGCGGGCATGTTCAAGGCGCCGACCAAGTACGCGCCGCATGTCGATCTGGCTGCCGCGCGCGGCCGCGCCAACCTGGTGCTCTCCAACCTCGTCGATGCCGGCTACCTCACCGAGGGCCAGGTCACCGCGGCCCGCCGCAACCCGGCGACGCCGGTCGATCGCTCGCATGAGGCGAACTCGCCCAACTACTTCCTCGACTACGCCTTCGAGGAAACCAAGACGCTCATCGCGACCACCGACACCACCTCGAACAGCTTCGTGGTCCGCACCACCATCGATCCGGTGCTGCAGTCCTATGCCGAGGATGCCGTGACTTCAGTGGTGCGCGAACAGGGCGAGCAGTACAATGTCGAGCAGGCCGCCATGGTCGTGCTCGAACCCAACGGGTCGATCCGCGCCATGGTCGGCGGCGTCGACTACGGCAAGAGCCAGTTCAACCGCTCAATCGTCCCCAACCGGCAGCCGGGCTCGTCGTTCAAGCTGTTCGACTACGCCACCGCCTTCGAGATGATCCCCGAATACGACCCCGACACCGTCGTATCGGGCGCCACCCAGTGCATCGGCAACTGGTGCCCGCAGAACTACTCGCGCAACCAGGTTGGCCGCATCAGCCTGATCTCGGCGTTCCAGCAGTCGATCAACACGGTCCCGGTCAACCTCTCGATCAAGACCGGCCGCCAGCCGATCGCCGACTTCGCCCGCAAGATCGGCATCCGCAACGATTTCCCGGTGACCCGCTCGCTGGCGCTGGGCGCCGCCGAAGTCAGCGTCATCGACATGGCCTCGTCCTATGCAGCCTTCGCCAATCACGGCTACAAGACCCCGGCCTTCGGCATCACCCGCATCACCACCACGGGCGGCGACGAACTGTTCGACGCCGATCCCGACGCCAACCGCGAGCGCGTCGTCTCCGAGCGGACCGTCCAGTACATGAACCGCATGATGCGCGCCGTGGTCGAGAGCGGCACCGGCCGCCGCGCCCAGATCGAAGGCGTGCCGTCCGTCGGCAAGACCGGCACCACCTCGTCCTACCGCGACGCGTGGTTCTGCGGCTTCACCGGCAACTACGTGGCGGCCGTCTGGTTCGGCAACGACAACTACGAGGCCACCAACGATCTCACCGGCGGCACCCTGCCCACCGTCGCCTGGCAGAAGTTCATGGCGTATGCGCACACCAATATTGAGATCAAGCCGGTCGACGGCGTCGATTTCGAGCCCGCGCCGTTCGTCATCGCCAACGCCACTCCGACCGCTCCGGATGCGTTGCAGCCCGAACGTCCGCCGGGGCTCAAGCCCGAAGCGGCACAGAAGCTGCTCGATGTGGCGCGCCGGCTGCAGGACGCGCTCGGCACGTCGCCGGCGGTGCCCGCGGCTCAGGCGGCCGAACTCGAGGCCTTCCCCGTCGCCACAGGCGCAATGTAGCTTGCGCTTCCTCATCCACCTCGCGCTGATGATCACGGTTGCGCTCGGCACCGGCTTCGGGCTGAGCTGGTACGCGCTCAACGACGGCCGCCTGCTCGGGGCGGTCGAGATCGGACCATGGCAGGCGTGGCGAGACGTTGGCGTCCCCGGCCCCGACCCCTACACCCGCGCCTATATCGCGCGCTCCGGCTCGCTTGAACTCGGCGCATCCGAGGGCCTGCAGTTCACCGCTACGCTCGACAGCGACAACCGCCGGCTCGACCGCAACTGCCGCTACCGCATCGACGGCACCACGCCGCCCGCCCGCTTCTGGACACTGGTGCCGGTGGCGCCCGATACCGGTGCGCCGGTTACCCGGCCGGGCGGGCCGACCGATTTCCACAGCGGCCGGCTGTCGCGCGCCCCGGACGGCTCGGTCGAACTCTACGTGTCCAGGTCTCTGGCGCCACGCAACTGGCTGGAAATCGCCGGTGAGGGCCCGTTCGACCTCGTCCTGACGCTGTACGACCCGTCCAGCCTCTCGGGCGCCGGGGCCAATGTCGCCGCCCTGCCCTCGATCATCCGCGAGGCCTGCGCATGATCCGCACCGGCTTATGGATCTTCGCCGGCCTTGTGCTCGGCGGCATCATCCACATCGTGGTAATCCTGATGCTACCGGCCCTCTCGGCCACCGCGGCATGGGATCGCGTGGCTGCGCTCGGGCCGAACGAGGGCACCCGCGTCCTTGCTGCCGTCACCGCAGGCGAGCCCAATCCGTTGCGGCTCGACCCCGAGCTTGCCTATGCCGTCTGCACCGTCGACCTGCGCAAGGGGCCGGGCACGGTCGCCGGCGCGCTGCCACAGGCCTTCTGGTCGATCGCCGTCTATGGCCGCAACGGTACGGTGGTCTACTCGACCACCAACCGCGACAGCACCAGCAACCTGCTCGACCTGGGGCTGTTCAACCCGGCGCAGACCCGCCTGCTCGCCGAGCAGAAGCTGGACGTCGCCGCCGGCCTTCTCATCGTCGAGGCGCAGCAAGACGAACTGATGGTCGTCATCCGCCTCGCCCCACCCCATCCGGCCATGCGGGCGCGCTACGAGAAGTCGCTGGCGGGGCTCAGGTGCGGCAACCTCGCCGTCTGAGAATTCAGTGCGTCGTGTGCCCGCGGTTGTCGCGCAGGTACTGCTCGATCCGCCTTGCGCCGATCTCGTCGAGCAGGTGACGGAACGGCCGCCACATCTCCCATTGCGGGTTAACCGCACGCATGGTCAGCCGGTCGTTGATCAGCTCGAAATAGACATGGGCCGACGTCGCCAGGTCGAGGAATTCGGCGACATAGTGGTCAGGCAGGTGCTCGTTGGTCTGGGACATCGTACGCCTCGTATTTGATACAAATGCAATGGACACGCCCCCTTGCGGGATGCGCGCGATCTGCGGTCATGGTCAATGAACAGTTAACGCCACTACTTGCGGTATGGCCCTTCGTCCGGGGGATCGAGCAGCACGCGTCCCGGCAGGGCTGTCTCGCCCCCGCCATGCGCGGACCAGCTATCGCCGCAGAAGTCGTGCGCGTTGGCGCGCTCGACCCACACCACAAGCCCGGTCAGCGCGGTGTCCACCCGCAGCGCCTCCTGGTGCGGTGTCTCGACGAGGAAGTGGTCGAGCGCATACTGGTAGGACTGGTAGCGAAAGTTGAGCGCCAGCACGAAGTGCTGGATGAAGGTGGCATTCTCGCGGTCGCGCTTGTCCACCCGCGCCAGCATTTCAGGCCCGAGACCGGCGATCTCCGCAATCGCCACGCCCCGCTGTCGGTCCACCTGGATCACCGCGCAGATCGAGTGAAACGTCGTCGGCAATGTCGCGATGTCGGCCCCGACATGCTCGGCCATGGTGTTGTAGCGTACGCGGGAGGAGGCGTAGCGTTCGCCCGTCAGCCAGCGATAGTACTTGCCGACCTGCTTTTCTGTCCCGCCACCGGCTTTGGCCGGACGGAGCTCGGCGCCATAGGGCCAGGCCCAGTCCTTGGCGTGCGGGGCAACGAGAAAGCGCCAGACGCGGTCGCGCATCTCCACTTCTTCATCCGTGAGGTTGAAGCCATCGAGCGGGCGGCCGTTCATGCCCCTGCGGTTCTTGTCGAGCAGCGGCAGCACTTCGTCGTTGAGGAAGTTGCGCTCCATGCGACCGAAATCGCCGAGCTGCTGGGCATGGACAGGCGCAACCGGCATCAAGGCAAGGATCGCGGCCGTCAGCCAGCTAGCCGCGGCGGCGCTTGCCCGTCGTCGCGCCGGCCGGTTTGGTGGGCAGCCCTGGCGTGTCGTTCCGCTCATAGCGTACCCCGGTGAATAGGATGACCTCGGCTGGCTCGTGGGTGGTTGCCCCCGGGCCGGCAGGTTTGGCGCTGCGTCCGCGCTTTGGTAGTTGAACGATATTCCCCAACCGAGCCTCCCATGGGATGGGCAGAGTTCCGGGCAGCACAATGCCGACCGGAGCCCGGGCGCGACGCACTGTGCCCGTGCGAGCATTAAGAGTTCCTCAAGGTTAACAGTTCGCTAACGATTGTCTGGAAATGATCGTCCTGAGGCGTCCCCACTGAGTCACCGGGGCGTTCGGGGCACAATAATGATAGGTTTCCAGCCTTACGAGACGTTCCAGCTGCTCATCGAGACAGGCGGGATCGACCGTACCAACACGCTGCTCTGCGCCGCCTGCGACGCATTTGCCCGGCGTGGCCGCCCCACCAGTGCCGAAATGGAACAGTTCGCCGCCCTCGCGCAGCGTCTCTTTCCGGCGGCTGCCCCTGCCGCCCGGGCAAAGGCCGCCGCGACGCTCGGCCGGTCGGAGAACCTCTCCCCCGAACTCGAGGAACTCGTCGTCCGCCATCTCGGCGACGACCTCGGCGATTTCCTCGTCAGCGCTCCAAAACTCTCCGAAGAAACCATGCTCAAGGTCATCTCGGCCAATGACGTGATGCTCGGCGCCGCCCTCGCCCGCCGCGCCGACCTTTCGGCCGCCGTTCTCGCCAAGCTGTTCCAGATGAACAGCCGCAAGGTCTACCGCGCGCTTGCCACCAACACGGCCATCGTGCCGCGCGGCCCCTACCTCTCCGCCCTCGCCCGCTCCGCCCAGATGGACCACCAGGTCGCCTGGTCGCTCGCGGCACGCGAAGACTTCGATGCCGCTCTTCTCGCTCCCGCCTTCTTCGACCTCGGCGAGACCGACCGGATCAAGGTGATCGCCGCCTTCGTCGACCGCAAGACACCGTCTGCCCCGATCAAGCGCACGCTCGAGCAGCTCTCCGTCGCCACGGCCGAACTGACCAAGGCCCTGATGAAGCTGTTCAGCGAAAACCGCCGCCCCGAGGTTACCCGCCTGCTGCACCAGATCACCGGCCTCGACGAAGTGCGCTGCGGCCAGATCGCGCACGACACCTCGGGGGCCGCGCTGTTCGTGGTGCTGCGCGCCTTCGGCTGCGACGCGCATGAGGGTCTCAAGGTGCTCATCCACGCCACCTCGCACGACGAGGACCGCTCCAAGGCGCTGGCCCAGTTCTCGCGGATGTTCGAGACCGTCTCGGTCGATGCCACCGCGTTCCTGATGAGCGCCTGGCGCGGCGAGGTGAACCTGCTCGACATGACCAAGCCGGAGTTCCGCGCCGTCGACCGCCGCCGCATCCCCGTCCCCCAGGTGCGCGAACGCAACCCGGTCGTCGATCAAGCCATCGAAGCGCTGGCTCGCATCGGCGCAAGGGCGAGCTGATCGTCCCCTCATCCGTCTCGCTGCGCTCGCCACCTTCTCCCTCAAGGGGAGAAGGGAGCCAGTGCTCTGATCCCGCGGAAGACTCGCTGTTTCCCCTCTCCCCTTGAGGGAGAGGGTGGTCGCGAAGCGACCGGGTGAGGGGCAGTTCAGCCCCTACCCCGCCAGCTCCAGCCCCGTCTCCCCGCCGCGCATCTCCAGTGATACCACCCACAAGTCGGGGTCGAAGTCCTCCTCGCGGAGGATGCGGTCGCGCACCGCCAGCGGCTCCGCCTTGTCGAGCCGCAGCGAGAACAGCCGGCTCTCGGTGTCGTCCCCGCGCGCACTCATGGGCGCGGGCACATACAGCGACTCGGTGCCGTTGAGGTGATCGACCGCCACGAAGATCTGCCCGGCAATGGGGTCGCCACGCCGGGTGATCACGCAGATGTGGCCAATGTCGTTGTGTCGCCGCACGAAGCCGGCGACCCAGATGTCAGTTCGGAACATGCCTCTAGATAGAGGCTCCGTTCTCGACGAGCAAATCGAGCAGCTCGGGGCTGATGCGGCCGGTCACCGTGTAGTTGAAGTAGACCTCGAAGTTCCGGATCGCCTTGGCTGTCGCTTCGCCCGCCACGCCGTCGGCGGGGCCGTGCAGGAAGCCGAGGCTCCCGAGCCCGCGCTGCACCTTGGCGACCGTCACCGGGTCGTTGACCGAGACCGGCGCCACTTCCTGCGGCGTCGCCGGCGTATCGAGCACCGCTACGATCGTGCCCGCCTTCTGCGGTTCGTCGTCGATCAGCAGCGGCACGCCGACCTGCGGGTTTTCGACCGCAAACGGGGTCGCGCTGCCGGGCTTGGTCATGGCGACCGTCTGGACCCCCGAGATGATCGTTTCGATCGCCTCGCCGGCGGTTTCCGCCGCCATTTCCAGCGCCTCGCCCGGCGTTTCTGGCAGCGGCCGGCCGAGCACTGTCGGGCCTTCGTTCTTCGGTGTGCCGATCGATCCGGTGGTCAGCTCGAGCGGTGCAGGCTCGGCCAGGAGCGCGAGGCCCTGCGGCTTCACCGGCTCTTCCGCCGCAGCGGCAGGCAGGGCCGCCGGCAATGGGTTCTCGACCTTCGGGGCCACAACCTTCGGCAGCGTGATCGTCACCGCTGCCTTCTCCTCGGCGGCAGGCTGGGCGACGACAGCAGCCGGCTCCGGCGCCGGATCGGCAACCGAAAGCGGAGCGTTCTTGATTCGCTCGACGATATCGGACGTCAGCTCTCCGACCGGCTTCAGCCCCTGCACTTCCTCGAACTTCCTGATCGCCCGGGCCGTCTGCGGGCCGTAGTAGCCATCGATGGTGCCGGTGAACAGCTTCAGCATCTCGAGCTTGCGCTGGATCTCGAACACCTCGGCGTTGCCGATCGGCCCGGGAGTCGTATCGACCAGCGTGGGCTTTACGACCGCCTTGGGCGTCCCCATCAGCAGCGGCTTCTTGCCGAGGCCTTCGGGCTTGACCGCAGGCACGACCGGCTCGACTTCGGCCTGCTGGCCGGCGAGCGGGTTGAACAGCGGCGAGGGGTGCCGGGCCTGCTGGCCGTAGAGCGCGTTCGACCCCGCCATGGCGGAGGTGACCACCAGCGCCAGGATCGCGGAGTTGGTGAGGGGGGAGCGCATATAGCGCGAGATAACCCAGAGCGCCGCCCGGCCCGCGTGGGCCAGTGCGACGCCGCCGACCTGCAAAGGCAGGTGCGCAAAGGATGCTGCCGTCATAGGGCTCTTTTTCTTTCGTCTGCGGACCATGTGGGCATTTGCTGCTGCGCCGGTTCCCGATGGAGAGGCGTGACAGATGCAGTTTCCTCCACCTTGGTTTCCGGACCGTTTATCGGCAGCAAAACGGTCATCACAGTTCCTTCGCCCGGCGACGAGCTGGCGTGCATCTCACCTTCATGCAGTTCCACCAGTCCCTTGACGATCGAGAGCCCGAGCCCGGTCCCCTCGTAGCGGCGCGCCAGCCCGCCCTGTGCCTGGAAGAACGGCTCGCCGAGGCGCTTCACCGATTCCTCGCCCATGCCGATGCCGCTGTCGGTCACGACGATGGCGACGAACCGGCCCTGCCGGCGCATCTCCAGCGTGATCACCGAGCGCTCGTGCGAAAACTTGATGGCGTTCGACAGCAGGTTGATCAGGATCTGCCGGCACACGCGCTCGTCCGCCACCAGCATCGGCAAGGTGCGGGGGATATCGCTCATCAGCCGGATCGACTTCTCGCGGGCCATGGCGTCGACCATCTTGAAGCACGGCTCGACCAGCATGTCGGGCATGAACGGCTCGGTCTGCAGTTCGAACTTGCCAGCCTCGAGCCGCGACATGTCGAGAAGCATCTTCACCACATCGATCAGGTGGTGGCCCGACTGGTGGATCAGCGTCGCATATTCCTTGTGCTGCGGGGTGAGGTCGCCGACCACGCCCGAGGTCATCATCTCGGAGAACCCGACGATGGCGTTCAGCGGCGTGCGCAGTTCGTGCCCGATCGTCGCGAGGAAGCGCGACTTGGCGATCGAGGCCTCCTCGGCTGCCTTGCGGGCGCGGTGGAGTTCGATCTCGCGGTCGTGGCGTTCGGTCACGTCGCGCAGCAGCACCACGACCTCGTGGCGGGTCTCGGCGCTTTCCGCATCGACCACCGGCGAAAGCGACGCCTCGACCCAGATGAACTTCGGCACTGCTCCCGATTCGGGATCGTCGAAGCGCATGCGGATCTCCACCCGACGCGTCAGCCCATCGCCATTGGCTTCGGCGAAGGCGGTCAGGTAGGCGGGACGGTCCATCACATGGATGCGCTCGAGCAGCCCCGAGCCGGTTAGCTCGAAGCGGCGGCAGCCGAACAGCCGCTCGGCCGAGCGCGATACGAACAGCACGCTGCCATCGGCGCCGAAGCGCATCACCGCGTCCTGCACATGCTCGATCAGGTGCTTGTAGGCGTTGATCTGCGCCTTCTCGTAGACCTCGAACACCGAGTTCAGCCGGTTGGCCGAGTAGGCGATGAGACCAGCGGCAATCGCGAATGTCAGCGCGCCCATCAGCGCGAACTCGGCGCGGAGCGCCTCGGGCCAGACCAGCACGCCCTGGTGCGACGCGACGCCCGCGGCCACCACGACGACGAGGATCGCCCAGGCCCGCTTCTTCACCGGCGTGCGGGTCAGCAGGCTCGCGTGCACCGGCCCGAGCAGCCCTACGGCAAGGCCGAAATCGGCGAGCCCGGGGTCGGCGACAGTCAGCAGGAAGCCGATCAACAGGGTGGCGTAGACCTGCGTCGCAGCCGCACGCTCGAATTGGCCGCGCTGGCAGAGCACGACCGCCATCATGCCGGTGGCGGTGCCGATCATGGCCGTCACGAAGGGGAGCAACGTGCCCTGCACCAGCAGGTAGAGCCCGCCGGGCAGGCCGATCAGGCTGATGGCGAGGACGATCGAGGCATTGGTCGCGATGGCCTTGCGGCGGATGGCCTCGGGCCGCCCGCCTGAATTGCTCGACTGGCGCTGACGCCATTTACCCTCGAGCCAGGACCGCAGGCTACGCATACTCGAACTCACTACTCTGCCGCCCTTATTGTTGGTCAGGACATTCCACTCCAACGCCTAAGACAGGTTTAAGCGGAACCCTCCCGCGGCCCTTGCGCCCCCTCTGCACAGGTTTGCGCGGGGGGTTTCTGGCAGTAGCGTAAACACTTCGTTGCCCGCGACCCTGCTGGAGCGGCGTTCGGGTCGGCGGCATTTGCCTCTAATTTTATCGAAACTTCCAAACCGGGCTTAAGCGGGCCGGGCCAGTATCGTCTTCAACAGGCAGCGAACTGCCGGTGAACCGCCATTGGGGAGCGTCAAGTCCATGTTTTTCCTGAGGTCCGCATTCTGGCTCACGGTGATGTTCGTCATCATCGCGCCCAAGGATGGCGATCTGGGGCGAGACTTCGGCCACGCTTCGCAGGCAGCTGTCGCCATCGGCCAGAAGGCCCTCGTCGAGCATGTCCTCAGGGAGTGCTCGTTCCTCGAATGCCCCGACGGCAAGGCGGCGCTCGCCGTGCTGTCGCCCACGCCACTCCCATCCACCGAGGCTTCACCCGACGCCTCCATCCTGGCCCCGATCCCCCGACCGCGGCCCGATCGGATGGGCTGACCACCAGGGTTCGCGTCACTTCCCCCGACGCTACTCCAAGCGATCCCTGGCTAACCGGAAGCGCGCTGCCCCGCGCTTCCGGTTTCTTCTTGTGCGGTCCTGGTGGGAAGGGGCTCCGGCCGGTGCGGGCTGGCCTGATTGCCGGCTTCATGCTCAATGATCGGAATGTGGACTGACCTGAAGCAGATTCTCCTCGACGCCACCGGACTTGGCCCCAATGCGCTGCACGTGGTGTTGGCGCTGCTGATCTTCGCGGTGGCCTTCACCATCCTTCGCCGGCCGGCACTCGCCTTCCTCACGGTCGTCGCCTTCCAGTTCCTCAACGAGGGGCTCGACGCCTATTTCGACATCGCTTCCGGTCAGGGCTTCAAGCTCACCGAGGCGATCACCGACACCGTCCTCACCCTTGCGGCAGCCGGCGCCGCCTGGGTCCTGACCTGGCTTGCGGTCAAGCTCCTTGAGCTCCTGAGACGACCCTGATCAGGTCGTCAGCAGCCGCAGGCTTTGCAGCAGCTTGTCGCCTTCGATCGGCGTCAGCAGCGCGATCTCGACGGCCGAGCGCTGCTGCACTTCGAGGAAGCGCACCGCAAAGCCGCGGTCGGTCAACCGCACCACCTGCGCCGGGATGGAGCCGACAACCAGGTAGTCTCCGACCTTCGCCTCGATGGCGCAAAGCACCACCGCGCCCGAAGCCGAGACGTTGGGGATCCGGCAAGCGTGCCGCTCGCCGTTCGGCAAGGTGACAGTGGAGTTGGGATCGAGCGGGGCAAAGCGGGCATGGTCGCGCACGCCGGCGGTGCGGTCGAAGCTGCCCGGCTTGGGAAGGACATCGCCGAACAACGGGGTAAACCTGGCATGCGACCGTGGAGCGGCGTTGGTCGACGCCACAGCGGTCCCGCCGACGTAGTCAAAGTCCGCCTCCACAACGGCGATTGCCTTCCCGATCGTGTTGGCGCCGTACGCGACGCTGGTCAGCCCATGCTCGGCGCACAGCTGCGCGAAGCGCTTCAGTTCGCCGGCAACCAGGGGGTCTTCGTGGTCGAGGTCGCTCAAGGTCGTGGACGCGCCCCAGATCAGCCTGCGCGCCGCGTCGTCCAATCGCCGATCGGCGGGGGACATCTGCAGCACGATGCGGTCCGATATGCTGCGACCGGTCACCAGGGCCGCAAGCAGGTCGCGATTCGTGGCGGCGGTGGGGACGCCGAGGAGGTCGAGCAGCACGAAGCGGCGATAAGGCAGCGGCAGGGTCGCGGCAATCTCGAGAAACTCGGGCTGGCGCAGCGCGAGCGTCTGGAAGTGCACGGGAACGATGATCGTCGCCTGCTTGATGTCGCTCAAGGCATTGTGGAGCCCCTCGATCGATTTGGCGAAGAGCACGCAATCAAAGTTGGCGAGGGCGTCGATAAGGTCATCGAGTTCCCTGCACACAGCCAGCCACCACCGAGTCGGCGTCCTGCTCCCGCAGGCGATCGATCAGCTCCCGGACCCTGGCCGCCTCATCGGCGACCTGCGAGGGCGACAGATCGGTGTCAGCGAACCACTCGGCGGCATCCTGGGGACTATTGCCCCCTCTGAACAGCTCTTTGAGAAACTCAAGTAAACCATGTGGGTGCACGTATGCCCCTATATGCAGTAGCTGAAAACAACCGGTTCGTGACGCTAGAAGCGAGCTAGGCCCTACGGCAGTTGCGATAGTGTTAACTCGCCTGAGCTGTCCACCGCGCAAGGCGTAGACTTTCGGACGCTCCCACGCGATCGGCTGAAGCGCGCGCCGCCCGCTCGTTTTGAGAATTGCCCGGCTGGCCTCGGCATGCTCCAACCGCTTGCGACAACCGAGAGACCCCACATGATCTACGAACTGCGCGTCTACAACTGCCTGCCCGGCCGCCTGCCGGCGCTGATCCGGCGCTTCGAGAACGATACCCTGAAGCTGTGGGACAAGCATGGCATCGAGCAGGCCGGCTTCTGGACCACGCTGATCGGGGAGAGCAACAACGACCTCACCTACATGATCCGCTGGGCCTCGATGGCGGACCGGGAAACCCGCTGGAACGCCTTCGTCGCCGACCCCGAGTGGATCGCCGCAAAGAACGCCTCCGAGGCCGATGGCCCCATCCTCGCCAACGTCGCGAGCCAGTTCCTCGCCCCGACGAAATTCTCCCGCCCGGCCTGATCGTCAGCCCGATCCCCCTTGCGCCGGCGCTCCATGACGCCTAAATGACACTCGGTACGAGGCTTCGCTGCCTCGTGCTTGAACCCGGCGGGAGATTCCACCTCCTCGCCGGGTTCTTCTTTTTCCAGCCTGGGAACTGCAGCGGGCCCCGCACCGGCGACGGCCTGCACCAATCGACGACCCCCACCCTCAATCCCTCCCCGCAAGGGGGAGGGAGGGCCAGCGGCCCACACAGGCCACATGCGGTGGCCTTGGCCTGAGGAGAAGGTGCCGGCAGGCGGAGGCGGGAGCAACAGACCCGAGCACCCACGGCCTCACCTCGTTTGTTGGTATAGGTAGCCCACAGGGGCGTAGTGCGTGATCGTCCTCGGTTGCGCCTGCCGACTTTGCTTAGGGCGTGGCAATCGACCCCATTGCGGCCTTCCGCACATCGCACCTGGAGAAAATCGTGGCGGGCTAAGGCAGCGAGCGCTGTCTGTTGGCATCGAATGCGTTTCGCACCTTGGCTAGCCATTCCCCTAGCCACTTTGGCGAGAAGGCAATTGCGAGGAGAATGCCGAAAAGCAAATAGCCGAGAAAATCCATGTCAAGGCTCCAGTCAGTGTCATAACAGTAACCTAGCCCCAGTTGCCTCTGTTCCCCGGCGTCGCCGAACAATCTCAGTAGACACCTGCGCTTGGCGGTTTATCCCACGCCCAACCTCGGGCGTGCTCCCGCGATCGCACAGACCACCCCCACCTGACATTCCCACCGCGATCGCCTATCTAACCCCCATGAGCCACCCGCAAGCCTTCCTCGACATCGCCGAAAACCTCGCCTTCCTCGACGACTGGGAGGAGCGCTATCGCTACATCATCGAGCTGGGCCAAGCGCTGCCGCCGCTCGATGACAACGAGAAGAACGCCGAGACGCGGGTACATGGCTGCGTGTCGCAGGTGTGGCTGGTGTCCAACCACGATGGCGCGCACCTCGTCTATCGCGGCGAATCCGATGCCATGATCGTCCGCGGCCTCGTCGCCATCCTCGTCGCGCTCTATTCAGGCCGCCCGGCCAACGAGGTCGCCGACGTCGACGCCATCCAGGTGTTCGACGACCTGCACCTGCGCGAGCACCTCACCACGCAGCGCAGCAACGGCCTCGTCGCCATGGTCAACCGCATCCGCTCGGAGGCGAAGGCCCTCGCGGCCTGATCACTCGCAGGGCAATCCAAGCGCCACGCGTGCGCCGTCCATCCACGCCCTGTTCCGTCCCTCGCGGCCCACGGCCACCGCACCCATCCCCCACACCTCCGCCAGCCGGTCAAGCCCGATGCGGAGCACCAGCTTGGCGCTGCGGCGCGGCCAGCCGCGTTCGGTCTCCACCTGCTGCAGGCCCTTCTCGAGCCCGCACACGTCGAGCACCACCTCGGCGCAGTCGCGCGGCAGCGCCTCGTGCAGGCGGGCCAGCGCCTTGCGGGCATCGGCCGCAATGTCGCTCATCTCGCCCGCATGGCCAGCCCCCTTGCCCCCCGCCACCCGCGCGGCCGAGTAGCTCATCGTCAGCCGCGGATTGAGCCGGGCGCGCTCGACCAGCCGGCGGACGCGCTCGCCGGCCTCCACCTGATGCCGCGCGAGGAACGCCGGCTCGCCACCCGAGGCCGCCGCCAGCAGCGCCAGCGGGCTCTCGGCGAGGTTCAGCGCCACGCCCTCCGAACCCTTCACCTCCTCACGGTGCTGCGCGGCAAACGCATCGGCCTCTTGCATCTGCCGCTTCAGCCACTGCGCCGTGCCGGTCAGCGCCACGACCCGCCGCGCGTCGCCACCAACGACGCCATCCGCCTGCAGCGCCCTCACCTCCTCGGCCGGAAGCAGCACCGCTCCCCCCGGCGTGGCGACGCGAAACCCCTCGGGCTCCCGCTCCGCTTCCCCCGATGACAGCAACGCGCGGACGAACCGCAGGACCGGCTTACGCACGCGCATGCTTCACCTCCCGCCGCATTGCCAGCCGCCGCTCGAGCCGGCTCACTTCGGCGTCGAACTCCGGATCGTCGCGCAAGTCCTCGATGAGCGCGCAGGCATAAGACACCGTGGTGCGGTCGCGACCGAAGAACCGGCCGACATCCTGGTAGAGCCGCCCCAGCACCACGTGCATCAGGTACATTGCCAGTTGGCGGGCCAGCGCTACCTCGGCCTCGCCCCGGCTGGGCAACAGCAGTTGCCGGGTCGGCACGCTGCGCGCCGCCGCGACAAACCGAAGCAGGCACCACCCGGCGCGGTCGCGACGGCGTGGCTCGCATTCCAGTACCGGCGGCGGATCTGCCAGTACCCTCGGATGCCACTCCGCCCGCCCCTCGCTCCGCACTGCCCCCTGTCGCATCTCTGCGCCTCCACCGTGATAGGATAGTATTCCTATACGATGCGACGAATCCAGCGGGGATAACTTCCGGACAGGCAGCAGCCGCAGGTGCGAAGCAGGCCCGGAAAGCGAACCGGCCGCCCCCCGTTCAGGGAGCAGCCGGTGCTTCATTCCAGTCTGGCCAGCGCTTCAGGCAGGAATACCCCGCCCTCGGCGCCCGGCGATCAGGCCAGCGCCTTGCGGCCCAGGCCGTTGTCCTTGGCGAGGCGCGAACGGGTTGCGGAGTAGTTCGGTGCAACCATCGGGTAGTCGGTCGGCAGGCCCCACTTCTCGCGGTATTCTTCCGGCGAGAGATTGTAGTGCGTGCGCAGGTGGCGCTTCAGCGATTTGAACTTCTTGCCGTCTTCAAGGCAGATGATGTAATCCGGCGCGACCGACTTGCGGACGGCAACCGCCGGCTTCTGCTCTTCGGTGGCGACCACCGCAACCGGCGACTGCAGACCGCGCAGGGCGGTGTGCACATCGGCGATCAGCCGCGGCAGGTCGGTGACGCTCAGCGCATTGTGGCTAACATATGCGCAGACAATGTCCGCGCTGAGATCGATGAGATCGTTGTCAGCGGCGGCGCTGGCGCCATTCAGTTCTGTCATTTCGGGTCCTTTAGTTCTGGAGGTCAAGGCGAGGCCGTGGAGTCCTTACCATTGACTGGTGGTCTAGGGGGATTTTGCATCGAACGCAACAGCTGTAATCTGACATTTGAGTAACTTTATGTTTCTCGAAGTAGTGGTCCGGCCAATTCAGCGCCTGCGTCAATCTGCGCAATAGTGGTTACAACTTTCGTCAACTGCCTGACACTGCAGGCTCCAACCACCAGCAGAGGCTGCAACAGGGTGGCAGGTGGCAGCGCCGGAGGACTGGCCAGAACCGCTTTCAACGTGGTCGCTTCATCTGTGGATATCTTGGCAACTGGGATCCTGAGCGCCCGCATCGCCGACTCCAGCAGCCCCTCCCCATCCGCCCGGCTCGCTCGGCCCGACCAATCCTGCTACACGGCGGACAACAAACGAGGTTTCGTATGCCCACTCCGCCCGTCGCCGACCGCCGCCAGCATGCCGTTACCAACCATGGCATCACGCGGCAGGACCCGTACCACTGGCTCCGCGCCGACAACTGGCAGCAGGTGATGCAGGAGCCGGAGACGCTCCCTGCCGATATCCGCGCCTATCTCGAAGCCGAAAACGCCTACACCAAGGAACTGCTCGAGGACCCGCAGGCGGCGCTGGTCGACAAGATCTACCGCGAGATTCGCGGCCGCATCAAAGAGGACGACACCGGCCTGCCCGAGAAGGACGGCCCGTTCGCCTACAATTCGCGCATGGAAGAGGGTAAGCAGTACCCCATCCTCGTCCGGACCCCCCGCGACGGAGGCCCGGAGGAAATCCTGCTCGACTGCAACATCGAGGCCGAAGGCACCGAGTATTTCGGCTTCGGCGGCGGCGACCACGATCTGAGCCACCGCATCCTCACCTGGAGCGCCGACCGGCAGGGCAGCGAGTTCTACACCCTGCGCTTCCGCGACCTCGCGACCGGCAAGGACAGCGACGAAGTGCTGGAAGACATCGCCGGTGGCGGCGTCTGGTCAGCCGACAGCTCGGCCGTCTATTACACCGAGTACGACGACAACCACCGCCCGTACCGCGTCCGCCGTCACCTCATGGGCACGCCACAGGCCGACGACGAGATCATCTACGAGGAGGCCGATCCCGGCTTCTTCGTCGGCGTCGACGAAACCCTGAGCCGAAGCCACATCGTCATCGACGCGCACGACCACCAGACATCCGAGTTCTGGGTCATCGACACGAAGACTGGCGACGCCCCGCGCCTGATCTCGCCCCGCCTCACCGACCGCGAATACGACATCGAGGAGCGCGACGGTACCTTCTACATCCTCACCAACGCCGACGGCGCCGAGGACTTCAAGATCGTCACCGCGCCCGTCGCCACGCCCGATGCCGAGCACTGGATCGACCTGGTCCCGCACACTCCGGGGGTGCTCATCCTCGACATCATCCTGCTCCAGCACCACCTCATCCGCCTCGAGCGCTTCGAGGGCCTGCCGCGCATCGTGGTCCGCGACCTCGATACCGCCAAGGAATGGACCGTGAAGTTCGACGAGGAGGCCTACTCGCTCGGCATGTCGGCCGGCTTCGAGTTTAACACCACCACCATCCGCTTCACCTATTCGTCGCCTACCACCCCGTCGCGCACCTACGACCTCGACCTCGCCACCGGCGAGCGCACGCTCCTGAAGGAGCAGGTCGTCCCATCGGGCCACAACCCGGCGGACTACGAGACAAAGCGCATCTTCGCCACCGCAACCGATGGCGAGCGGGTCCCGATCACGCTCCTTTACAGGAAGGGCCTCAAGCTCGACGGCACCGCCCCCACCCTGCTCTACGGCTACGGCGCCTACGGCATCGCCATGCCCGCCGGCTTCTCGGTTTCAAAGCTGTCGCTGGTCGATCGCGGCGTCGTCTACGCCACCGCCCATGTCCGCGGCGGCATGGACAAGGGCTACGCCTGGTATCGCAACGGCCGCCGCGAGCACAAAGCCAACACCTTCACCGATTTCATCGCCGCCGCCGAAACCTTGGTCGACCTCGGCTATACCTCAAAGGGCCGGATCGTGGCCGAAGGCGGTTCGGCCGGGGGCCTCCTGATGGGCGCCGTCGCCAACCTCCGCCCCGACCTCTGGGCCGGAATCCTCGCCGAAGTGCCGTTCGTCGACGTGCTCAACACCATGCTCGACGACACGCTGCCCCTCACCCCGCCCGAGTGGCCCGAATGGGGCAACCCCATCACCGACAAGGCCGCCTACGACCGCATCGCCAGCTACGCCCCCTACGAGCAGGTAGAAGCGAAACCCTACCCCCCGCTCCTCGTCATCGCCGGCCTCACCGACCCCCGCGTCACCTACTGGGAACCCGCCAAGTGGGTCGCCAAACTCCGCGCCACCAAGACCGGCGATGCACCCCTCTATCTCAAGACCAACATGGGCGCCGGCCACGGCGGCGCCTCGGGCCGCTTCGACGCGCTGAAGGAAACGGGGCTGAGCTATGCGTTTGCGCTGCAGTGCATGGGTTTGGCGCAACCTTGACGTGTAGCTACATCAGCGCTACATTTTTACTGTATGGAGATTGGCGATGAAGCTGATGCAGTAGTGCGGGCGCGTATTCCCGCTGACACCAAGGACAAGGCCATTGAGGCGCTGGAACGGATGGGCCTCAGCGCGTCTGACCTGATCCGCCTCACCTTCTTGCGCGTAGCGGAGGAAGGTAGGTTGCCTTTCGAGGTATCGGTACCCAACAAGACCACGCGAAAAGCCATCGCAGATCACAAGGCCGGCAAGGTCAAGCGCTACAAGAACGCCGACGAATTGTTCAAGGATCTGGGCATCTGAGATGCTGCTGGCTGTCGATGGCGCGCAGTTTCGGCGAGACGCAAAGCGTGCCGAAAAGCGCGGCAAGGACATGTCAATGCTCCGAGCTTTGGTACTTCTACTGCTCGATCAGCAACAACTGCCGGCGAAGTACCGTGATCACGCCTGAAAGGCGAGTGGTCGGGCATGCGGGATGTCCATATCGAGCCTGACTGGCTGCTCATCTACTACGTCGAAGGCGACGCACTGCACCTGATCCGAACCGGCAGCCACGCCGACCTGTTTGACGAATAGCCCCGCCACTTCATTCCCCCAATCCCCCCGCTTTGGCATAATCCTTCCAAAGCCGTCATTGGCGCGCCACGCCAAAGCGCCTATATCGGCTTAGCCCAGCGGCCAACATCCTCAAGACCACCCCCTCAGGAGGCATCCAGAATGGCTTTCGAACTTCCCGCCCTGCCCTACGCCTATGACGCTCTCGGCCCGTACATGAGCAAGGAGACGCTCGAGTACCACCACGACAAGCACCACCAGGCCTATGTCACCAACGGCAACAACCTGCTGAAGGACTCCGGTCTCGAGGGCAAAAGCCTCGAAGAGATCGTGAAGGAGAGCTACGGCAAGAACGCCGGCCTCTTCAACAATGCCGGCCAGCACTACAACCACCTGCACTTCTGGAACTGGATGAAGCCCAATGGCGGTGGCAAGTCGCTGCCCGCCGGCCTGCAGGCCGCCGTCGATTCCGACCTCGGTGGCTACGACAAGTTCAAGGCCGATTTCATCGCTGCCGGCACCACGCAGTTCGGCTCCGGCTGGGCCTGGGTCGCGGTCAAGGATGGCAAGCTCGTCATCGCCAAGACCCCGAACGGCGAGTCGCCGCTCGTCACTGGCGCCAAGCCGATCCTCGGCGTCGACGTGTGGGAGCACTCCTACTACATCGACTACCGCAATGCCCGCCCGAAGTACCTCGAAGCGTTCGTCGACAACCTGATCAACTGGGAATATGTCGAGAAGCTCTACAACGAGGCCAAGTAAGCTTCGTCAGGCACCATTATTTGCAGCAAGGCCCGGTGTTTCGCGATACCGGGCCTTGTTGCTGCCCGCCCTCCGATGGTAACACTTTGTTAACCACTGGAGCGCCGCCTTGGCCCAGCCGCACAAGACCATCGCCGTCCTCGTCGCCAATCCGGCGCTGAGCTCGATTCTGACGATGGTCCTCGCCTCGGTCCCGAGCTTCCGGGTCCGCCCCTTCGAGTCGGAGCTGGCGCTCAACGTCTACATGCGCATCGCCCCGGTCGATCTGGTCGTCACCGACTTCGACGCCGAGAACGCCCGCGCCGACCTCGTCACCCGCGACCTGCGCGACGACGACGCCATCGAGAACCCGAACTTCCAGGTCATCGCGCTCGCCTCCTCGGTCACCCCTGAAACCAAGACCCTCTGCATCAAGGCCGGCATCGACGAAGTCATCGTCAAGCCGATGTCGCCAAGGTACCTGCTCGAACGCGTGCAATCGCGCATGCGTCAACACGCTGCGGTGCAGACGTCGATTCACCAGACGTTGCGGCGCATGGTGCCGAAGCCTGCAGCGAAGCCGGACTTCGGCGGCGCCACAAACGTCATCCCCTTGTGGACGCAGGACCGGCCGCTGCCGCAGCACTAAGCCGTTCCAATGTCCTGCTCACGGCGAGTTGATTGCATCGACTCGCCGTACCTTCTCTTGACGTCGCAGGAACCCCTCCTAAATCGTTTCTGCCAGTCGCCGCAAAGGGCTGGCTGAATGGGGGCGGCCCCAACCCGGTCGTCCCTCGTATCTATGTTGCTCTACGGAGAATGTGGCTATGAGAACCTTCGACTTCACACCCCTCTATCGCTCGACCGTCGGCTTCGACCGCATGTTCGACATGCTCGACAGCAGTATCCGGCCGGACTGGCCTCCTTACGACATCGAAAAGCTCGGCGACGACAAGTACCGCATCAGCATGGCGGTTGCCGGCTTCTCGACCGAGGAGATCGAGCTGACCCAGGAAGGGACTACCCTCGTTGTCAGCGGCTCCCGCGAGGTGAGCGAGGCGCAGCAGCAGGGTTATCTTCACCGCGGCCTGGTCAATCGCAACTTCAAGCAGACCTTCAGCCTTGCCGACCACGTCAAGGTGACCGGCGCCTCGCTCGACAACGGCCTGCTTCAGATCGATCTGGTTCGCGAGGTGCCCGAGCAACTCAAGCCCCGGCGCATCGCCATCGGAGAAGCTCCAAGGACCGGCGTTGAGTCCACCCAGCCGCAGAAGCGGCTGGAGCAGGACACCAAGGCCGCGGCATAGTCTTCAGACCTAAGGAGCAATCGCCTCCCGGCAACCGCCGGGGGGCATTTTGCGGGAGAGGCAGATGAGCAGGACGTTCTACCCTTCTGACGAATATGACAGTCGAGACCTTGAGCTTGGCAATTTGCGCCATGTCCAGCAGCGGCGCCAGTGGTTCAAATACAACGACGACGATGACGACGACGATCCCCTGACGCCCGCCGCTGCGGCTCGTCGACCGAGGCCATTGGCACCCCTCACAGGTGCCGAAGCGCAGGCGGCTTGACGACCAGTCCTTCGCTCTTGCCAGCGGGCGAAGGGCTGTCTCACCGCAAGCTCAGCGCCCAGCTCACCTTGTTCCAAAGGTCCTCGACATTGTCGGTGAACGTCACCAGCCGGTCAGAGTGCGGCACCGAGTGGCTGAGGATATCCGCTGCCATGCCGCGCATCGCCTCGAAGGCGCGGTTGCGGTTCAGCAGCACCACCGGCTTGCGGCTCGCCCCGGCGCCCGCGCACACCCAGGCCCGGTAGAGCGTCGCGGTCGAGGCGAGTGAGCCCGGTAGCCCGACGAACACCTGCGCCAGTTCGCCCATGCGCTTCAGCCGTGCCTCGGGGTCGTCGATCCGCTCCACCGCTACGTCGGCGAGCGCTGGCGGCGCAGCGAAGCCGTCATCGGCGAGGATCAGCACGTCGCCGCCCGCCGCCCGTGCCGCCGTGATCAGCGGGATCGCCTCGAGCGCCCCGTCGGCCAAGCAAACGATCCGCGCCCCGTGCCGCGCCAGGATCGTCCCGGCATCCGACATCAGCGACGCGCGCTCGGCGTCGCCCGGCCCCTTGTCCGAGGCGAAGACGGCGAGGGTCGGGGTTGCGTCAGCGGCCACGGGTCAGGCTCCCGAGGATGCCGCGCACCAGCGCCCGCCCGAGGCTCGTCGCCACCGAGCGGGCCATCGAGGTCATCGCAGCCTCCACCGGCGAAGCGCGGGTCGAGCGCCGCGGCGCCGGGGCCCTCTCCGCCCGCGCCTGCGCCTCGCGCTGCTTTTCCGCCATCTCGGCATGCTTCTGCCGCGCTGCCTCTTCCTGTGCAGCGTTCGCCTTTTTCTGCAGCACCTCGAACGCCGACTCGCGGTCGATCACGGTGTCGTACTGCCCGGCGACCGGCGAACTCACGATCAGCGCCCGGCGCTCCTCCGGCGTCAGCGGGCCAACCTTGCCCGAGGGCGGCCGGATCAGCGTCCGCCCGACGATCGAGGGAATGCCCTTGTCCTCCAGCACCGATACCAGCGCCTCGCCCACCCCCATCTGGGTGATCACCTCTTCGGTGGAAAACTCCGGGTTGGGGCGGAAGGAGTCGGCGGCGGCCCGCACAGCCTTCTGTTCCTTCGGCGTATAGGCGCGCAGCGCGTGCTGCACCCGGTTGGACAGCTGCGCCAGCACCGCGTCGGGAATATCGACCGGGTTCTGCGTCACGAAATAGACGCCGACGCCCTTCGAGCGCACCAGCTTCACCACCTGCTCCACCTTGTCGACCAGCGCCTTGGGCGCATCGTCGAACAGCAGGTGGGCCTCATCGAAAAAGAACACCAGCCGCGGCTTGTCGGCGTCGCCCACTTCGGGCAGCACCTCGAACAACTCGCTCAAGAGCCACAGCAGAAACGTCGCGTAGAGCCGGGGCGAGCGCATCAGTTCGTCCGCCGCGAGGATCGAGACGATGCCCTTCCCATCGGGCGCCGTCCGCATCAGGTCGGAGATCTCCAGCGCCTTTTCGCCGAAGAAGCTGTCGCCGCCCTGCTGCTCCAGCACCAGCAGCGCCCGCTGCACCGCGCCGACGCTCTGGCTCGCCACGTTGCCGTAGGCCACCGAGATCTGCTGCGCATTGCCGGCGACTTCCACCAGCAGCGCCCGCAGGTCCTTGAGGTCGAGCAGCAGCAGGCCGTTATCGTCGGCATACTTGAAGGCGATGTTCAGCACGCCTTCCTGCGTATCGTTGAGGTCGAGGATGCGGCTCAGCAGCAGCGGCCCCATCTCGGAAACCGTGGTGCGAACCGGGTGCCCCTGCTTGCCGAACAGGTCCCAAAAGATCACGGGCGACTTGCCCGCCGTATAGTCGTCGAAGCCGATTTCCTCGGCCCGCTTCACCTGCCAGCCAAGCATTTCCCCCATCGCGGCCATGCCGCTGAGGTCGCCCTTGATGTCGGCGGCGAACACCGGCACGCCGATCGCCGAAAAGCCCTCGGCCAGCACCTGCAACGTCACCGTCTTGCCGGTGCCGGTCGCACCCGTCACCAGCCCGTGCCGGTTGCCATATTTGTGGAACAGGTATTCCGGCCGCGTGCTGGTGCCGAGAAAGAGCTTGTCGTCGAGAAGCATGGGCATCGGCCGCACCGGGATTCGAAATCGGGGCCCATGCTATAGCCGGGCAGCGCGAGCCCGACAACCAAGCCACTCCCGCCGGTCGCCGCGCGAGTCAGCCGGCATTAACCGTCCTGCGGCTATTCTGAGCCGCATGCGACCCAACCGCCGTCACCTCCTCGCCGGTCTTGCCGCCCTCGCCTTCGCCTCACCGGCGCGCGCGCAAGCGATCGTCCCCGAACTCAACCCGGGGACCCCGGACGATCAATCCGGAGCCCTGCAGGACGCCTTGTTCCGCGCCGCCGCCGAGGGCCGGCCGCTGTTCCTCCCGCCCGGCACCTACTACGCGCAGAACCTGCAGGTACCCTCCAACCTCCTTGTCACCGGCATTCCCGGCACTACCACCCTCGCCGCCACCGGTGCGGCGCCGGTCGCCCGCATCGCCGGCAGCGCGCATGTGCGTTTCGAGGGCATCACCTTCGGCCATGGCAATGGCGGCCCGGAGGGCGCCGAGGCCGGGTTGCTCGAGATCGAGGCCAGCGATCACGTCACCCTTACCGATTGCGCCTTCACCGGCGGCAAGGCCAGCGGCATCGCCATCCACGATGCGGCAGCGCGCATCGACGGCTGCGACTTTCTCGGCAACGGCCTCGCCGCGATCTTTTCGCTCGACAGTCGCGGGCTCACCATTTCCGGCAACCGCATCGCCGGCTGCGGCAATGGCGGTATCCTGATCTGGGGCAATGCCAGCCGCCGCGGCTCGTCCACCATCATCGGCAACTCGATCTCCGGGGTCGGCGCCAGCAATGGCGGCAACGGCCAGAACGGCAACGGCATCAACGTCTTCCGCTGCGACGATGTGCTGATCGCCAACAACCGCATCGCCGATTGCGCCTTCACCGCCATCCGCCTCAACGCCACCAACAATGTCGTCGTCTCTGGAAACCTTTGCCGCAACTCGGGCGAAGTGGCGATCTTTTCGGAGTTCGCCTTCACCGGCTCGATCATCGCCGACAACATCGTCGATGGCGCGGCGCTCGGCATCTCGGTCACCAACATGGACCAGTCCGGTCAGGTCGCCACCGTCACCGGCAACATCGTGCGCAACATCCGCGCCGCCTCGGCGGTCAACCCGGATACCAGGCCCATCGGCATCTATGCCGAAGCCGAAACCACCGTTACCGGCAATACCGTCTATTCGGTCGTCGGCACCGGCATCCGCGCCGGCAACGGCCGGTTTCTGCGCAACGTCGTCATCGCCGACAACGTGCTCTCCGCCGTCAACACCGGCATCGGCGTCTCGGTCGTCGATGAGGCTGGGCCTGTGGCGATCGCCGGCAACATCATCACCGCCCTCGATCACGCCATCGTCGGCATGGAATGGGAACAGGTCGTCAGCACCGACCTCGCCCGCGACGCGGCGAGATACCCCCACGTCAGCATCAGCGGCAACCGGGCGGGGGCGTGAGCAAACTTCGTGACTTCGATGGGCGCCTGTGGCTTGAATAAGGGCCGATCGCGCACAAGGCAGCCACCATGACAAACCGCAGCTTCTATGTCCGCGCTGTCTGGGACCCAGCGGAAAGCCTCTTCTACTCGGACAGCAACATCATCGGGCTCCACCTGGAAGCACCGACCTTCGAGGCGTTCGAGGAGGCGTTGATGGATGTCGCGCCCGACCTGATCGTCGCCAACCACCTGACTGAAGCCGACCTCGCGACCACGCCGCTGCGCGACCTTGTTCCGGCGATCATCATCGAAAAGCAGTTGGCCAAGGCGAGCTGAATTGGTCGACGGCTACTACAAGCTGGTCGTCAAGGAACTCCGCCGACTCGGCTTCGCGTACCAGCGAAACTCCAAGGGCTCGCACGAGCGCTGGATCAACTCCGCTGGCCGGCTGCTGATCGTCCCGCGCAACCTCGTGAAGCGTCATACGGCGAACGGCATCCTCAAGGACGCCGGCAGCGACCTGCACCTCTGACTACAACCCCGTGCTCGCCTGCCCCACAATCTTCCAGCTGCCACCGGACTTCTTGAAGCAGATGCCCGCCGCATAGGGTTTTTGCAGCCCGTTCTCGCCCACCGCGATGAAGCCTGTGCCGCCCTCCGGCAGGTGCAGGGCGATCCAGTCCGTCGGCGCGTCGGTGTCGTAGTCGAGGGCGTAGAGGCGCCCGGCGGAGAGCGTCGCCAGCGTCCGGCCATTCGGCTTGTCGAGCACCGGTTCGCCCTCGTCGACCATCACGAAGCTCGTGCCGTCGACACCCAGCTTCGCCGCCGCCTGCTTGACCTCGCCCGGGTCGAACTCGTGGTACCCATAGGTACAGATCGTGCCGGGCAGCTTCGGATCGAGCCCCCAGGGCTGGCCGTCGGTGAGCGCGCCCTCGATATAGTCTAGTTCCATGTCGGCGAGAAAGCTGGTGACATCGACGTCGGGCGGCAGGTCCCAGTCACCGCCGGTATGCGGGCCAAGTCCGGCCACGGCCGCCCGCCCGCCCCGCGAGACGTCGACCACTTCGGTATGCCGCGGCAGCGACATGTCGATGGCAGCCGAAACGATCGTCACCTTTGGCGCGATGAAGCCGCCCACCGCATCGAGGTCACCGGCCCGCACCGCCTTCAGCAGCGCGATGGCGTCGGCACGCAGGTCCGCCGGCGGCTCCAGCGCCTCAGCCAGGCGCACGGCCGGCGCGGTATAGGCCTGCCCCGCCGCGGCCGGACCCACGATCGCCGCCAGCACCATCGCCACTATCGCAAGACGCAAGATATGCTCTCCCAAACCGACGCCCCGAGGCGCCCCGCCCAATTCGACGCCGCCCCCACCCAACCCCTTGGGTTCAGGCCGCAATTTCCCCCGTGGCCCGCATCTCGCCGACCTCGAAGCCGCGTACGTTCTCCACCACCTGGCGGGCGAAAGTCCCGAGCAGGTCGGCCTGCGCCTCGTCCGGCGAAGCGAATCGCAGCAGCAGGTTGGCGATCATCACCACGCTTGCCTGCATGTTGCCGTCATCGCACTTCACCGCATAGCCCCAGCCCTTGTCGCGGATGGCGCCGCACTGCACGCCCTCGGCGCCACCCTTCTGCATCACCCGGCCGCGGAACGCCTCCATCACCAGGGTATCGAAATGGCCGGTTCCGGCCACCAGCAGCGGGTTGGCGGTCGCCGCGTCGAAGATCCGCCGGGCTGCCGTGCGGAGTTCGGGCGACAACCCCTGCCCCGTCGCCATCTTCGCAAAACCCTGCGCAAAACTCTTGAGCGGCGCCGCCCATGTGGGGATCGAACAGCCGTCGCGGCCGCAGAGGTCGACGCTCAGCGGCGTGCCGATCACCGCCTCGATGGCGGCGCGCACCGCCACCTGCACCGGGTGCTCGCGCTCGACATAGCCAGCGGGGTCCACGCCCAGCGCCTGCGCCACGCTCAGCATGCCCGAGTGCTTGCCCGAACAGTTGTTGTGCAGCGCCGTCGGCTGCATGCCGGCCGCCCGCAGGGTCTCGCGCGCCTTGCCGTTGGTGGGCGGATGCGTGCCGCATTCGAGGTCCTGGCTCGACAGTCCCAGATGGGTCAGGAACCCGGCCACCTTGGTCACATGCACCTGTTCGCCATGGTGGCTGGCACAGGCCAGAGCCAGTTGCTCGTCGCTGAGGGCAAACCGGTCAAGCGCCCCCGAGCTGACCATCGCCAGCGCCTGCATCGACTTGATGGCCGAGCGCGGAAACACTGGTCGCGCAATGTCCCCGCCCGCCGCGATCACGTTGCCCTCTGCGTCGGCGATGACGAAGGCGCCGCGGTACCGGTTCTCGACGTACTCGCCGCGGGTCTGCTCGACGAGGATGGGATTGGCGTCCATGAAACTGTTCCGACAAGAAAAAAGGGCCCTGAGGTTCCTTGGAACGCTCGCGAGCCCGTAAGTCAACGTGTTGGAGGTCAGTCGGCAGTCGGGAGGAGATCCGGCGCTTGCATGCCACCGGACCCGGAGAGAAAAAATCAGATGTCCCAGTCGTAGGCGAACTCGAGGAAGCTGGCATTCACCCAGCCCTCAACGTAGTGCTGCTGAACGAGGCACCAGTCCGAACCACCCTGCGGGCTGACGATGCAACGCTCGACCCAGACCGAGCTCTTGGGTTCGAACTCGCCGACCTTCTGCGAGTACGAGGCAGGCCAGAGGCGGACGTTGAGGGTGTCCCACTTCTTGACGCCGGTGATCTGGGCAGGGCTGTCGACCTGGTAGCCGGCGGCGAGCGCGGGCTGGATGGCGAAGCTGGCGGCTCCTGCGATGACCAGACCAGCGAGGGTGGCAATCAGCAGCTTTTCCTGGTGGCGGTTCATTTGGGGCATCCTTTCTGGGGACGGGTGTTCGATCTGTTGTCCTGGTTATGCCCCCCTCGCCTTGAACCGACCCTGAGACCCGCATTCAGAAAGTGTTCATTCCTCCGACAGGCGCCGTTCATTCGAAACGGTCAGGTCGTGTTCATCTCCGTGGCCCCGAAAAGGCAAAAGGGCAGATGCCGAAGCATCCGCCCTGCCACAATCTTCGTGTGTGCCCGAACGCCTCAGCGTTCGAAACGGTGGACGTAGAGGTTGATCGTGTCGTCGCCCATCATCTGTACGGCGAACACGTCTTCGGGCCGGTAGTCCTTGCGGCCAAGCATCTCCACCAGCACGTCGTTGTCGGCAATCGTGGTGCGGAGATAGGCGGCGTTGCCCTCCGAACGCAGCATGCCGAAAGACGGGCAGAGTTCGGTGACCCAGACGCGATAGTTGTCGTCGATGCCCGCGACTTCGGGCTTCATGACCTGACGCAGGTGCCCCAGCTGGCTGTCGCAGCTGATGGTCGATCCGCCCTTGGGCGTGTCTTTGCAGACATGGGTCAGGCAGTTGGTGGACTGCGCCGCTGCGGGCACAACAGAGAAGGCGGAAACCGAAGTCATGGTCGCTACGGCCGCGAAGGCGAGAAACAGCTTGTGCATTTCGTTCTCCTGATGGGTTGCGGCGGGTGTCTGGGCCGCCGAATAGTCTCCTGGGATGTCAGGGGTCGATCGACCCTCTGTGACGCTTGAAAAGAGATTGCGACCGAGCCGTTGAACCGGCCGTGACGTCGCTATTCATTTGTCATTCAAGGCGGGAACTTATCCGGCGGGCCGACTTATCCCCCACCCAACAGGCTGATTTACCTTGGCTCTTGGCGTGCTAGGGTCACCGAAAAGCGGAGGAGTGAGGCAATGGCGAAAGTTCTGGTCACCGGTGGCAGCGGCAAGCTCGGCCGCGCCGTGCTCAAGGATCTGGTCACCAACGGCTACGACGTCCTCAACGTCGACCAGGCGCCGCCGCGCGAGGCGATCTGCCCGTTCGTGCGCGCCGACCTCACCGATTTCGGCCAGGTCGTCCAGCTGGTCACCGGCTCGGTCGATGAGCGCAAAGGCCCGTTCGACGCCGTGGTCCATCTCGCCGCCATCCCGGCGCCGGGCCTGCAGCCGAACGCGAAGACCTTCGCGAACAATGTTAACAGCAGTTACAATGTGTTCGAGGCGTGCCGCATCGCCGGGGTGAAGCACGTCGTCTTCGCCTCCAGCGAGACGGTGCTGGGCCTGCCCTTCGACAATCCGCCGCCCTACGCGCCCGTCGACGAGGAATACTATCCGCGCCCTGAGACCGCCTATTCGCTAGGCAAGCTGGTCGATGAAACCATTGCCGCGCAGTTCTGCCGCTGGGATCCCGACCTCAAGATCGTCGGCCTGCGCTTCTCCAACGTCATGGATATCGAGGACTACAAGGCCTTCCCCTCATTCGATGCCGATAGCTCGAAGCGCAAGTGGAACCTCTGGGGCTATATCGACGCGCGCGACGGGGCGCAGGCGGTGCGGCGCGGTATCGAGGCCGAGTTCAAGGGCTTCGAGGCCTTCATCATCGCCAATGCCGATACCGTCATGCAGCGCTCGAACCCATCGCTGATGGCCGAGGTGTTCCCCAACGTGCCGCACAAGCGCGAACTCACCCAGAACGGCACCCTGCTCAGCATCGACAAGGCGCGTCGCCTGCTCGACTACAACCCGCAATACAGCTGGAAGAACCACGTCTGATGGCCGCCATCCGTCTCGGCGGCCACGGGTTTCCCGTCGGCAGCGATGATCCTTACGCTTTCGCCCGCGCCCACCGCGCCTTCGGCTATTCGGCCGCCTACGTTCCCGCCTCGCTCATCGGTGCCGACGCCCAAACGCTGGCGTCCTGGGAGAAAGCATTTTCCGAACAGGATGTTACGCTGGCCGAAGTCGGCATCTGGCGCAACCTGATCGACCCTGATCCGGTCAAGCGCCGGGCCGAACTCGACTACGCCGCGCAGTGCCTCGCGCTTGCCGACGCGGTCGGTGCGCGCTGCGCGGTTAGCTTCATCGGCTCGTTCGCCCACGGCACCCGCCACGGCCTCGACGCCCGCAATCTTGGCCCGCAAGCCATTGATGCAGCTGTCGAAACCGTCCGCTATCTGATCGACACCGTGAAGCCGAAGCGCGCCAAGTTCGCGCTCGAAATGATGCAGGCGACGGTCCCCGACAGCGCCGACAGCTATCTCGAACTGATCCGCGCCGTCGACCGGCCGGAGTTCGCGGCGCATCTCGACCCAGTCAACCTGGTGATGACCCCGCGCACGTATTTCGATACCGGCGGGCTGATCCGCGAGTGTTTTCAGAAGCTTGGCCCGTGGATCGTCTCCTGCCACGCCAAGGACATCACGCTGCATGAGACCGCCGCGCTGCATCTCGACGAGGTGCAGATCGGCGACGGCAACCTCGACTACCGCACCTACCTCACCGAACTCGCCCGCCTGCCGGACGTCCCGCTGCTGCTCGAACACCTCAAGCCCGAGGAGTACGCCCTCGCCCGCGACCGCGTCTTCGGCTTCGGCGATGTGGCCGGGGTCAGCTTCGTGCACCGCCCCTGACATTCAACTGTTGGTGAAACGTCACATTCGTGGCCACACTAGGCCGTTGCTAGGCTACGAACTTCTGCCAGTTCCCGGAGACGCCATTGGGCGCTTATATCGTCCGACGTATCCTGCTGATGGTCCCGACCCTGTTCGGCATCATGCTCCTGACTTTCGTCATCGCGCAGTTCGCCCCCGGCGGGCCGGTCGAGCAGATGATCGCCCAGATGCAGAACCAGAGCGTCTCCGCCACCCAGGCCGTCACCGGCTCCAGCGAGGGTGACTTCGCCGGGCAGAACGTCGTCAGGTCCTCCGACAGCGCCGAGGGCGCCAGCTATCGCGGCAGCCGCGGGCTCAGGCCGGAAATCCTCGAGCGGATCGAGAAGCAGTTCGGCTTCGACAAGCCGCCGGTCGAGCGCTTCTTCACCATGCTGTGGAACTACCTGCGCTTCGATTTCGGCCAGAGCTACTACCGCGACATCTCGGTCATCGACCTGATCAAGGAGAAGCTGCCGGTCTCGATCACGCTGGGGCTGTGGATGACCTTGCTCAGCTATCTCATCTCCATCCCCCTAGGTATCGCCAAGGCGATGAAGGACGGTAGCCGCTTCGACGTGTGGACCTCGGTGGTGCTGGTGGTCGGCTACTCGATCCCGTCCTTCCTGCTCGCCGTGCTGCTGATCGTGCTGTTTGCCGGCGGCAGCTTCTGGAACATCTTCCCGCTGCGCGGCATCGTCTCGGAGAACTGGGCCAGCCTGCCTTGGCACGAGCAGATCCTCGACTACGCCTGGCACATCACCCTGCCGATCATCGCCATGGCCGTCGGCGCCTTCGCCACCTCGACGCTGCTGGTCAAGAACTCGTTCATCGACGAAATCCGCAAACAGTACGTCACCACCGCCCGGGCCAAGGGCCTCACCGAGCGAAGCGTGCTCTACGGCCACGTCTTCCGCAACGCCATGCTGCTGGTGATCGCCGGCTTCCCAGCCGCCTTCATCGGCGCCTTCTTCGGCGGCTCGCTGCTGATCGAGACCATCTTCTCGCTCGATGGCATTGGCCTGCTGGGCTACGTGTCGGTGCTCAACCGCGACTATTCCGTTGTGTTTGCAACGCTTTACATCTTCTCGCTGCTCGGCCTAGTGATCAACCTCGTCTCCGACCTGATGTACATGTGGATCGATCCGCGCATCGATTTCGAAAGCCGAAACGTCTGATGCTGATCGGCGCCCTCCGTCCTCCGCTCATCGCCTTCGCGCCCGCCGACGCGGCGCGCTCCGCCCCGCTGCTGTCGCCGATCAACCAGCGCCGAGTCCACACCTTCGCTGCCAACAAGCGCGCCGTCTGGTCGCTCTGGCTGTTTCTCGTGCTGTTCATCCTGACCTTCGTTTCCGAGCTAATCGCCAACGACCGGCCGCTGATGGTCTCCTACAAGGGCGAACTGCTGTTCCCCGTCGTCGTCGCCTACCCCGAGACCAAGTTCGGCGGCTTCCTCGCCGAGACCATCTACCGCGACCCCTTCATCGCCGACGAGATCAACGCCAATGGCTGGATAGTCTGGCCGCTGATCCGCTATGGCGGCGCCACGGTCGACGAGTCGCTCGGCACCAGCGCCCCCGCCGCGCCCTCCTGGATGCTCGACGACGAAACCCGCTGCTCGCGCTACCCGGCCGGGGTCGACGACCCAGGCTGCAAGACGATCGGCAACTACCACTGGCTCGGCACCGACGATCAGGGCCGCGACGTCGTCTCCCGCGTGCTCTACGGCTTCCGCATCTCAGTGACATTCGGCATCCTGCTGACCATTGCCAGTTCGATCATCGGCGTCATCATCGGCGCCGTGCAGGGCTATTTCGGCGGCTGGATCGACCTGATCGGCCAGCGCCTGCTCGACATCTGGGGCACCATGCCCACGCTTTACGTGCTGCTGATAGTGTCGAGCGTGCTGGTGCCCGGCTTCTGGGTGCTGCTCTTTATATTGATCCTCTTCAGTTGGACCGCACTTGTCGGAATCGTCCGCGCCGAATTCCTGCGCGCCCGCAACCTCGAATATGTCGCTGCCGCCCGGGCGCTGGGGCTGACCAACTGGCAGATCATGTTCCGCCACCTGTTCCCAAACGCCATGGTGGCCACCCTGACCTTCATGCCGTTCATCGCCGGCGGCTCGGTGGCGACGCTGACCTCGCTCGACTATCTCGGCCTCGGCATGCCGCCCGGCACCCCATCGCTCGGCAACCTGCTCAACCAGGGCAAGCAATACCTGTTCGCGCCGTGGCTGAGCCTCACCGCCTTCGGCGTTATCTCCCTCATCCTGCTGCTCTTTGTCTTCATCGGCGAGGGCGTCCGCGACGCCTTTGATCCGCGCAAGACCTTCGCGGGTCGCTCATGACCGAGCCCATCCTCAGCGTCGAAGACCTGCATGTCGATTTCACCACCGAGGAGCGGGTGATCCACGCCGTCCGCGGCGTCAGCTTCACCATCGCGCCGGGCCAGACCGTGGCCCTCGTAGGCGAAAGCGGCTCGGGCAAGTCGGTCACCGCCCTGTCGGTCCTCCGCCTCCTGCCCTACCCGCCCGCCAGCCACCCGAAGGGCCGCATCGCGTTCAAGGGCGAAGACCTGCTGAACGCCGCCGCCCCCGCTCTGCGTGCCGTCCGCGGCAATGGCATCTCGATGATCTTCCAGGAGCCGATGAGCTCCCTCAACCCGCTCCACACCGTCGAAAAGCAGGTCTCCGAGGCCCTCATCGTCCACCGCGGCATGAGCCGGGCCGATGCACGCACCCGCACGATCGAACTCCTCAAGGAGGTGGGCATCCAGAACGCCGAGACCCGCCTCGCCGACTATCCGCACCAACTCTCGGGCGGCCAGCGGCAGCGCGTGATGATCGCCATGGCGCTCGCCAACGAACCCGACCTGCTGATTGCCGACGAGCCTACCACCGCCCTCGATGTCACGGTGCAAGCCCAGGTGCTCGACCTGCTGCAATCGCTGCAGAAAAGCCGGGGCCTCGCCATCCTGTTCATCACCCACGACCTCGCCATCGTCCGCAAGATGGCCGAGACCGTGCACGTGATGACCGAGGGCCTGATCGTCGAATCCGGCCCCACCGAAACCATCTTCACCGCCCCGCAGCACCCATACACGCAGAAGCTGCTGGCCGCCGAACCGCGCGGCGAGCCGTTGCCGCCCGGCCCGGAGGTCGAGCCGATCGTTACCACCGAGGCCCTGAAAGTCTGGTTCCCGATCAAGCGCGGCCTGCTCCGCCGCACCGTCGGCTACATCAAGGCCGTCGACGATGTCGCGCTGTCGATACCGCGCGGCCAGACGCTGGGCGTCGTCGGCGAGAGCGGCTCCGGCAAGACCACGCTCGGCCGCGCCGTGCTCCGGCTGGTCAAGTCCGAGGGCCGCATCGGCTATCTCGGCCAGGCGATCAGCGACCTCAACTCCAGCGCCATGCGCCCGCTGCGCAGGAACCTGCAGATGGTGTTCCAGGACCCCTACGGCTCGCTCAGCCCGCGCATGTCGGTGGCTGAAGTCATCAGCGAAGGCCTCGGCGTCCACGAGCCGAAACTGACTGCTGCCGAGCGCGACGCCCGAGTCGTCAAGGCGCTGACCGAAGTCGGCCTCGAGCCGGCCGACCGCCACCGCTACCCGCACGAGTTCAGTGGCGGCCAGCGGCAGCGCATCGCCATCGCGCGCGTCATGGTGCTCGAACCAAAGTTCGTCGTCCTCGACGAACCGACCTCGGCGCTCGACGTCTCCGTGCAGGCGCAGGTTGTCGACCTGCTGCGCGACCTGCAGCGCCGCCACGGTCTCACCTACCTGTTCATCTCGCACGACCTCCGCGTCGTCCGGGCGCTCGCCAACCACATCATGGTGATGCGCGACGGCAAGGTGGTGGAGCACGGCGCGGCGCGCGACGTCTTCGCCGCCCCGAAATCCGACTATACCCGCGCGCTGCTCGCAGCCGCTTTGACGCAGACCACCGCCACGCTAAGCTCCAGCCCATAAGTCCCCGAACGGAGGCCATCATGCAGCCGACCCGCCTGTTCACCAAGTTCTCGGCCCTCGCCATGGCCGTCCTCCTCGCCGTCGCGCCCGCCAGCGCCCGGGATACGCGCGTCTGGCACCACGGCAGCTCGCTGCTGGGCGAGGTGAAATATCCTGAGGGCTTCAAGCAGTTCGACTACGTGAACCCCGACGCACCGGTCGGCGGGCTGGTCAGGCTCAGCTCGATGGGCGGCTTCGATACCTTCAACCCGATCCTGCCGCAGGGCGAAGCGGGTGATGGCATCGGGCTGCTGTTCGACACGCTGATGACCCCGTCGCTCGACGAAACCTCGACCTCCTACGGCCAGCTCGCCGAGGCCTTCACCTACCCCGACGACTACTCGTCGGTGACCTTCCGGATGAACCCGCGCGCCAAATGGGCGGACGGTAAGCCCATCACGGCGGACGACGTCGTCTGGTCGTTCAACAAGTCGATCGAACTCAACCCCAACATGGCGAACTACTACGCCAACGTCACCAAGGTCGAGGAGACCGCCCCGGGCGAAGTCACCTTCAGCTTCGACCAGACCGGCAACCGCGAGCTCCCCAACATCGTCGGCCAGGTCATGGTGCTGCCGCAGCACTGGTGGGAAGGCACCGATGCGAGCGGCAACACTCGCGACATCGGGCGCTCGACCCTCGAGCCGCCGCTGGGCTCGGGCGCCTACAAGCTCGCGAGCTTCAACGCCGGCGTCTCCATCACCTATGAGCGCGATCCGAACTACTGGGGCCTGACTGAACCCTTTAACGTCGGCACCAACAACATCCAGACCATCAAGTACGAGTATTACCGCGACGACACGGCCGAGTTCGAGGCGTTCAAGGCCGACCAGTTCGACTGGTGGGACGAGAACGTCGCCATCCGCTGGCAGAACAACTACGATTTCCCGGCGGTCCAGGATGGCCGGGTGATCAAGGAGATGTTCGAGAACACCTATCGCGACAGCGGCATCCTCGTCGGCTTCATCCCCAACCTCCGCCGTCCGATCTTCCAGAACGAGGCACTGCGCGAGGCGATGCTCTACGCCTTCGACTTCGAGGAACTCGACAAGCTGCGCTTCTTCGGCCAGTACGACCGCGTCAACTCGTTCTTCTACGGCACCGAACTCGCATCGACAGGCCTGCCGGAAGGCGAGGAGCTCGAAATCCTGAACTCGGTCAAGGACCTCGTGCCGGAAAAAGTGTTCACCACAGCGTACGAGAACCCGGTCTCGGGCGATCCCACCAAGCTCCGCGCCAACCTGCGCACCGCCAACGAGATCCTCACCACGGCTGGATACGTCCTCAACGGCAGCCAGTTGATGGACCCGGCGGGCCAGCCCGTCACCTTCGAAATCCTGCTTAACGGCCCGGTGATCGAGCCCATCGCCACCGCCTTCACCACCAACCTCAAGCGGCTGGGGATGAACGTCACCATCCGCACCGTCGACAGCGCGCAGTATATCGAGCGCGTCCGCAATCGCGACTTCGACATGATGTATTCGGGCTGGGCGCAGAGCCTGTCGCCGGGCAACGAGCAACGCTTCTACTGGGGCTCGGAGGCCGCCGCGCAGAACGACAGCTCGAACTATGCCGGGATCTCCGACCCGGGCATCGACGCGCTGATCGACAAGATCATCTTCGCCGACGACCGCGAGACGATCATCGCCGCAACCCGCGCCCTCGACCGCGTGCTGCTCGCCCACCACTTCGTCACGCCCACCTACACCCTCCGCCGCTCGCGCATCGCCCGCTGGGACCGCTTCAGCCACCCCGAGACGCTGCCCGAGTTCAGCATCGGCTTCCCGACGGTGTGGTGGTACGACGAGGCGAAGGCAGCCAAGACCGGCGCGGCGGGGAACTAGCCTGCGCTGAGATCGAACCAGGCGAGGCCCTTCTTCTGGGCCTCGTCCTTCGCGTCCTCGTACCCGGCATCGGCGTAGCGCATCACGCCCAGCGCCGTGTCATTGGTCAGCGCCATCCGAAGCCGCACATCCGCCGCCGACGTGCCGTCCGCCACCAGAGTGACACCGGCCGAGGTCATGTATCCGGCGTAACCGCCGCCGCCCGAGTGGATCACCACGAGGTCGGCCATCGAGGCGGTGAGCAGCATGGCATCGAGCAGCGGCCAGTCGGCGATGGCGTCCGAGCCGTCCTTCATGTTCTCGGTCATGATGTTGGGGTGTGCCATCGCCCCGGCATCGAGGTGGTCGCGCGAGAACGCGACCGGCCCCTGGAGTTCGCCCGAGCGCACCAGTTCGTTCACCCGCAGCGCCAGAGCCGTCCGCTCGCCATGCCCCAGCCAGGCAATGCGCGCCGGCAGACCCTCGAACGGGATGTGGTGGCGCGCAAGCGTGATCCAGTTGGTGACGATCTTGTTGTCCGGGAACATCTCCAGCACCAGGTCGTCGATCCGCGAAATGTCCGCCGGCTCGCCCGACAGCGCCATCCAGCGGAACGGCCCGATGGCCCGCGCGAACAGCGGCCGCAGGTAGGCCTCGGTGAAGATCGGAATGTCGAAGGCGTTCTCCACCCCGGCCTGCTTGGCCTGCGTGCGGATCAGGTTGCCGTTGTCGAACACCTCGGCGCCCGCCGCCTGAAAACCCAGCATCGCCCGCACATGCTCGGCGATCGAGGCGCGGCTCGCCGCCATCAACTGCCCCTGCCCGTCCACCCGCAGCCGCTTCACCTGCTCAAGGGACATGCCACGCGGCACGTATCCATAAACGAGGTCATGCGCGCTGGTCTGGTCGGTGACGATGTCGGGAATGATGCTGCGCCGCAAAATCTCCGGGTACACGTCAGCCGCATTGGCGACGAGCCCGACCGACGTCGCGCGCTTCTCCTTCACCGCCGCCTCGATCATCGCCAGCGCCGTATCGAGGTCGGGCGCAATCTCCTCGAGATAGCCGATGGCCTTCCGCCGCTCGGCCCGCGCCGGATCGACGTCGACATCTAGGATCGCCGCCCCCGCCATCCGCCCGGCCAGCGGCTGCGCCCCGCCCATGCCGCCCATCCCGGCGGTGAGGATGAACCGTCCGGCCAGCGAGCCGCCGAAGCGCTTCTCGGCGATGCGCATGAAGATCTCGTAGGTGCCCTGGATCACCCCCTGCGAGCCGATATACTGCCAGGCGCCCGCCGTGAGCCCGCCCCAGGCGATCAGCCCCTGCTTTTCCAGCTCGTAAAACACCTCGGCCCTGGCCCACTGCCCAACGATGTTGCAGTTGGCCATGATGACGAGCGGCGCGTTCACATGCGTCTGCAGCAGCCCGATCGGCTTGCCCGACTGGATGATCAGCGTCTGATCCTCCTCCATCGTGGTCAGCGTCTGAACGATCTGCCGATGCGCCGCCCAATTCCGCGCCGCCTTGCCCAGTGCCGCATATACCACGAGGTTATCGGGGTCCTCCCCGACGCTCAGCACGTTCTCGAGCAGGCGCAAAAGCGCCTCCTGCCGCCACCCCTTGGCGCGCAGCACCGGGCCTGACGGAATGGGAAAATTCGGATGACGAGGATTGGGTTTGGGCATGATGCGATGGTTCTAGCGCACCGATGCGATCACTCCCAGCCCTTCACGCCGCCCTTCTTGCGCGGCTTGATGCCATCGAGCGCGTAGGTCGCAAGGTCGATCCCCAGCGCCTTTTCAACCGGCGGGAACACCGCCGGCTCGATCACCGAGGTCGAGAGCGGGATGATCTTCTTGCTGACGTGGAGGATGAAAACGAACATCCCTACCCGCAGTTGCCCCGCCGACAGCGGCGTGCCCGAGGCGTCGAGCGTGGTGATCACGTCGGGGAACGTCGCGAGGCGCGTGCCGCCGGCATCGTCCACCGCCATGTACTCGTTCATGGTGTGGATGGTGATCGCCTTGTCGCCCTCGTTCAGCACGAAACGGCCGACATCGAAGGCTTCCTTGGTGTAGACGAGGTCCTTCTGCGTCACCGTCCCCTTGGCGAGGATCGAGCCGCCGGTGGTCTTGACTATGGCGTCGATGACCGCCGAGCCGCCCTTGGCCTCGGCCTTGATGATGGCCTCGCCCAGTTCCAGCGCCAGCGAAATCCCACCCAGGGCCGCGTTCCGCCTGACATACTTCGCCCGCACCGGATTGCGGCACGAGGCGATGAAGCCGCCCGACATGTCCGACGCCGTGCGCAGGATCGGCGAAATCTTCGCGGTCGCGCCGCGGGTCACGAGCTCGATGTAGCGGTTCTCGCTGCGGTTGCCGCCCACCGCCGTCTGGATCGACTGGTCGGGCGACGAGGCCATGCCGATCGAGCCCATGTCGCCGGTCGGATGGGCGCGGATATCGCCCACAGCGTCGACCACCTTGGTGCCGAGGATGGCACCCGGCAACCAGGCGTTCAGCGTCGAGCTCTTGCCATTCTGCCCGATCATCAGCCCGGCGAGCGGCTCACCCAGCGCCTCCTGCAGCAGTTCGACGGCTTTGACATAATCACGGCCCTGCATTTCCCACGCCGTGGTCGAAGCCGGGGCGCCGATGGCAGCGGAGGTCGCCACCCAGTCGCGCGGTTCCAGTTCCTCGATATCGACCAGTTCAGGCTTGCCGATCGACACGGCTGCGTAGCCGAGCATGCGACCATGGTCGGCCCAGCCACCACCGCCTGCGGCATAGACGGAGCCGCCTTTCACCGCCGGCTCCACATCCTTCTCGGTGAGAATACGACCCATGCTACAAGTCCTTGTCCAAACGCTTGACCGCTTCCAGCAGCACTGCGGCACCGAGTGCCACGTCTGCCATCTCGGCAAATTCGTCCGGCGTATGGCTGCGGCCGCCGAGGCAGGGAATGAAGATCATCGCCGCCTTGGTCACCCGCGCCATCCACGCCGTGTCGTGTCCGGCGCCGGACGCCATCCGGCGTTGGCGCGCCCCCACGGCCACGGCTGCCACATCGAGCGTATCAAGCACGAGCGGGTCGCAAGGCGTGGGCAAATTGTCGGAAATGGTAACCGGCATGTCGATGCGCAGCCCCGTGTCGGCCGCCACCTGCGCCACGAGCGCTTCGAGCGCCCCGGCGAAATCCAGCATCACCGCCCGGTCCTCGGCCCGCGCATCGATCAGCAGCCGCGCCCGCGCCGGCACGACATTGGCCGCCCCCGGCTCGATCGAGAACTCGCCTACCGTCGCGGCAAAATGCGTCGGTCCGGCGGCGCGGGCCGTCGCCAGCCGCTGGATACCCAGCACCAGCCAGGCGGCCCCCACCAGCGCATCCTGCCGCGACCCCATCGGGGTTGTCCCGGCATGGTCGGCCCGGCCGTTGACAACGATCTCGATCCGCGTGATCCCGGCAATCGCCGTCACTACGCCAATGTCGAGATGCCCGTCCTCCAGCACCGGCCCCTGCTCGATATGCAGTTCGAGGAACGCTGCGATGTCCTCGCGCTTCTCCAGCAGCTGCGGATTGCCGCCAACCTCGGCGATGCCCTGTCGCAGGCTCAGCGTATCGACCTTGCGGTCCAGCCACTCCGCCGGCCGCACCCCGGCCATCCCCCGGCTGCCGATGCAGGAGACGCCGAAGATCGACACCTCCTCGGCCAGGAAGTCGACGATCTCCAGATCGTGCTTCAGCTCGATCCGCTGGTCCTGCAGCGCCCGCGCCACCTCCAGCGCCGCCGACACCCCGGCAATCCCGTCGAACCGCCCACCATCCGGCACGGTGTCTGAATGCGAGCCGAGCATGATGGTCCGGCCGCCCACGGTGCCACGCCGCCGCCCGATCAGGTTGCCAGACGCATCGATCCGCGTCTCGAGCCCCGCCGCCTCGAACCGCCGCACCAGCCACTCCCGCCCGCGCAAGAACATCGGGGTGAAGGCGCGGCGCGTGTACGGCCGCCCCGGCTCGGTGATCTCGGCCAGCGCCGCGATGTCCTCGGCGATCCGGGCCTCGCTGGTCGGCAGGTTATGGGTCACGGCCGCACCCAGCGCCCTGCCCCGGGCTCGGCCACATCGGTCCCATCGAACACTTGTTTGCCGCGCAACCACGTCCCCGCCACCGTCCAGGGCAGCGTGATGCCGTTATACGGCGACCAGCCGACCACGTTGTGTCCCGAGCGCGCCGCGTCGTAGACCACCGGCCGGTCGACCAGCACGGTGATGTCGGCATCCTTCCCGGCTTCGAGCGCGCCCTTCTGCGCAAGGCGGAAATGCTTCGCCGGGTTCGCCGCCAGCAGCTTTGCCGCCCAGGTCAAGGGCACACCCCGCTCCAGCGCCCCCTTGACGAACAGCGGCACCATCGCCTCCAGCCCCGGCACGCCCGAGGCGTTGGCCAGCATGTCGGGGTTAGTCTTGCGGTCCTCCGACCAGCTCACATGATCGGTCGAGACCAGCGTCACATTGCCCGCCGCCACCTGACGCCACAGCGCCTCCACCTCGGCGCGCGGGCGGATCGGCGGGTTGATCTTGGCCTTGCCGCCCAACCGCTTCACATCGTTCTCCTCGTCGAGCACGAGATAGTGGATGCAGCACTCGATCGAGGCGTGGAAGCCGCGCGCCCGATAGTCCGCCGCGATATCGTAGCCGCGGCTCAGCGAGCAGTGGACGATATGCGCCGCCGCCCCGGTGGCGACGCCGGTCTCGTAGACCTGCAGCGTCGCCAGCAACTCGGCCAGCGGCGGCCTGCTCATCGCATGCGCCCGCCAGTCGGTGATGCCTGCGGCCTTCACCTTGTCCATCGCGGCGCGCACGAACTCGTCGTCCTCATTGTGCACACCGGCGGTCAGCCCGGTCTTTGCCACCTCGGCGAAAGCCTCCGCCAGCAGCGGCGGCGAAATGCGTGGAAACCGCGTCGGGTGGGTGCCGAAGGTCGAGAACTTGAACGCCGCGACCCCCGCCTCCGCCTGCTCGGCAATCCGGCTCGCGCCCTCGGCCGGATCGATCGTGCCATAAAGCGCAAAGTCCACCCGCGCCTGCGGGCTGGCATGCGCCACTTTCTGCCGCACCGCCTCGGCCGAGTTGACGACATTGCCCTCGTCATAGGGCATGTCGACGATGGTAGTGACGCCACCCGCCGCCGCCGAGCGGGTCGACCAGATGAAATCCTCCTGGTCCTTCTGGCTCAGCGAATGCACCTGCGCATCGATGGCCCCAGGCAGGATCAGGCCCTTGCCGAAATCGTGCTGCTCGTGCCCATGCGGCGGCCCGCCCTCGCCCACATGCACCACCTTGCCATCCCGCACCGCGACATAGCCACCCTCAATGACGGCCGAAGGCAAGACCACGGTGCCGGAGAGGACGAGATCGAAATCAGACATGCGCCGTCAACGCCTCCACAAACTCGAGGTCACCCCGGCGAAGGCCGGGGCCCATCCTGATCGGCCCGCATATCGCCGCGACGCCTCAGGCTGGATCCCGGGATGCGCCGGGATGACACCCTACTCAAAGGTTATCGCCTCTGCCCCGTCCTTGCCATCAGCACCCGCTCCAGCGCCGAGAGCGCATCGTAGATCAGCACGGCCATGACGCCCACCACCAGGCCGCCCTGCAGCACGAAGGCGACATTGTTGCTCAGCAGCCCGGCGATGATCACCTCGCCCAGCGTGCTCGCAGCAACGGTCGAGCCGATCGTGGCTGTCGCCACCGAAATCACCACGGACAACCGGATGCCGGCGAGGATCACCGGGGTCGCCAGCGGGAGTTCCACCCCCAACAGCCGCTGCCGGCCGGTCATGCCGACTCCGCGCGCCGCCTCGTTCACAGATGGCGGCAGCGTCGTCAGCCCGGTGAGGGCGTTCTCGAAAATCGGCAGCAGGCCGTAGAGAAACAGTGCCACCAGCGTCGGCCCGGCCCCGAACCCTAGGATCGGCACGCAGAGCGCCAGCACAGCCACCGGCGGGAAGGTTTGCCCGATATTGGCGAGCGAGCGGCTCAGCGGCAGGAACTCAGCACCGAACGGCCTCGTCACCACGATCGCCAGCCCTACGGCCACAAGGGTAGAGGCGACGGTCGCGATCGCGACGAAGGTCAGGTGGCTCAGGGTCAGGCTGAGCAGCGTGTTCTGGGTGTAGATCGCGGGCTGGTTGTTCTTGGTGAGCGGCAGGAAGGCCCACTCGAAGCTCGCGGGCGACACCACGAAGGCCACCAGCAGCACCAGAACGACGAGCCTGACGATCAGCCCGATCTTCATTGCGGCCGCGCCCCCAGCCGCTGCAGCGTGGCGAGTGTCAGTCGGCCGACCGGCTTGCCGGCGCCGTCCACCACCGGCAGAACCGCGCGGCCGGACCACAGCGCCTCCTCGAGGCCATCGCGGAGCGTCTGCTCGGCCGAAACCGGCGCCCCTGAGGCCTCGCCCGGCTCGACAAAGTCGCCGATGCGCCGAAGACCGAGCAATCGGAAGGCGCGATCGCCCGAACCCAGCAGTTCGCCAACGAAGTCGGTCGCGGGTTTCACCACGATTTCGGCCGGTGTCGCGTATTGCAGCAGCTTGCCCTGGTCCATCACGGCGATCCTCGTGCCGAGGTGGATCGCCTCCTCCATGTCGTGGGTCACCAGCACGATGGTGGTGCCGAACCGCTTCTGGATACCGACGAGGTCGGCCTGCGCCTTGGCGCGGATGATCGGATCGAGCGCGCCGAACGGCTCGTCCATGAGCAGCAGCTTCGGCTCGGCGGCCAGCGCGCGGGCCACGCCGACACGCTGCTGCTGTCCGCCCGACAGCTCGGACGGCAGGCGATCGCGGAACTGGTCGGCGGGCAGCTGGAACAGCTCGAGCAGTTCTTCGACGCGGGCGGCGATGCGCGGCTTTTCCCAGCCCATAAGCACCGGCACGGTGGCGATGTTCTGCCCCACGGTGCGGTGCGGAAAGAGGCCGTGGCCTTGGATGGCGTAGCCGATTTCGCGCCGCAGCAGGTGCGCCGGGACAGACCGTGTGTCCTTGCCGTCGATCTTCACCGACCCCGAAGTGGGCTCGATCAGCCGGTTGATCATGCGCAGCAGGGTGGTCTTGCCGGAGCCCGAGGTGCCGACAATGACGGCAATGTCGCCGTCGTCGATCCGCATCGACACGTGGTCCACCACGGTAAGGTCGAGGTAGTCCTTGGTGAGAGCATCGATCTCGATCATGCTGGGCGAGCTCCGGTGGAGACCATCTCGACAATGGCATCGAGGATGACGGCGGCGGCGAAGGCCAGCGCCACGGTGGGAACGGCGCCGAGCAGCACCAGATCCATGGCGGTCTGGCCCACCCCCTGGAACACGAACACGCCGAAGCCGCCGCCGCCGATCAGCGCGGCAATGGTGGCAAGGCCGATATTCTGCACCAGCACGATGCGGATGCCGGTCAGGATCACCGGAAAGGCCAGCGGAAACTCGACCTTGGCCAGCCGCTGCCAGTTGGTCATGCCCATGCCGCGCGCCGCGTCGGTGGCGGCCGGAGGCACGCCTTCGAGCCCGACCACCGTATTGGCGACCACCGGCAGCAGTGAGTAGGCGAACAGCGCCACCATCGCCGGCGCCGCGCCAATGCCTGATATGCCGATGGCAGAGGCGCCGGGCACATTGGCCGCCACCCAGGCGAGTGGCGCAATCAGCAGGCCGAACAGGGCAATGGAGGGGATTGTCTGCAGCGCGTTCAACACGTTCAGCACCACCGCGCGCAGGCCATCGACGCGGTGGCAGACGACACCGAGCGGGATTCCGACCACCGTTGCCGCGGCCAGCGAGCCGAGCGCCAGGGCGATGTGCGTCTGTCCCTCGCGCCAGAACGCCTCGGCGCGATTGGCGTATTCGCGAAGGATGGACAAGTCGTTCCAGGCGCCGGACCAGAGCAGCAGCGCAATCGCCCCCGCCACCAGCAGCAGCGTGACGATGCGCAGCCAGGGCGCCAGCTTCAGTCGGGTAAAGCTGTCGGCGGCGAGGAGAGCGAACGCGAACACAGCCAGCCAGAAACCCGCCCCCGGCGAGACACGGGCCAGCCTGTCCCCCTCGGGCGTGAGGAAACTTGCCGAATGGCCGATCGCCACGAACAGCACGGCCAGCATCGCGAGGCTGGCGAAGAGGCGCCAGAGCCTCGGCGTCCTCAGCAACGCGACGAGGATAGCCGCGACTAGCGCCAGGGCAACGAGCACCGCCTCCCATAACGGCAGCGCCTCGAATATTCCCTTGCTGATGCCTACGACGATCCGATTGGCCCGGAAAGCCGCGAACGGCATCAACGCCGCCACAGCCGCGATCAGGGCAATGAGCACCCCGAGCTTGTCGACGGCAATGCGGGGGGAGCCGGTCGCCGCGACAGTGCTCATTGGAGGCACTCCGTCTCGACGGCCACTGTCACCCCGGCGAAGGCCGGGGCCCATCCTGAGGGCTCTCCACCGCTGCGACCGAGCAGCCAGCCGCTCAGGCTGGATCCCGGCCGTCGCCGGGATGACATCGTGGGTGATGGGAGGTTGTGCTCAAGCATTTTAAAACATTAGGGGCGGGCAGAGTAACTGCCCACCCCCAAAATGGATGCCATGAAAGGGCGGATTACTTCAGGAAGGCGTTGGTCGTCAGCCAGTCGATGGCGACGTCCTTGGCGGCTTCACCGCCGACCTGGATGCGGCCGTTCAGGTCCTGCAGGGTGACGAGGTCGAGCTTGGCGAATACGGGCTTTAGCAGTTCTTCGATCTGCGGGTTGGCCTGCAGCACTGCCTCGCGGATGATCGGGGCGGGCTCGTAGACCGGCTGCACGCCCTTGTCGTCGGCGACGACGACGAGGCCCGAGGGAGCAATACCGCCGTCGGTACCGTAGACCATGGCGGCGTTGACGCCGTTGGTCTGCTGGGCGGCCGCAGCGATGGTCGCCGCAGTATCACCACCAGAGAGCGTCACCAGCTGCTCGGGCTTCAGGGTGAACCCATAGACCTCCTGGAACTTCGGCAGGGCGGCCGGCGAGGAGACGAACTCGGCCGAGGCCGCCAGCTTGATCTCGCCACCGCCGGCGATGTAGGCGCCGAGCTCGGTGAAGGTCGTCAGCGAATTGGCGTCGGCGATGTCCTTGCGGACGGCGACGGCCCAGGTGTTGTTGGCCGGAGCGGGCGCGAGCCAGACGATCTTGTTTGCGTCGTAGTCGAGCTTCTTGGCCTCTTCGTAGGCCTTGGCGGCGTCGTTCCAGAGCGGATCGTCGGCCTTGTTGAAGAAGAACGCGGCGTTGCCGGTATATTCGGGGTAGATGTCGATCTGGCCGGCGGTGATCGCCTCGCGCACCACCGGGGTGCCACCGAGCTGGATCTTCTCGGTCACGGCAATGCCGTTGGCCTGCAGCACCTGGCTGATGATGTTGCCGAGCAGCCCGCCCTCGGTATCGATCTTGGAGGAGACGACGACCTGGGCATTGGCCGCGGTCACCGTGAAGGCCAGCACCGCAGCGGCGCCGAGCAGTTTCTTCGAAAGCATGATGGTCTCCTTGTTGTCCCGCACCGGCAGTTTGACCCTCAGTGTGGAATTGGTCGGCTAAAGTATACGAACGCCGACGGAAATCTATTCCCCGGCGTGCTAAGTGACCGGGCCAAGCGCGAAAAACTCGTCCAGCGCAGGCAGGGGCGAGTGGGAAATCAATTCAGCCATGGTCTGTTCCGACCCCAGGTCATTTTCGATCGCCTCGACCTCCGACGAGAGCGGCCGATCGACCCGGTAGAACTCGGCGTGGCCGCGCACTTTTTCGTAGATAAGATGCGGAACGCCCGACGGACGGTCGCCGTGAATGTCCATCGCCTGCGCCGCCAGCAACCCTTCGAGCGCCGCGAGGCGGCGCAGCGCGCGCACCTGGCGTTCGAACCGCTCGACGACAAGCGGCAGGAACGCCGCCTCGTCCTCGAGGCCGGCAGCGACCACCAGTGACTGGGCGGAGACCGGCACAGACATGCTTAGCGCCCGGGCAAAAAGTTCGCCGGCGAGCTTGATGATCGGGCCGAAGCCGGTGGCGATGGCGCCGCGCGGCACGAGGTTGATCGGCAGGTCGCGGCGCGCGCCGTTGGCCAGCAGCACGCAGCGGTTGAACGAGTTGCGGGCGGCATGCGCCATCGCGAGCTGCGCCGTCTGCAGGTAGATCGTCACGTCGAGCGGCAGCGAACCACCCGAGGTCAGCACCTGGTTGTCGACCACGACCGGGTTGTCGTCGGTGCGCCCGGTAGCGGCGAGAATGGTCTGGCCCGCCACCAGCAGGGTGCCGAATGTCGCGCCGAACACCTGCGGCATCATCCTGAGGCTCAGCGGATCCTGGATATGTGTCGCATTGGGCCAGTCCCAGCCCATGGCGTTGCGGTAGAGCCACGAGCCGATCTCGGCCTCGCGCTCGGTGCCGACATGCGCCACGGCCTTCCAGGGGTCGCGCGAAGCGCCGAGCGCTCCGGCCGTGGTGAGGCCGGTCGCGAGCAGCATGCGCAGCGCCGAGGCGGCGGAGCGGGTCGCTTCGGCCGCCGCGGCAAAGCCCACGGCGTTCACCGAGATCGAGGCGAGGCTGTCGCGCGCCTGCATCCGCACCGGCTTCAGCCCGGCTTCGGACAGCGCTGCCTCTGCCGACATGCGGCGGTTCTGGTACACCGCCTCGCCCACGCCGGTCAGCACCGCGCCGATCTGGCCCATCAGACCGATATCGGCTGTGCCGATCGAGCCGGTGCGCCGGACGACGGGCACCACGTCCTTCGACAGCAGGTTGAGATACGCCTCGACCAGTTCGCGCGAGCAACCCACACGGCCGGTCAGCGCGGTGTTGGCGCGAATGGCCATGGCGTTGCGCACGATCGAGTTCGGAAACGGCGCGCCGGTGCCAAAGTGATGGGCGCGGACAAGACCCATGTTGAAGGTCTCCATCTCCTCGGGCGACCACTCGACATCCTTCATTGCACCGACGCCGGTGGTGGTGCCGTAGACCGGCTCCCCCCGGGCGATCTTGTCGTCCACGACCTTCCGCGCCGCGTCCACCCGCCGCATCGCCTCGTCATCGGGCACCAGGGTGGCGGCTCGCTGGCCGATACGGGCGAGCGATCGAAAACTCATCGGCTTTCCGTTGAGAAGAATAAGCTCGAGCGTCGGGGGGTGCTGATGCATGCCCCGCAATTACCGGGCTGCGCCGCACCATGCAATGGGAGCTAGCGCTCGGCCCCCGGCAACGGATAGCGCTCGACCTCGCGCAACAGTTCGATGAACGCGTCGACTGCAGTCTCCACCGTGACCCGGCCCTTGTCGGCCGTGCCCAGATGCGCCTGGCCCGCCGCGCCGAGCGGGTGGATATCGCTGGCGATCCAAGCATAGCTCGTCGGCCCCGTCGGCCGCATGTACTTGTAGGCCTGCTCGTCGCGCGCCGCGACGGAAGGATAATCCTGCAGCTTGTCGAGGTTCACCAGTTCGGGGCGCAGGTGCATCACCACCGAGGTCTCGCTGTCGCCGCCGTGGATGCCGTGGCGGTTCTCGATGTCGGAGTAGATATCCTTGGGCCAATACTGGCTCCAGCCGGTCTTCACTGCCAGCATGCCGGCCTTCACCCGCAGCTCGCGCGCCACGATGTCGAGGATCGAGACGTTGCCACCGTGCGAATTGACAAACACCACCTTCTTAATCCCCGCCCGGGCGATCTCGAGCCCGATCTGCGTCCATGCATCGATGAGGTTGGTGGCGGTGTGGCTCAGCGTGCCGGTCTGCCAGATGTGCTCGTTGGATTTGCCGATCGCCTGCACCGGCAGGATACGGATGTCGAGGTCCTTCGGCACCCGCTCGACCAGCAGGTCGAGGTGACCCTGGTTGATGATCGTATCCGTACCCAGAGGAAGATGCGGGCCGTGCTGCTCGACGGCAGCGGTCGGGAACACCGCGATCGTCCTGTTCGGATCGAGGCCGTGGAAGTCGAAGGCGGAAAAGTCGTTCCACCAGATCTTGCGGTAGGTCATGTCAGGTCTCTGCAGTTTCAGCCGGGCGAAGCGGCGATCGCTTCGATCTCGACGACGAATTCTTCGCGGGTGAAGCCACCGACGATCATCAGGGTGGAGGCCGGATACGGCTCCGCGAACAGCGCGTTGCGCACGTCCATGTAGCCGCGCATGTGCTGGCGGCCGGTGACGTAGGCGTTGAGCTTCACGATATCCTTGAGTCCCATTCCGGCCTCGCCGAGAATCGCCCTGATATTGTCGAAGACGACGCGGGCCTGACCGGCGGCATCGGGCGGAACAACGCCGTCCTTGTCGATGCCCAACTGGCCGGAAACGAAGACGAAACGCGAGCGTGAACTGACCTCGATACCGGGGCTGTAAGGCGCGAATGGCGGATGAATGGAGCTTGGTGAAAGCGACTTATGCACAACGGCCCCCGAGGTATATGCTCAGCTAAGCGTCAAACGACACGGAAGGAAAGCCCCAATCTGAACTGCGCTGCCTAAACCGAAGGCAGTTTTCGGAGTGACGCATTTTTGGGCTTTCCTTTTAGCGCCGGGCGCGGAATGAATGGCTTGGTGTGCCCAGGGGCACGAAAAAATCGATGGCGCCGGATGGGGGACCTATCGTCCGGCCAACAGGGAGACTGCAATGGTCGACTTCAACAAGATTCTGGCCGCAGGGCTGGTTACGCTGGCCTTGGGGACTACCGGCGCGGTCGCGCAGGACAAGGTGAGCTACGGCACCAACTGGCTGGCCCAGGCCGAGCATGGCGGATTCTACCAGGCTGTCGCCGATGGCACGTATGCCAAGTACGGCCTTGACGTCACCATCCGCCAGGGCGGGCCGCAGGGCGCCAACCGCTCGTTGCTGATCGGCGGCCAGATCGACTTCTACATGGGTGGCATGACCACCGCGATCGACGCCGTGAAGGAAGGCATCCCGACCCTCACCATCGCCTCGATCTTCCAGAAGGATCCGCAGGTTCTGCTGGCCCACCCGGATGCCGGTTTCGAGAAGTTCGAGGACCTCGCTGGGGCCTCCAAGTACATCCTCTCCAAGGACGGGTTCATCTCCTATTTCTCGTGGATGAAGTCGGCCTATCCCGCGTTCACCGACGAGAAGTTCGAGCCCTACACCTTCAACCCGGCGCCGTTCATTGCGGACAAGATGGCGATCCAGCAGGGCTACGTGACCTCCGAGCCGCTCGAGATCGAGAAGCAGGCCGGTTTCAAGCCGCAGGAGTTCCTGCTGGCCGACAACGGTTTTGCCCCCTACTCGACCACCATCGAGGTGATGAAGCCCTGGTATGACGCCAACCAGGACGTCGCCAAGCGCTTCGTCGAGGCCTCGATCATCGGCTGGTACAACTACCTCTACGGCGACAACGCCTCCGCCAACGCCCTGATCAAGACCGACAATCCGGACATGACGGACGAGCAGATCGCCTTCGGCATTTCCAAGATGAAGGAACTGGGCATCGTCGTTTCGGGCGATGCGGAAGCCAACGGCATCGGCTGCATGACCGCGGACCGCTGGAACGGCTTCTACGAGCAGATGAAGGCCGTCGGCCTCTTCCCCGAAGGCCTCGATGTTTCGCAGGCCTATAGCCTTGATAACGTCTGCCAGGGTGTTGGCAAGGACCTCGTAAAGTAAGACAAGCGATCCTCTCGGCGCGGGCATGGAGCCCGCGCCGTTCGACCCTAACCTGGGCTTTTCAATTTGACTGATATTTCAGCCGCCGCTTCGGCGCAGCGTTCTGCCGGTGCGTCCCGCCTCGTCGTTTCGATGCGGAACGTCTCCAAGGTGTTTTCCAACGGTACGCTGGCGCTCAAGGACATGTCGCTTGACGTTGAGCGCGGAGAGTTCCTCAGCCTGCTGGGGCCCTCGGGCTGCGGCAAATCTACCGCCCTGCGCATCATCGCAGGCCTGGGCAGTGCCTCCACGGGGAGCATCGACTGGCCCTCGAGCCAGATCAATTCCAAGGGACTGCCGCAGGGCGATATCGGCTTCGTGTTCCAGGAACCGACCCTGATGCCGTGGCAAACGGTGTTCGGCAACGTCTACCTGCCGCTGCGATTGACCCGCGTCAGCAAGGCGGAAGCCCGGCCGCGCATCATGGAAATGCTGGCCTCGGTGGGCCTCGCCGATTTCGCCGATGCCTATCCGCGCGAACTGTCGGGCGGCATGAAGATGCGCGTCTCGATCGCCCGCGCACTGGTGACCAAGCCCAAGTTGCTGCTGATGGATGAACCCTTCGCGGCGCTCGACGAGATCACCCGGCAGAAGCTCAACGACGACGTGCTGCGCCTGTGGAAGCTGTCCGGCGTCACCGTGATCTTCGTCACCCACTCGGTATTCGAGAGCGTCTACCTCTCCAACCGCATCGTGGTGATGAAGGCCCGCCCTGGCCAGGTCTTCGCCGACCTGCCGCTCGACAATTCCGGCGAACGCACCGCCGAATACCGTACGTCGGAAGCCTATCGCGCCGCGACCCACGAGGTCTCGACGGCACTGCACGACGCCATTCACGCCGGCGGGGGGACGCACTGATGAGCGCAGTTCAACAGGCCGGTCCCGGCACCTCCGACGAAGCGGGCACCGACAGCGCCGTCGCCATTGTGGCGCCACGCACCTCCTCGACCGAGAAGGTCATGCGTATCGTGGTGCCGGTCACCATGCTGTTGCTGGCGATCGTCGCCTGGCACTTCACGGTCGTGCTCAACAACATCCCGAAGTACATCCTGCCCACGCCGGCCGACGTGGTCCTGTCGTTGTGGAACGACTGGCCCACCTTGCTGCCGGCGCTAATGGTCACGCTCAGGATCACCGTCACGGCCCTGACCCTGGCGCTGATCGGCGGGGTGGCGATGGCCATCCTGCTGGTGCAATCCAAGTGGATCGAACTGGCGCTGTTCCCCTATGCGGTCATCCTGCAGGTGACGCCGGTCATCGCGATTGCGCCGCTGTTGCTCATCTACGTGCATGACACGCAGTCGGTGCTGCTGATCATCGCCTTCCTCGTCGCCTTCTTCCCGATCCTGTCGAACATGGTGGCGGGGCTGAAGAGCGTCGATCACAACCTGCTCAACCTCTACGACCTCTATGGCGCCTCGCGCTGGCAGACGCTGATCTACCTCAAGCTGCCGGCCGCCCTGCCCTACTTCATGGCGGGTCTGCGGATTGCGGGTGGCCTGGCGCTGATCGCCGCGGTGGTGGCGGAGTTCGCCGCCGGTACCGCCGGACAGGGTTCGGGCCTCGCCTTCCGCCTGCTCGAAGCGCAGTACCGGCTCAACATTCCGCGCCTCTTCGCAGCGCTGATTCTGCTGACATCGACCGGTATCGCCATCTTCGGCATCACCTCCTTCATCGCCTGGTTCTCGCTCCATCGCTGGCACGAGAGCGCCATCCGGCGGGAGAACTAGGCGGTGTTCGGCACTCCGTCTCTCTCCACCGGCACCGTCACCCTCCGAAACGCCCGGGTGCCGGCGGCTGCCATGGGCAGCATCGGCAACGGCTCGGTGGCCTCTGTCGATATCGAGATCGCGGATGGCAGGATCGCTGCCATCCGGCCCGCCGGCAGCGCCCCGATTTCCGGGCCGTCGCACGAGATGGATCAGGGACTGGTGCTGCCAGCTTTCGTCGACATCCACACGCATCTCGACAAGGGGCAGATCTGGCCGCGCAAGGAGAACCCGGACGGCACCTGGATGGGCGCGCTGCTTGCCGTCGCCAATGACCGGGAAAGGATGTGGGCGGCCGAGGACGTCGAGCGCCGCTTCGACTTTGCGCTGCGCTGCGCCTTTGCGCACGGCACCGCCGCCATCCGGACCCATCTCGATTCCGCCCCGCCGCAACACGAGATCAGCTGGGCGCTGTTCGAAAAGATGCGCGACAAGTGGGCCGGTCGCATCGAATTGCAGGCCGCGGCAATCGTCGGGCCGGACACGCTGGTCACCCCGCATGAACTAGACACCGTGGCGCGGCAGGTGAAAGCCTCGGGCGGCCTGATGGGGGGCTCGGTGGCCACCTTCGACCGCTCGAAGGAAGCCATGCTGCGCGTGGTCGAAAAGGCGGGCGAGCTTGGCATCGACCTCGACCTCCACACCGACGAGACCGGCAACCCGGATGCCCACGCCCTGCTCCACCTCGCCGAGGCGGTGCTGGAAACCGGCTACACAGGCAAGGTGATGGCCGGGCATTGCTGCGTGCTGACCGTGCAGGACGAGCGCACCGTGCGCACCACCATCGACAAGGCGGTGGAGGCGGGCATCGCCATTGTCTCGCTGCCGATGTGCAACATCTACCTGCAGGATCGCGACAACGGCAACGGCCGGGTCCGCACGCCGATCCGGCGGGGCGCGACGCTGCTCAACGAGTTCAAGGCGGCCGGCGCGGTCGTCGCCATCGCGTCGGACAATACGCGCGACCCGTTCTATGCCTATGGCGACCTCGATGGCATGGAAGTGCTGCGCGAGGGCGCGCGCATCCTGCAGTTCGACCACCCGCAGGACATGGCGTGGGACTGGGTGCGGGCCGTCGGCAGTGCGCCCGCCGCGCATGCCGGGTTTGCCTACAAGGCAGTGATCGAGCCAGGCACTCCGGCCGACCTTGTGCTGTTCCGCGCCCGCACCTGGACCGAACTGAACTCGCGACCGCAAGCTGATCGGATTGTCCTGCGTCAAGGCAAGGCGATCGACACGACGCTACCGGATTACCGCGAACTCGACGACCTGATGGAGTAACAAGATGAACATCGAAGGCTTCCGCGCCGCGCTCGGCGACATTCCGGTCGAAGACAATGCGCGCATCGTGCAGCAGAAGAGCCGCGACCATTACTGGTATTCGCCGCGGCTCAAGGCGCAGCTCGACGGCGTCACGGCGCAACTCGTCGTCTCCCCCCGCTCGACCGAGGAAGTGGTGACGACGCTGAAGGCGGCGTTCGCCAACGAGGTGCCGATCACGCCGCGCGGCGCCGGTACCGGCAATTACGGGCAGGCCATGCCGCTTTCGGGTGGCGCGATGCTCAGCCTGACCAACATGGACAAGGTCCTCAAGATCGAGAACGACCGCGTCCGCGCCGAGGCCGGCGTGATCATGGAAAAGCTCGACGAGGCGACGACGCACGCCGTGAACGGCGAGCTGCGCTTCCACCCCTCGACCTACCGCATGGCCACCCTTGGCGGCTTCATCGCCGGCGGCTCGGGCGGCGTCGGGTCGATCCGCTGGGGCGGGTTGCGCAATTTCGGCAATATCCTCGGGCTCAAGGTCGTGACCTGCGAGGCCGAGCCGCGCGTGCTCGACCTCACGGGGCCGGACATCCTCAAGGTCGCGCATGCCTACGGCACCAACGGCATCATCGTCGAAGCCGAGATGCCGCTGACGGCGCATTACGACTGGGTCGACATGATGGTCGGCTTCGATTCGATCATGGAGGCCTGCGCCTTTGCCGAGCAGGTGGCGCGGCAGGATGGCCTGCTGTGCAAGGAAATCTCGCCTGTCGCGGCGCCGCTGGCGCATGACTATTTCAACCGCCACCGCCCCTATATCCGCTCGCGCGAGCAGTCGGTGGTGCTGCTGATGATGGCGCCCGCCGCCGTGCCGGCGATGGTGGACTTCGTAGAATTCCACAAGGGCGACATGCTGGTGAACGCGGCAACGCTGGACGCCGAGACGAAGGCCAAGCTGCCGCCGATCTACGAGCTCGCCTGGAACCACACCACCCTGCGCGGCCTCAAGATCGACCCGACCATCACGTACCTCCAGACCCAGTATCCGGACCTCGCGCACGTCCAGTGGGCGGTCGACACGTTCGGCGACGAGATGCCCATGCATATCGAGATGACCCGCTTCGACGGCCGCATCGTGTTCTCCGGCCTGCCGGTGGTGCGCTACACCTCCGAGGAGCGGCTCGAAGAAATCATCCGGCTGCATGAAGCGAATGGCTGCCTCGTCTTTAACCCACACCGCTACACCCTCGAGGAAGGCGGCATGAAGAAGACCGACCGGGCGCAACTGCAGTTCAAGAAGGAAGCCGACCCCAAGGGCATCCTGAACCCCGGCAAGATGATCGCCTGGGACGACCCGGATTTCGACTTCGACTCGGGCCGCACCTGGCTGTTCACCGGCCTCTACACGCTGGGTACCGCCGCCGAATGAAGGTCCTTGTCGTCCACGCCCACCCGGTCGAAACCAGCTACAACCGCGCTTTGTTCAACGCTGCCTGCGAGACGCTGCGCGCCAAGGGCGACGAGGTGGATGCGCTCAACCTTTACGACGAGGAGTTCCGCGCGGTGATGAGCCGCACGGAACGGCTCGAGTACCATGACGTGCCGGGCAACCTGACGCCGGAGATCAAACCCTATGTCGACAGGCTCCGCGCCTGCGACAAGATCGTGTTCGTCCATCCGGTGTGGAACTACGGCTATCCGGCGATCCTCAAGGGCTTTTTCGACCGCATCTTCCTGCCCGGCGTGTCCTTCGTGCTGATCGGCGGCACCGAGTCCGACAAGGGCAAGCTCGTGCCGAACATGAAGAACATCAAGAAGGTCGCCTACATCACCACCTATGGCGGTGACTGGTTCCGGACCTGGATCATGGGCGACCCGCCGCGGCGGCTGGCGATGCGCTGGGCGTGGATCACGTTCGGTACGCCGCGGCCGCCAAAATACCTGGCGCTCTACGACATGAACAACCAGACGCCGGATGGCCTCAAGGCCTTTATCGACAAGGTGAAGCGCGAGATGGCGGCATTCTGACATCGGTTTGTCCCTTCCATGCTTAAAGCATCGCATGGTGCGGGGAGGCGGGGATAAGTTGTGGAGAGGCCTGGAATCCGGGGCTTGCGCAGACGCCTCCAAGACATTGTGGCACTGTAGCTGCGAGAGCGCCCCAAAATAGGCATGATGTTGAACGGCACTTGAACGGATGTTCAGCGAGAACGCCAAGGCCTGTCGGCCGATCCTTTGACCCCCAGTCCGGAGACCATCTGATGCCGAGAAGCCCGAAACAACTGGCCGCGTGGCTGCTCCTGGGACTGGCAGCAGTCGCGCCGCTGCCCGCGCTGGCGGATGAATGCCCGGCGGAGCGAGCGGTCTACGGCCTCGAGACCGAGGATGGTCCGCTGGAGCTGGGCTTCATCCCGGCGCGCTCGATGGCGACGATCGCCTCCGATCTCTACCTCTATCTCACCACGCCGCAGCGGACCTACTGGTTCACGTTTTCGGTGTCGAACGGCTATAGCGGCATGACGCTTTGGCCGGTGTCAGACCCGCGCGCCCCGGATGCCGAGCCGGATGGCCCCCGGCAGTTGCTCGATCTCGACGCCGAGGGGGAGGACCTGGCGGAACGGCAGGACGTAGCCCGCTCGCTGCGCTTTTATGCCCTCGACGAAGACCTGACCTTCTGGTTCGTGCCACCCAATGCCGGTGAACCGGCGCCCCATTACGTGATGATGCCCGAGATCGGTCTCACGCTCTGGTACAGCCCCAGGGCGCTGACCGAGGATGCGACGGCCGATCGCGATCCCATTCCGCGCGGTATCTTCCAGCAGACCGCGTGCCTCGACGAGCCGCGCGAACCCGCCTGGCCCTGAGGCCGGGCGGTCAGCCGTACTTCCAGCCACGCTTGAACTGGTAGAAGACGTGCAGGCCGATCTTGGTCAGCTTGGTCATGCGCGGGGCCCAGTGCGGGCGGACGTAGGTGGCGTGGTAGTGCGTCGCGTAGCCGACCTCGGTCAGGTATTCCTTGCCGGAGACGACCTCGGAGGCGATCTGCTGGGCCTGCTTCCACGACTTCTGGTCGTTGATCTTTTCGGGGATGCCATCGCAGGCGAAGGAGAACTGGCAGGCGTTGCGCTTGCTCTGGTTCTGGAACACCACGCCGCAGATGCTGTTGGGGTAGAGCTTGTGGCCGACCCGGTTCATGACGACCTGCGCGACCGCGACCTGGCCGCGATAGGTCTCGCCGCGCGCCTCGAAGTAGATGGCGGTGGCCATGCACCAGAGTTCCTTGTCGGAGAACTTCTTGCCCTTCTTGTCGATCACGGTGCCGTCGAAGGCCGTCGCGGGGAGTTCTTCGCGGGCGTAGGCCAGTGCCTTGCTCATGGTGCGCGGCAGGGGAACGTCCGCGTCGGGGGCCAGCGCGTCGATGGCGGCAAGGGCGGCGGAGTTGGTCATGTCCGGATCGATGGACGCGACCTCAATGGTTTCGGCGGTTCCAGTGACCGGCGTTACCACTGCGGCGACAGCCTCCGGGTTGCGGAGGGCGGCTATGCGGGCGCGGATATCGGAGAAGTCGGCCGTCATGGCAAGCAGATCGACATGCGGCCGCGCCCGGTCCTGCTTCAGGGCCCGGTTGGCCCCGTTGAAGCTGGCGCTCTCGAACAGGTCGATGGAGCCGGTGATGATCAGGTCGGTGCCGACACGCGACAGCGTGGCCGATGGGGCAACAACCGCCACGGCCACGGGATCGCTCGCCATGCCCGGCGCCTTGGCCGGCAAGGCCAGGGCGACGCTCGACGCAGTGAGCATCACGAAGCCAAGCAGGCCTTTGAGCACAGCCAGGTCCTGACGAGACCGGCTGAGCGGGGTGGTCCTATAGTGGGCCATTACGCTTTTACTATCCACGCGAGTACGCAACTACGAAGCGCCGGCAACTCAGTTAAACTGTGACGCAAATGCCGACAGACCGGATAATGCGGGGTTAGGGTTAGGGCGAGGTAAACGCGATCATCGCGGCGTGGATTTGAGGGTGACGCGGCGGAGAGGTGGCGGTGGTGTGATAGTTTGGGGTGATGACTGAACGTCCCCTCACCCGGCGCTTCGCGCCACCCTCTCCCTCAAGGGGAGAGGGGCAACAGTGCCCAATGGGATGCGGCAGTGCACCCTCTCCCTTCTCCCCTTGAGGGAGAAGGTGCCCGAAGGGCGGATGAGGGGTCGGCCGCAGGCCGCTCTACCCGCTACTGCGCCAGCGTCAGCCTTGCGACCGGCACGCGGTACGGCGAGCAGCTGACATAGTCCACATCGAGCCCGGCGAAGAAGCGCAGGGATGCCGGGTCGCCCGCGTGTTCGCCGCAGATGCCGATCTTCAGCGCCGGGTTCACCCGCTTGCCGCGTTCGATGGCGATGGCGATCATTTCGCCGACGCCCTTCTGGTCGAGCGTGACGAACGGATCGAAATCGTAGAGGCCCTTGCGCTGGTAGGCCGAGAGGAAGGCCGGGGCGTCGTCGCGCGAGATGCCGTAGGTGGTCTGCGTCAGATCGTTGGTGCCGAACGAGAAGAAGTCGACGTGCTCGGCGATGTCACCGGCCCGGAGCGCCGCGCGGGGCAGCTCGATCATGGTGCCGAACTGGAACTTTTCGCGCCCTGCGGCGGGAAGGCCGGCCCGGTCGATGATGTCGAACACCTGCCGCTTCACCTCCACAACCTCGGAGACTGTGGAGACGAACGGCACCATCACCTCGAGCACCACGGGCTCGGCCTGTCGCTCGGAGGCCGAGCGGACGCCGGCGCACAGCGCCTCGATCTGCATCTTGAGGATTTCGGGATAGGTGATGGCGAGCCGGACACCCCGGTGCCCGAGCATCGGGTTGGTTTCGGCGATGCGTTCGAGCCTCAGCTTCAGCGCACGCACCGGCAGGCCGAGCGACTGGGCGGTCTCCTCGATGTCGTCGTCGGTGCGCGGCAGGAATTCGTGCAGCGGCGGGTCGAACAGCCGCACCGTCACCGGGCGCCCCCGCATGGCGGTGAAGATGGCCGAGTAGTCGTCGGTCTGGAAGCGGACGAGGCCTTCGAGCGCCTTCTCGCGGTCGGCGGCATCCTCGGACAGGATCATGCGGCGCAGCGCCACCATGCGCTCGCGGGAAAAGAACATGTGCTCGGAGCGCGCAAGCCCGATGCCCTCGGCGCCGAAGCTCAGCGCCGTGGTGACCGCCTCGACGGTTTCGGCATTGGCGCGAACCTGCACCTGGCGCGAGGCGTCCGACCAGCCGAGCAGCTTGCCCATGGCGCCGCCGATATGCGGCTGGGCCAGCGGCAGGGCGCCCAGGTAGACCGAGCCATCCGAGCCATCGATGGTGATGCGGTCACCCATGCGGAACTCGCGCTCGCCGATGCGGCAGGTGAGTTCGGAAAGGTTGATCGACAGCGAGCGGACACCGGCGACGCAGGGCTTGCCGGTGATGCGCGCCACGACGCCGGCGTGGCTGGTCATGCCGCCGCGCGCGGTGAGGATGCCGGTGGCGGCCCGCATGCCCTCGATATCGGTCGGGCCCGTCTCGGTGACGACGAGGATGCAGTGGCGGCCGCGCGCCTTCATGCGGGCCGCGTCCTCGGTGGTGAAGACGATGATGCCGCTTGCCGCGCCCGGCGATACGCCGAGGCCGGAGGCCAGCACATGCGAGGGTTCGGGCGCCTTGAGCCGGGGATGCAGGAGTTGCTGCAGCCGCGAGGGATCGATGTGGGCGACGGCCTCGCGCGGCGTCCAGCTTCGGCGGGCGACCCGGTCCACCGCCGCCTCGAGTTCGGCCGCGGCGCTGGCATTGGCCGGGCGGGCGGAGAGCAGTCGCACCGCATCGCCTTCAACCGAGACGAGGCAGGCGAGATTGCGCCCGGCGAGGCCATCGAGCACCTCGCACAGGGTCGTTGCGCTCGCGGGCAGCGGGCCGAAGGGGGAGCCGTTGCTCGCCGCCGGACCAAGGGCGCCGGTATTGGCATCGCGGGTCAGGAACAGCCGCAGCTCGCCCTCGGCCATGGCTTGGACGATGACGATCTGCCGACCGGGCTCGACCACGTCGGGGTAAGACTCGAAGGCGTCGGCGATGGCGCGGGCCAGTGGCCGGGCCGGATCGACCGCCTCGGCTTCGCTCTGCGGCGCGGGCAGGCCGGAGCGGCCCTGCATCAGCCCCGAGCTGTGTAACGGGGCGGCGGTGCGCACCACCAGTTGCGGCGGCAATCCGTCGCGGCCGACGAGGCGGAACAACGTTGCCACCCAGTGGGTGCGCAGGCGGCTATCCTGCTGGCGTCGCTCGCGCTGCAGCGCATCCCAGGCGGCGCGCGAAATGGCGATGGTGTGGATGACGGCGAGGCCGGCCTTGTGCGCCTCGTTGAGCCACGCGGCCTTTCCAGCCAGCAGCGCTTCCTGCGCCACCGAAAGGTTCGCCTTGCCCGTGGCGGGCGCAATCGCGAACATTTCCAAGGCCAGGGTCACAGGGCACCAACCAATCTGCTGTCGAACATATTGCCGGGCAAGCACCAGAGCCGCAACACTTGACTTGCAGACCTTGACTTGTCACCCGGCGCGCCGCATTTCGTGTGGTATGCAAACAAGGCCGCACTTGGACATAACGTTGTGCGCCCCGCGCGGATTCTGCGCCGGGGTCGATCGCGCCATCCAGATCGTCGAGCTGGCGCTGGAGCGCTATGGCGCGCCGGTCTACGTTCGCCATGCCATCGTGCACAACAAATACGTGGTGGATGGGCTGAAGCAGAAGGGCGCGGTGTTCGTCGAGGAGCTCGACGAGATCCCCGCGAGCGAGGCGCCGGTGGTGTTCTCGGCCCACGGCGTGCCCAAGACGGTGCCCGAGGGCGCCAGGGCACGGAACATGTTCTTTCTCGATGCAACCTGCCCGCTGGTCTCGAAGGTGCATATCGAGGCCAACCGCCAGTTCGAGGCGGGCAAGGAGATCATCCTCATCGGCCATGCCGGCCATGTCGAGGTGATCGGCACGTTGGGGCAATTGCCCGAGGGCGCGATCACCTTGGTGCAGACGGTGGAGGACGCCGAGGCGTTCACGCCGCGCGACGCCGGCAAGCTCGCCTATGTGACGCAGACGACGCTCAGCGTCGACGATACCTCAGCGATCGTCGACGTGCTGCGCCGGCGCTTCCCGGCCATCGCGCTGCCACACAAGGAAGACATCTGCTACGCCACCACCAACCGCCAGGAAGCCGTGAAGCGCGTCGCGCCGTCGGTCGAGGCGATGATCGTGGTGGGAGCGCCCGAATCGTCGAACTCGGTGCGGCTGGTGGAAGTCGCGCAGCGCTCGGGCTGCGCCAACGCCACGCTGGTCGAGCGCGCCGACCGGATCGACTGGAGTCGCTACGAGGGCATCCGCACGCTGGGCATCACCGCCGGCGCCTCGGCGCCAGAAACGCTGGTCGACGAGGTGATCGAGGCTTTCGCGCAGCGCTTCGATATCCGTGTCTCGGCATCGGGCGAACAGCGCGAGAGCGTCGTCTTCAACCTGCCGCGCGAACTCCGGACGCAACCACCCGCATGACCGACCTTACCCTTCTCGAAACCGACCGCCTGGTGCTCTCGGGCTGGCGGGCGGACCAGATCGACGACCTCTACCGCCTGCATGGCGACCCGGTGGTGGCGCAATTCCTGACCGAGCACGGTCAGCCGTGGACGAAAGAGCAGATGGACTCGGCGCTCGCCCACTGGATCGAGCTGTTCGAGCGCCAGCAGATGGGCAAGCTGCGGGTGACGCGGAAAGCCGATGGCGTGCTCGTGGGCCGCTGCGGGTTCGGCGTGTACGGCCCGGACGACACGCCGGAGATCGGCTACTCGCTGTTCCCCGAGTTCTGGGGCAACGGCTATGTGTTCGAGGCGGCGAGCGCCCTGCGCGACTGGTACTGGCGCGCCACCGACCGTGACCATTTCATCGGCATTGCCGACGTGCGCAATGCAGCGTCGCTGAAGGTGCTGCGGAAGCTCGGCGGCATCTACACCCATACCGGCGACAACGATCACGGCCACTATTGCGAGTGGTACCGCTACGACCGGCCGGTTTCTGCCTGATGGCCAAGGTCATCGTGCACACCGACGGGGCCTGCTCGGGCAATCCCGGCCCCGGCGGCTGGGGCGCCGTGCTGCAATATGGCGACAAGGTCAAGGAGCTGAAGGGCGGCGCGCTCCTCACCACCAACAACCAGATGGAACTGACGGCCGCCATCGAGGCGCTGACGGCACTGTCTCGCCCCTGCGAGGTCGAGCTCAACACCGACAGCAACTACGTCAAGGACGGGCTGACCAAGTGGATCCACGGCTGGAAGAAGAACGGCTGGCGGACCGCTGACAAGAAGCCGGTGAAGAATGCCGAACTGTGGCAGGCCCTCGATGCCGCCACGCAGCGCCACACCATCAACTGGCACTGGGTAAAGGGCCACGCCGGCGACGAGATGAACGAGCGCGCCGACCAGCTCGCCAACGAGGGCATGGCCCCGTTCAAGGCCGCCAAGCGCACGGGCTACATGCCACCGGTCTGACGGTTCGGCGCATTCCAACTGTGGATAGAAACCCGGTGTTCAGGATGACCGGGTATCAGGGTTTGAGGAACGGCATGGCGCGGCCAACGCTTGTTCCCATGAGTCGCAACCACAAACGCCCCACGGAGCCTGCCACGGCCTCCTCCCAGTCTGCCATATCGAACGCCGAAGCGCCGGCTGATGCCGTGCGCCGGGCCTCGACCAACGAACGCTACGGCCACGCGGCGCTGTTCGCGACCGCAGCCTGCGTGCTGGGGACGCTGGCGCTGCTGGTGGGGCAGCTTGGCTGGTGGACGCTGGTGCTGGGGCCGGCCTATCTCGCGGCCGTCTCGGTCGCCACCATCGTGGCGCGCGGGCGGGCGAACACGCTGCTCGCCGTGGCCCTCGCCACCGCCTCGACGGGGATCGTCGTGGCGCTGATCAAGCTGACCGGCCTCGCCTGAGGGCGGGGTTTAGTCGGCGCCGCCGCCGGCGGTCTGCAGCCATGCTTCGCCGCACTGCTTGGCGAGGTCGCGGATGCGCAGGATGTAGCTCTGCCGCTCCTGCACCGAGATGACGCCACGCGCATCGAGCAGGTTGAAGTTGTGCGAGGCTTTCACGACCTGCTCATATGCGGGGACGGCCATGGTCTGCCGGTTGCCGACGGCACCCTTTTTCAGGATGGCGCGGCACTCGTCCTCGGCATCCTTGAAATGCCGGAACAGCATCTCGGTATCGGCGGCCTCGAAATTGTATTTCGAGAATTCCTGCTCGTTCTGCAGGAACACGTCGCCATAGGTGACCTTGTCGTCGCCCTCGCGGCCGTTGAAGTTGAGGTCGTAGACGTTCTCCACCCCCTGCACATACATGGCGAGGCGCTCGAGGCCATAGGTGATCTCGCCCGGCACCGGCATGGTCTCGAAGCCGGCGACCTGCTGGAAATAGGTGAACTGGCTCACTTCCATGCCGTCGCACCAGCACTCCCAGCCGAGGCCCCAGGCGCCCAGCGTCGGGCTCTCCCAGTCGTCCTCGACGAAGCGGATGTCGTGCAACTTGCGGTTGAGCCCGATCTCGTCGAGCGAGTTCAGGTAGAGGTCCTGGATGTTGTCGGGCGACGGCTTCAGGATCACCTGGAACTGGTAATAGTGCTGCAGCCGGTTGGGGTTCTCGCCGTAGCGGCCATCCTTGGGGCGGCGCGAGGGCTGGACGTAGGCGGCCTTCCACGGCTTCGGCCCGAGGGCGCGCAGCGTCGTCGCGGTGTGGAAGGTGCCGGCGCCCATCTGCATGTCGTAGGGCTGCAGGATGACACAACCCTGCTCCGCCCAGTAGCGCTGCAGCGTGAGGATGAGGCCCTGGAACGAGTTCCGGGGGTCCATGTGGGACGGCAGGTCGGTCATGACGAAATCCAGGCTGGAATTGCGGGCGGAACCTAGTTGCCGGGCACTACCGGGTCAAGGGAACCGGCCGATCACTCGTCGGGCCTGAACTTGCCGTCCTTGTCGCGCTTCAGGGTGATCAGGCCGGCGTCTCGCTTGATATTGTCGCGTTCGGCGCGGTCGCGATCGAGGCGGGCCTTGTCCTCGGCCTTGAAGGCGCCGCTCCAGTCGCGCCAGATCCTGCGGGCACCCCAGAAGATGGCGAGGCCGATGACGGTGATGATGATGATGCGGAGGATCAGCGCGGTCACAGGCCCAGCCTCGTCCAGTAGGCGCGATCCTCGAGGGCGGCTGCCACGTCTGCGGCAAGCCCGATGCGCGGCAGGGTGAACAATCCGCGTTTGGGCGCAATCACCTGCATCTCGACCTTGTCGCCGTAGCGGGCGCGCAGCGTTTCGCGAATGTCGCCGAGGCCATCGACGAGGCCGAGCTCGAGACCACGGACGCCGCTCCAGAATTCGCCGGTGAAGAGCGTGTCGTCGCCCGCCTTGAAGCGGCTGCCGCGGCGCGTCTTCACCCAGTCGATGAACACCGCGTGGATATCATTCTCGAGAGTCTTGATGCGCTCCACGTCCTCCGGCTTTTCGGGCAGGAAGGGATCGAGGGTCGACTTGTTGCGGCCCGAGGTATGGACGCGCCTCTCGACGCCCAGCTTGTCGAGCGCGCCGACAAAGCCGAAGCCGGCGAAGATGACGCCGATCGAGCCGACGATCGAGGACGGATCGGCGATGATCTCGTCGCCCGCCGTGGCGATGAAGTAGCCGCCCGACGCCGCTGCATCTTCGACGAACACCAGCACCGGCTTGCGGTTCTCGTCGGCAAGGTCGCGGATGCGCTTGGCGATCAGCCGCGATTGCACGGGCGAACCACCCGGCGAGTTGACGATGATGGCGACAGCCGGTGCCGCCTTGTTGGCGAAGGCACGCGCCAGCAGCGGGGCGACGGATTCGATGTTGAGTCGGCCGGCCCGTTGTTCAGCCGCGATGACGCCATGCAGCCGCACCACGGGGATAACGGGGCCGGACTGCCCCATCATCCGCTTCAGCCACGATCGCAAACCCATCGGCACCCCTCGCATGAACTGCAGGCAGATGTATGTGGACGGGACGGGATTTACCAGACCAGCCGGGCGGTTCCGCGGAAGATGGCGTCGAACTCGGGCCGGAAGGTCCGCCCCTCCGGTTCATGCAGCGCCCGGCTGGCGAGCAGGGTGAAGGGGGCGCGGGAGCCCTTGATCCCCCGCACCAGCACGCGGGTTGCCGCCTCGCCCTCGCGCGGGGTCAGCGGGAGCACGGTGACGGCCCCGAAGCGCGCCATGAATGCGGGCAGCAGCGTCGGCAGGCTCTGGGCGGCATGGATGAAGATCACCTCGCCCTCGGGCGCGGCGTGGGTGGCCGCGGCCTTGACCCAGAGGTCGAGCGCTTCGGGCGGCATGTGCCGGGCGGTCGAGCGCGCGGCGGACGGGGCGGAGCCTGCCCCCGGATCGAAGAAGGGCGGGTTGGCGATCACGGCATCGTATTGATCGGCGAGCAGCCCGGCGGCGGCACGGACGGCACCCTTCGCCACCACGTCGAGGGTTAGCACGCGGCAGCGTTCGGCAAAGCCGTTGGCGCCGAGGTTCAGCCCGGCGATGGCGGCCGTGGCTGGATCGATCTCGACGAGAGTGGCGTTGGAACCAACGAGATCGGCGAGCGCTACCAGTGCAGCGGTGCCGACTCCGGCGCCCAGATCGAGCAGCTGGCGCGTGCCCGGCAGGACGCTCGCGCCGAGCAGCACGGAGTCGAGCCCGGCCCGGAAGCCGCGCTCAGGCTGCGACACATAGAGCCGCCCGCCCAAAAAGGCGTCGCGCGTCAACGTTTGTTGTTTTACAAGATCGGGTACGTGGTCTAGGGACATCGAACCGGACTATAGGGCTTCAGCGGAGCCCCTCAAACCGAGGAATTTATGGCTTTATCGGCGGCAGCGGCAAACGAGGCGGCGAGCGCGGGGGCACTCGAACGGCTGGTCGATGCGACGCGTCCGGGCATGGAGCGCGTCAACGCCATGATCCTCGACCGGGCGCGCTCGCATGTCGAGCTGGTGCCGGAGATCGCCCGTTACCTGATCGACGCCGGCGGCAAGCGGTTGCGGCCGATGCTGACCATCGCCAGCTCGCTGCTGTTCGGCCGCCTCAATGGCAGCGAAGTGAACTTCGCGGCTGCCGTCGAATTCCTGCACAACGCTACCCTGCTGCACGACGACGTGGTGGACGAGAGTTCGATGCGCCGCGGCCGGGCTGCCGCGCGGATGAAGTGGGGCAACCAGGCAAGCGTGCTGGTCGGCGATTTCCTGCTCGGCCAGGCCTTCATGATGATGGTGGAGACGGGCAGCATCCCGGCGCTGGAAGTGATCTCCAAGGCTGCCACGGTGATCGCCGAGGGCGAGGTGCTGCAGCTGTCCAAGACACGCGACCTCACGGCCACGGCCGAAGACTACAACGACGTGATCCGCGCCAAGACGGCAATGCTGTTCGAAGCGGCGACCGAAGTGGGCGCCATGGCGGGCGGAGCCGATGCGGCCGGCCGCAGGGCGATGCGGGAATATGGCCGCGAACTCGGCTACGCATTCCAGCTGGTTGACGACGTGCTCGATTTTCGCGGCGAGGCCGGCACGCTGGGCAAGAATACCGGCGACGACCTGCGCGAAGGCAAGATGACGCTGCCGATCATCACCACGCTGGGGGTGGCGAGCCCGGCGGAGCGCGAACTGATCGTCTCGGTGCTGGGCAATGCCCGCACCGGCGCGGCGGACATTGCGGCCGTCGTCGCGGTGCTCGACCGCCATGGCGCGCTCGATCGTACGCTGGAGCAGGCCAGCACCCACGCCCGCCACGCCCGCGAAGCCCTGAAGTCGTTGCCGCCCAGCGAGATGAAGGCGCTGCTGGGCGATGTGGCCGAGTTCACGGTGATGCGGGCCTACTGAACTTTCGCTACGCGAACGACCCCTCATCCGCCCTTCGGGCACCTTCTCCCACAAGGGGAGAAGGCGAACACTCCGCGATTTCCCCTCTTCACCATCGGCGTGGCGGCTCCATCGTCTTCTCCCCCTGTGGGAGAAGGTGGCGGCAGCCGGATGAGGGGTTTTCAGGTACCCGCCCCACCTACCCCGGCAATACCACTGGTGAGGCTGCGACCCAGTAGTCGCGGTGGCGCTCGCGCAGGTCGTGGGCGGCCTGGTGGGCGCCGGAAGCGGAGGCGAAGAGGCCGAATACGGTGCCGCCGGAGCCCGACATGCGGGCCAGCATGCAACCATCGAACTGGGCCAGTTCGGCGATCAGCTGGCCGATGACGGGGACCAGCGACAGCGCCGGAGGCTCCAGGTCGTTGCGGGTTTCAGCGAGCCACAGGCCAAGTTGGGCCGGGCGCGTCAGCGGCGCCGGGAGAGCCGGCAGCGGCGGGTTCTGCCGCGACTGCAGGCGGCGGAAGACGTCGGCGGTCACCACCGGCACCAGCGGATTGACCAATACGATATGGGTCTCGGGGAAGGCACGGAGCGGGTGGAGGATTTCGCCGATGCCCCGCACCTCGAGTGGCCGGGACAGCAGGCAGGCCGGCACGTCGGCGCCGAGGCCGAGCGCCACGGCGGAGAGGTCGGCAAAGGCGATGTCGGCCTCGCCGAGGCCGGCCATCAGGCGCAGGGCGGCCGCCGCATCGGCGGAACCGCCACCGAGCCCCGCGGCGACCGGCAGGTTTTTCACCAGCTCGACGGCCAGCCCGGTCTCGACGTGATCGGGCCAGCGCGCCCGGAATGCGGCGACGGCGCGGGAGACGAGGTTGGAGTCGCCGTTCCCTGCCGCAGCGGCGAACGGCCCGGTGACCGTCAGGCTGTCGCGCCGCGCCGGCCGCGCCACCAGTTCATCGGCGACACCGGCGAACACCACGAGGCTTTCGAGCTCATGGTAGCCGTCGGCGCGGCGGTTGGTAACGTGAAGGGCGAGGTTGACCTTGGCGGGGGCAGCCTCCGAATGGACCTCGTCCATTACTGGGCAGGAACCGCCGGGGTTTCCGCCACCGGCCCCGCATCGGGCGCCGGCGGCACGGCCTCTAGACCCTCGCGCAGCTTGGCTGCGACGCGCTCCTTGACCGCACCTTCCTTGTCTACCGAGGCGGCGATGTTCCACTGGAAGCGGGCTTCGAGCTCGCGGCCGGCCCGCCAGTAGGCGTCGCCGAGGTGATCGTTGATCTCGGGATCGGTCGAGCGCAACTGCACGGCCCGTTCGAGCTGCTGCACCGCTTCGTCGTAGCGGCCGAGACGATAGAACGCCCAGCCGAGCGAATCGATGATGTAGCCGTCATTGGGGGCCGCGGCGACGGCGCGCTCGATCATCTCCAGCGCCGGCAGCAGGTTGATGCCCTGGTCGACCCAGCTGTAGCCGAGGTAGTTCAGCACCTGCGGCTGGTCGGGATTGAGGGTGAGTGCCTTCTGGAAATCCGCCTCGGCCTTCGGCCAATCCTTGGCGCGCTCGTAGGAAATGCCGCGCACATAGTAGAAGCGCCAGTCGGCCGGGCTTTCGCCGCCGGAGACGGCGAGTGCCTGGGTGTAGGTTTCCGCGGCCTCGGCATATTGCTTGGCGCCGCGCTGCAGGTCGCCCAGCACCGACAGCGCCTCCAGGTCCTCCGGATTGGTCGAAACGATGTTGCCGAGCCGGCGCAGCGCTTCATCCTTGTCGCCGAGCGCGTCGAGGTTTTCCGCAACGCGCACGACGGCCATCGGCTTCAGCGGCGAGTTGGCGGGGAGCTTGTCGTAGATGACGTTGGCCAGTTCGTGCTGGCCGACCGAATCGAGCATCTGCGCGTAGACGAGGTCGATGACGTCGGCGCCGGGGTCGAGGTACATGCCCAGCTGCAGGAACACGGCGGCAATGTCGCCGGTGCCCTCGCGGGCCAGCGCCACGCCGATGGAGTGGAACAGCTCCGCGGCGCCTGCCTGGACATTGGCGGCGAACACGCCCGGCCGCTGCTTGAGGTCGATCTTCTCCTTGACGGCGGTGACCAGCGGATGGCCGAGGCCCTGCGTGGCGTAATCGGCCAGCACCTTCTCCGCCTCGTCGAAGCGACCGGCATTGCCGAGCATGCGCGTATAGGCCTCGACGATGCGGGCGACGTAGGGGTCGGCCTCGTAGGACCGCTTCGCCAGTTCGAGCGCGTCGGCGGTACGGCCCGATACATCGGCCATCAGCGCCCGGTGGAAGACGAGGAAATCCTCGAGCCCGCCTTCGCCGATCCCGTCCAGCACCTCGTTGGCCTGCTGCAACTTGCCATCGGCCGTCAGGGCCCAGGCGCGGAGCACGCCGCCGGCGATGCCGGCATAAGTGTCGCCGCCCACATCTTCGAGCGCCCGCGCCGCCGCGGCGTAGCGGCGATCCTTCAGCGCCTCGACCCCTAGCACCAGGGTAGCCAGGTCATTGGGGGAATTCAGTTCGAGCAGATGGCGGGCCACCCGCGCCGAATCGGTGATCTGCCCGGCGGCTGCATGGGCGATGAAGCTGCGTTCGACGAGGATGGGGTTGTCCCAATCGCCGATCGCGGCATCGTTGAAATAGCGTGCCGCATCCTCGTTGCGCATGTCGGCCAGTGCCTCGCGCCCGGCAAGGAAGTTTCCGGCGGAGGTCTGGCGAGCCACATCGAACATCTGGCCCTCTACCGAGAGCGCGCCTCCGGTGCAGAGCGCGAGGACGATGATGGCCGAGCTGATGAGGCGGGCGGGATGGGTCACAGGCGGGCAAACTCCAAGGGTCCGGAACCGGACTTTGACGGGCCAAGATGGGCGATTTCGGGGCTGCGCCGCAAGGGGCGGGCACGATTGTGTGAGGGGTCACATCCCGGCGTAGTTGGGACCCGAGCCTCCTTCGGGGGGAACCCAGGTGATGTTGCGCGCCGGATCCTTGATATCGCAGGTCTTGCAGTGGACGCAGTTGGCCGCGTGGATGCGAAACACCGGCTCGCCGCCCTCCTCCGCAATCTCGTAAACCCCGGCAGGGCAGTAGAGCGGGGCGGGCTCGCCGTAGCGGGGAAGGTTGTCGCGGACGGGCACGGCCGGATCGGCCAGCTTCAGGTGCACCGGCTGGTCTTCGTCGTGGCTGAGGTTGGCGAGGAAGACCGAGCTGTTGCGATCGAAGGTGCGCTTGCCGTCCGGCTTGTCGTACCGCTTCGCGGGGGCGGCGCCCGATGGCAGCAGCGTATCGGCATCGGCGTGGCGGTGCTTCAGCGTGCCGAAGAGCGAGCGGCCGAACAGGGCCTGGCACCACATGTCGAAGCCGCCGAGCGCCACGCCGAGCACCGTGCCGGCCCGGCCCCAGAGCGGCTTGACGTTGCGCACCGGTTTCAGCTCGGCGCCGATGCCGGTCGCCAGTACGCGGTCGTTGAGGCCGCTGAGAGTGTCGTGCGCCCTGCCCTGCCCCACCGCCTCGGCCACCGCATCGGCGGTGGCGATGCCCGAGCGGATGGCGCTGTGGATGGCCTTGAGCGCCGGGACATTCATGAAGCCAGCCGCGCAGCCGATCAGCGCGCCGCCGGGGAAAGCCAGGTTCGGCACCGACTGCAGGCCGCCTGAGGTGAGCGCCCGGGCGCCGTAGCTCAGCCGCGTCGCGCCGTCGAGCAGCCGGGTGATCGACGGATGCGCCTTGAAGCGCTGGAACTCGCCAAACGGCGAGAGGCTGGGGTCGGAATAGCCGAGGTGGGTGACGAAGCCCAGATACAGCTTCCGGTCCTGCGCGTGGTAGGCGAAGCCGCCGCCCGAGGTATTGTCGTCGAGCGGGTAGCCGAGATAGTGGTCGATGCGGCCCGGATGGTGGCGATCGGGCGCCAGTTCCCACACTTCCTTGATGCCGAGGCCATAAAGCTGCGGCCCGGTTTCGAGCCCGAATCGGGCGATGAGCCCCTTCGCCAGCGAACCGCGTGCGCCCTCGCCGATCAGCGTGTACTTTGCCCGCAACACGATGCCGGCAGCATGGCTCGACTTGGGATTGCCAGCTGCATCGAGCCCGAGGTCGCCGGTGATTATGCCCTGAACTTCACCCTTGTCGCCGGTCAGCACGTCGACCGCGGCCGTCATCGGGAAGATGTCGATGCCGAGCGCCTGCGCCTCTTCCCCCAGCCACTTCACCAGGTCGCCCAGCGAGATGATGACGGCGTTCGGCACCTTCATCTGCGGCGGGATCAGGAAATGCGGCAGCCGGAAATCGCCGGTGCGGGACAGGAAGTGGAAGGTATCCCCGGTCACCCAGGGGCCAAGCGGAGCGCGAGCCCGCCAGTCGGATATAAGGGCATCCATACCGACGGGGTTCATCACGGCGCCCGACAGGATGTGCCCGCCGAGTTCGGCCGACTTTTCCACAACGGTGATGGCGAGTTCGGGCGACTTCTGCTTCAGCCGGATGGCGGCGGCGAGTCCGGCCGGCCCTGCCCCGACGATGACCACGTCCGTGTCGAGGATTTCGCGGGTTCCGGCGTCGGCCAATCTCGTCTCGTCCTAGTCTGGCGGGGGGAAGCGGGCTGTGACATAACAGGTTTCATGTCCCTCAATCGACCGCAAAATGAGGCTGAGCTCGTCGCGGCACTCGACTGGTATCGCGCCGTCGGCGTGGACCTGGCGGTGGGCGAAGAGCCGGTCGACCGGTTCGCCGCCTCGGCCGCGGCGCCGCGGCGCTCGTCGCCGATGCCCCCGGCGGCGGCCGGACCCACCCCGCCGCGCATTGTTGCGCCGGCCCTGCAGCGCGGGGGCGATACGCCGCCCGCCGCTCCAGCTCTCATCACCTCGCTAACCGCCGATCCCGCCGAGACCCGGGCCCTCGCCGCGGCCGCGCCGACGCTCGAGGCGCTGCGGGCTGCGATGGACGCCTACGAGGGCTGCACGCTGAAGAAGCGGGCGACGCAGCTCTGCTTCGCCGATGGCAACCCGGAGGCCGAGATCATGCTGGTGGGCGAAGGGCCCGGCGAGCAGGAAGACCTCGTCGGAAAACCCTTCGTCGGCCGCGCCGGGCAACTGCTCGATCGCATGCTCGCCGCCATCGGGCTCGACCGCTCCAAGGTGTACATCGCCAACATGGTGCCGTGGCGGCCGCCGGGCAACCGCGACCCCTCGCCGGAGGAACTGGCGCTGTGCGCGCCGTTCCTCGTGCGGCAGGTGGAACTGGTGGCCCCGAAGCTCCTCGTGACACTCGGGAACGTGCCGACCAAATCGCTGTTCGAGACCGGCAACGGCATCACCCGCATGCGCGGGCGGTGGAAGGAGCTCGAGATCGGCAGCCACCGCGTCCGGTCGCTGGCTATGCTGCACCCGGCCTATCTGCTGCGCACTCCGGCGAGCAAAGCGCTGGCCTGGCGCGACATGTTAAGCCTTAGGCAAGCAATCGAGGCGGAAAACAATTGAAGTCTTAGTGGCGCTGCCCGAATTCCGTCCGCTTCGATGGGCAGCAGCGTGAGTTCGACGAATCCTTCGCACAGGTGGTCGCGCAGCCGAACCGCAACGTTCGGCTGGTCGCGCTCCGATGAGAAAAGGCGCCATGTCCTCCGCATTCAAGATCTACGCACTGTTCATCGGCTCGGCCCTGCTCATGTTCGGCGGTGGGCTACAGGGCCTGCTGCTCTCGGTGCGCGGCGCTGAGGAAGGGTTCCCGCTTTATGCGCTGGGCCTGATCGGCACCGGCTGGTCAGTGGGCTTCGTCGCCGGCTCGATCACCGTGCCAATGCTGGTGAAACGGGTGGGGCACATCCGCGCCTTCTCGATCATGGCGGCGATCGGCACCGTCACCATCCTCTGCAACCTGCTGCTGATCAACGATGTCAGCTGGATCATCCTCCGCGCCTTTTCGGGCTTCTGCTTTGCCGGGGCGGCGATGATCGTCGAGAGCTGGCTCAACGAAGTGGCCGATAACCGCAGCCGTGGCACCATCTTTTCGGTTTACACCACCATCAACATGGCGGCCTCCACCGTGGGGCAGTTGGCCATGTCGGTGACCGGCACGACGGGCTACATCCCGTTCGTGATCGGCGCCATCAGCTTCATCTGCGCGGTGCTGCCCTCGGCGATGACCTCGACGCCGCAGCCGCGGCCCATCGCATCGGCCAAGCTCGACGTGGTGCTGCTCTACAAGACCTCGCCGCTGGCGGTGATCGCAGCCTTCGCCTGCGGCATGGCGAACGGCACCTTCGGCACGCTGGCGCCGGTCTATGGCTTCCAGCAGAAGCTGCCGGCGAGCGAGATCGCCATGCTGTTCGCGGTGACCGCCATCCTCGGCGCCATCGCGCAGATCCCGGCGGGACGCCTCAGCGACAAGATCGACCGGCGGCTGGTGATCGTGGCGCTGTCGGGCGGCGCCTGCGTGATCGGCTTCCTCACCGTGCTGATCAACCCCAATATCGACGTGCTGTGGCTGATGTTCGGGCTGTTCGGGCTTTATGGCCTCTGCGCCTATCCGCTCTATGCGATCGCGGTGGCGCACGCGAATGACTTCGCCAAGGACGGCGAGTTCGGGCGCGTCGCCGGTGGCATGCTGCTGGTGCTGGGCACCGGGCTCGCGATCGGTCCGATTATCGGCAGCTGGGTGATGAGCAGCATTGCGCCGGTGGGCCTGTTCATCGTCACCGCCACCTTCCACGGGGCGCTCGCCGTCACGGCGTTCCTGCGCATGCGAATCCGGCCGTTCCGGCAGGGCTGGCGCGTGCGCTTCCGGGTGATGAGCGCGGAAAAGCCGATCTCGCCGGGGACGGTCGCACTCGATCCACGAGCGGACGAATCGCAGGAGAACCTGCCGCGGACCGAATCGGTCTGGCCTGTGGCTCCAGCGCCCGCCGCAGCTCCCGCGCCCTCAGCGGCTGCTGCTGCACCCGCGGCACCCGAGAGTGAGGTCGAGATCATTGTGTCCGACCCGATCGCACCGGTGGTGATCGTCGATACGGGGCAGGCGACTGACCCGGTCGACGAGCAGCCGCCGGTAGCGGGCGCGAGTGCCGAGGTCGTCGTGGAGCCACCGGCCGAACCGGCTCCAGCGGCCGAGCCCGATGGCACACTCAAGCCCAAACCATAGGGCTGAGAGCGGCAGGACGGGCGATGAAGGAAAAGCCGATCAGCGTGAAGCTCGGCCGCAAGCAGACGGCGCCGCGCAATCTCGCGGCAAAGTCGCTGGCGGAGGGCCTGTTCAAGCCCAAGGTGGAACCCGATCCGAAGGGCTATCGCCGAAAGGCGAAGCACAAGGTCGATCCGGTGGCGAAGGATGTAGACGAGGAGTGAGGCTGGAAGCGCAATCTGCGATTGCGCACCCCTCATCCGCCCTTCGGGCACCTTCTCCCAAAAGGGGAGAAGGCGAACACTCGGCGACTTCCCCTCACTTCACCGCTGTGCCGGCTCCATCGCCTTCTCCCCTCTTGGGAGAAGGTGGCGGCAGCCGGATGAGGGGTCGGCGCAGAGCGCCGCTCGTCTCAGAACAAACTCATCTGCCCGTCATCGATCGTGGGATGCTGGAACAGATCCGTGCGTAGCGGCGGCATCGGCTTGTTGAGGCCGTAGCGCTCGCGGGCCAGGTCCAGCCGCTGGCGCAGCAGCACGGCGTAGGGGCCCTCGCCAACGAAGCGGGTGCCGAAATTGGGGTCGTTGTCCTTGCCGCCGCGGGTGTCGCGGACGAGGCTCATGACGTGGCTGACGCGATCGGGGAAGTGCCGCAGCAGCCACTCGCGGAAGATGTCGCGCACCTCGCCAGGCAGGCGCAGCAGGATGGCGGTCGCGTCGCGCGCGCCCTGTGCCGCTGCCGCATCGAGGATGCGCTCGAGCTCCATGTCGTTGATCGCCGGGATCATCGGCGCCGCCATCACGATTGTCGGGATGCCGGCCTCCGACAGCAGCCGTACTGCTTCGAGCCGCTTCTCAGGCGTCGAGGCGCGCGGCTCCATCTTGCGGCTGAGGATATGGTCCATGCTGGTGATCGACAGCGCGACCCGTACCAGGCCCTGCTCGGCCAGCGGCTTCAACAGGTCGAGGTCACGCACCACCAGCGCCGACTTGGTGGTGATGGTCACCGGGTGCCGCGTCTCCAGCATCACTTCGAGGATGCCGCGGGTCAGCCGGTGCTGACGCTCGGCGGGCTGGTAGGGGTCGGTATTGGTGCCCATGGCGATGGCCTTGGGGCGGTAGCGCTTGTCGGCGAGCTCCTTGCGCAGGGTCTCGACGGCGTTGGCCTTGATGTAGATGTCGCGCTCGAACTCCAGCCCGGCCGAGTGACCAAGATAGGCGTGGGTGGGCCGGGCGAAGCAGTAGGAGCAGCCATGCTCGCAGCCGCGATAGGCGTTGATCGAGCGATCGAAGCCGATATCCGGGCTTTCGTTGCGGGTGATGATGGTACGCGCCCGTTCGATATGCTCGATGGTTTCGAAGGGCTTCAAGTCCTCGACCTTACCCCAGCCGTCATCGAAGGCCTCGCGGCTCTCGCGGTTGAATCGGCTGTTCCGGTTGGTCTGCGCGCCGCGGCCGCGATTGGTCGCGGGATCGACGAAGCGCCGCGTGATCAGGTCGGCATCACGGGTGCCGCTCAGCTTTTCCAGCTGTTCGAACGAAGGGGCCACAAGCATCGCCATCGCAAGTCTCCTGACGATCCGGATCGACTCGATACCGGATCAACGTGCGAATAGAGATAGCAGTTGCGTTAGAACGAAACAAGAACATTGGTGCGGGGATAAGTTCTTCGGCCTCTCCCGTCCCGGCCGGCGTTGCGGCAGGATGGCTGAGGCAATGAGAGGTCGGACGATGCAACCCTACATTTCAGTCATCACTCTGGGCGTCGCCGAACTGGCACGCTCGAAGCGTTTCTATGTCGAGGGCTTCGGTTGGCAACCGGTGTTCGAGAACGACAGCATCGTGTTCTACCAGCTCAACGGGCTGGTGCTCAGCACCTTCCTGACCGCCGACCTCGAGGACGACATGAACCTGAAGGGCCTTGTCCGCCCCGGCGCGTTTGCGCTGGCGCACAACGTGCGGACGCAGGACGAGGTGGCACCGCTCATGGCGCGGCTGGAGCAGGCCGGGGGCACGGTCACCCGTCCCGCCGATGCCCCGCCGCATGGCGGCTTCCGCGGCTACGTGCTCGATCCCGACGAGCATCCATGGGAGATTGCCTGGAACCCCGGCTTTGCCATGGATGCGGAGGGCAACGTGAGGTTCGGCGCCTAGCCAGCCACCTTCGAGAAATCCGCTACCTGCCGCATGGTGTCGCGGAGTTTGGCCAGCAGGTTCAGTCGGTTGGCGCGGACGGCGGCGTCGGGGTCGTTGACCAGCACGGCCTCGAAGAAGGCGTCGACCGGGGCGCGGAGGGTGGCTAGCTCGGCGATGGCCGAGCGGTAGTCGTTGGCGGCGACGCGGGCGCCCACGGCGGCGTCGACCTTCGCCACGGCGTCGGCGAGGGCGATTTCGGTGTCGAGCTTGAGGGCGGAACCGGTCACCGGGTCGGCGTACTGGCGACCGTCCTTCTTTTCCTCGGCGGCGAGGATGTTGGCGGCGCGCTTGTAGCCGGCGAGGAGGTTCTTGCCGTCCTCGGAGCTGAGCAGCGCCGACAGGGCTTCGACGCGGCGGGTGATTTCGAGCAGGTCGTCGCTCTCTGCCCCGATCACCGCATCGACGAGGTCGTGGCGGGCGCCGGCCTCGCGCAGCGTCACCTTGAGGCGATCATGGAAGAAGGCGAGCAGGTCGTTGGAGTCGAGGTCGCCGGCCAGCTGGTTGCGCGGGTCGGCGCTGTCGCCGACGTGCTGGTCGCGCCGGATGAACCAGGAGGCCTGGAACAGCGGCAGCAGCGGCAGGGTCACGGCGTTGTCGACAAGGATACGGATGACGCCCAGAGCCGCGCGGCGCAGGGCGAACGGATCGCGGGAGCCGGTCGGCTTTTCCTCGATGGCCCAGAAGCCGGTCAAGGTGTCGAGCTTGTCGGCCAGCGCGACGGCGATGGCGACTGGCTCGCCCGGGACCAGATCGGTGGGGCCGAGGGGCTTGTAGTGGTCGGCGATGGCGTTGGCGACCGCCAGGGGCTCGCCCTGGGCCAGCGCGTAGTAGCGGCCCATGATGCCCTGCAGCTCGGGGAACTCTCCGACCATGCCGGTGGTGAGGTCGGCCTTCGCCAGCATGGCGGCGCGCTTGGCCTGTTCAACATCGGCACCGACCTTCGGGGCGATCTCGCCCGCCAGCTTGACGATGCGCTCGACGCGCTGGAACTGCGTGCCCAGCTTGGCGTGGAAGACGCTCTCTTCTAGCTTGGGCAGGCCGTGTTCGAGCGGCAGGGCGAGATCGGTGTTGTAGAAGAAGCGGCCGTCTGACAGGCGGGCGCGGATGACGCGCTCGTTGCCGGCGATGATGGTGGCGCCGCCATCTTCGGCCACCTGGTTGGAGGTGATGATGAAATTCGGCGCCAACTTGCCCGCGCTGTCGCGCAGGCAGAAGCACTTCTGGTTGGCGCGAATGGTGGCGATGATCACTTCCTCGGGCACTTCGAGGAAGGCGGGATCGAACGAGCCCATCATCACCACCGGCCACTCGACCAGGCCGGCCACCTCTTCGAGCAGGCCTTCGTCGTGGATCACCGTCAGCCCCTGCGCGAAGGCGAGGCTGTCCGCATCGGCACGGATGATCTCCTTGCGCCGGTCGATATCGAGCACGACCCGGGCCTTTTCGAGCGCCTGCACGTAGTCGTCGAAGCGCCTCACCCGGATCGCGGCGGGCGCGAGGAAGCGGTGGCCGAAGGTGGTCTGGCCCGAGATGATGGTGTTCGAGTGGAACGGGATCACCACCGGCTCGTCGTTCTCGGTGCCGAAGGTGGCGGTGATGGCGCGGAGCGGCCGCACCCACTTCATGCCGCCACTGCCCCACTGCATGGATTTCGGCCAATCGAAGCCGGTGATCACCCTGGGCAGCAGCTGCGCGAGGATGGTCTCGGCGTCGGAGCCCTTTTTCTCGATATGCGCGACGTAGAAATCGCCCTTCTTGGGATCGGTCTCGACCTTGGCCTGCTCGATCGAGGTGAGCCCGGCAGCCTTGAGGAAGCCATCGACCGCCTGCTGCGGCGAGCCGACGCGCGGCCCCTTCTTTTCCTCGCGGGTATCGGGCGAGCGGGCCGGCAGGCCCGTGACCGTCAGCGCCAGCCGACGCGGCGTCACGAAGGCCTTGGCGCTCTCATAGACCAGACCCGCATCGACCAGCGCATTGGTGACGGCCTTCTTCAAGTCCTCGGCGGCCTTGCGCTGCATGCGCGCCGGGATTTCTTCCGAGAACAGTTCGAGCAGGAGTTCGGGCATGGGGAAACCGGCAGGTTGTAAGGCGCGCGAGGACTAGCAAGGGCGGGCGGTGTTGTCCATTGCGGCGGCGGATCGGCGGCGCTGCGCACCGACCCCTCATCCGGCTGCCGCCACCTTCTCCCACAGGGGGAGAAGGCGATGTTGGCAGCGCGGCGTCCTTACAGGGGGAAACCGCCGAGTGTTCGCCTTCTCCCCCTGTGGGAGAAGGTGCCCGAAGGGCGGATGAGGGGTCGGCAACGCGCGCTGCGCCCCTACCAGCCCCCGCCGCCTCCTCCGCCACCACCGCCACCCGAACTGCCACCGCCGCCGCCCGACGAGAACCCCGACCCCGATGAACTGGTGGGCTGGGCGGCGATCATGGCGGCGCTCATCGCCGTAGTGGCCGCCGCGACGGAATTGGAGAAGCCGCCCGAGCCCGACCATGAGCGGCCGGAATAGAAGCCCGGCTGATAGGACCCATCGGCACCCGAAACGGCATTGCGCGCCAGTTCGGCCTCGAAATGCTCCGACCACGGCTTTTCGACGCCGAGCGCGATGGCATAGGGCAGCATGCGCTCGAAGCGCTCGACCGTCATCGGCGGCTCGCCTGACATGTTGAGGCGGTTCTTTTCGGCGGTATCCATGTACATGCGGAAGCCGTCGATCTGGTCCATCAGCTTGCGGCCCTGCACGGTGGGTGCGCGCATCAGGATGGCAAAGACGACGTTGACCACCACGATCGACAACGTGGCGAGGAGCGGCGTATCGGGTCGGAGGTCCGAAAAGAAGTTGAGACCGCTGCCGAGCAGGTTGCCGCCGAAGAGCAATGCCCAGACGACAAAGATGATCTTGCTGAGGATCGGGCTCCGCCAGAGCACCTGGACGAAGCCGGCGAGCACGCCGATCAGCACGCCGCCGATGATGGCGATGATCAGCACCTCCGGGCTCAGCATGTCGAACGCCACCATGCCGATCAGCGCCAGCACAGAGAGCAGCACGCCGAGCACGACGTAGCCGGTATTGTTGCGGAAATAGACCTGGCGGTTCTCGCCTTCCACCAGTTTCAGGAACGCGCCGCGCTTCTCGTTCAGCTTGGGGCCATTGGAGGTATCGACCGTGAGGGTGCCGCGCGCGGCGAAGAAATCGGCGAGGAGTTTCTCGCCCGGCGGCAGGTCCGCGCCGGGCTTGAGGCCGGTGGATTTCACCGTCAGCGTCTTGTCGGGGTTGTCGATGGTGACGAGACCGCGAACCCCCAGATCGAAGATCGTGGCGGTGAAGGCGGTCCAGCCGCCGTTCTGCCAGCCCATCTTGTGGATGTAGTGGGCGAGCGCCGGCGACATGCCTTTTGGCGCGTGAAACAGGGGGATGATGGTGCCCTTCTTCGGATCGCGCCCCACCGCGTTCCAGGCGAGGAGATTGTAGGCCAGCACCAGCAGCAGGGCCGCGACCGGCGCCACGAGGTCGCGGTGGTCGCTCAGCCAGTTGAGCGCGGCATCGAGCCCCTCGGGCGCGGCGAGAATGCCGGGCTGGAAGGACGCCGCCACGCTGACCCCTTCGCCCGCCTCGAGCCGCCGGGTGGTGCGGAAGATGGCCTGGGTGTCGGAGACGCGGGTGATGGTCACCGCCTGTTCGGTCGAGCCGGGGCGGCCGGTATAGCCGACGAGATCGGAGATGCGGGCGCCGTCCGGCAGCGTGACGCGCGTCACCGACTGGAGGATGGGGAAGGCCCAGTAATTGCCGGTGGCGTTCCAGAACAGTTCGTCGTGGTCGGCGAAGCTGCGACCCATGCGGGTCATGGTGTAGCGGATGGTGTAGGTGTGTGCCCCATCGGGGAGGAACACGTCGGGGTCCCCGATGCGGATGCGCTTGAAGCCGGCATCGAGGCCTTCGAGCGTATAGGGCTCGGCGCGGCCGTCGCGCTTCACGTCGATGACGTTCAGGTCCGAACGCAGGCGCGAATTGTCGGGGTTCACCAGCAGGGTCGGGATATCGCGGAAGATGCCGCGACGGATCTCGTTGCGTTCGGACCTGACCGCGATGGTTTCGGTGACCTCGACCGAGCCATCGGTGCGCAGGGTGATGTCGGTGGCAAACGAGGTGATGGCTTCTTCGGCAAGGGCCGGGACGCTGAACAGGAGGGTGAGGAGCAGGAGGAGAGCGCGGAGTGTGTTGCTCCCCCCTCCACCAGCTTCGCTGGTCCCCCTCCCCCGTAAGCGGGAGAGGATGCCCCGTGGCGAGGGCGTGCCCAAATCCATCCTCTCCCGGTTACGGGGGAGGGGGACCACGCGCAGCGTGGTGGAGGGGGGAGCAGCAGACACCGGCTTCACCGCCAAGAACTCTAGAACTTCACCGACGGTACAGCCCGATCGGCCTCGTTCTCCAGCTCGAAATACTCGTCCTTTTCGAACTTGAAGGTGTTGGCGATGACGTTCTGCGGGAAGCTTTCGACCGAGGTGTTCAGGTTGCGCACCGCGCCGTTGTAGTAGCGGCGGGCGAGCTGGATCTCGTCTTCGACGGTCTGCAGCGCCGACTGGAATTCGAGGAAGGTGGTGTTCGCCTTGAGGTCGGGATAGGCCTCGGCGATGGCGAGGAGCTTGCCCAGCGCGCCCGAGAGCTGGCCTTCGAGCGCCGAGCGTTCCGCCGGGGTACCGTTGGCGCCAGCCGTCGCCGCGGCGCGCGCCTGCACCACCGCCTCCAGCGTGTCACGTTCGTGTCCCATGTAGCCTTTGACGGTTTCCATGAGGTTGGGGATCAGGTCGGTGCGGCGCTTCAGCTGCACATCGATGCCCGACCAGCCCTCTTCCTTCAGCTGCCGCTTCGACACCAGGTCGTTGTAGAGAAAGATCGCATAGCCGATGACGGCCACGATAATGCCGAGAATGATAAGACCTGTCATGGAGCCCTCCGAAGTCCCGATACGGGAATTTTGGCGCGACACTGTCACCGCGCCAATGCAGCTTCAACTGGCTTTGTTCGGCTGAACGCCCCATGAATGAGGAAGCCGCTTGCCTCGCGTTGGGCATTGGCGATGATTCCGGCATGCGCGCCGATTCGTCCCCCATCGTCCCGACTACTCCCGACCTCAAGCTCGAGCGCCGCGCCATCCGCAACGGCGCAACGATCGTCTGCGGCGTCGACGAGGTCGGCCGTGGCCCGCTCGCCGGGCCGGTGGTGGTGTCTGCCGTGGTGCTGAACCACCGAAAGGTGCCGGCGGGATTAAACGATTCGAAGCAACTCACTGCCGAGCAGCGCGAGGAGCTCTACGAAAAGATCATGGCGTCGGCGGTAGCGGTGTCCGTCGCCGTGGCGCCGCCCAGCATCATCGAAAAGCTCAACATCCTCTGGGCCTCGATGTGGGCGATGCGGCAGGCGGTGCTGAACCTGCCCATCAAGGTCGACTACGTGCTGGTCGACGGCAATACCCGGCCCAAGGACATGCTGTGGCCGACCGAGCTGGTGATTGGCGGCGACGCGCGGTCGGTCTCGATCGCTGCGGCATCGATCGTCGCCAAGGTAACGCGCGACCGCATGTGCCAGATCATGCACTGCGAGGAGCCGCATTTCGGCTTCGCGAGCCACAAAGGCTACTCGGCCCCGCTGCACCTCAAGGCGTTGACCGAACATGGGCCAGGGCGGCACCACCGCATGGATTTCGCCCCGTGCGCGGCGGCCGTGCGGGTAAAGTCGGAAGCGGCTTAGGCTACCCCCACCGAGGGCGACTGTTCCACTGTCATCCCGGCGAAGGCCGGGATCCAGCCTGAGGGCTAGCTGCACCTGCACTGCCGTTGAGAGCGCTCAGGATGGGCCCCGGCCTTCGCCGGGGTGACAGCGGGTGTTGGCTGGGAGTGCCTTTGACCGCCCTCGGATTCATAAACTTTCGCTAGTGCTGAGCGTTAACACCCCGCTAACCCTGCCCCTTAAATCCCGTTTAACCCTAACGCCTTACAACCGTAATCGTTAGTTCTGCGTCAGGGTTCGAGTACATGTTGCGTACCGCGCGTATGGCCCATTCGGCCAATGCGGAGGGGAGCCGTTCGCTCCCCATCGACACCATTCTTGTGGGCGATTGCATCGACCACATGAATGCGCTTCCGGCCGGGTCGGTGGATCTGATTTTCGCCGACCCGCCCTACAACCTGCAGCTCGAACAGGGCCTCACCCGGCCCGACCAGAGCAAGGTCGATGCCGTCGACGACGACTGGGACAAGTTCGACAGCTTTGCCCACTACGACCGCTTCACCCGCGCCTGGCTGACGGCGGCGCGCCGCATCCTGAAGCCGGATGGCGCCATCTGGGTGATCGGCTCGTATCACAACATCTTCCGCGTCGGCGCAGCACTGCAGGACCTCGAGGTCTGGATGCTGAACGACGTGATCTGGCGCAAGGCCATCCCGATGCCGAACTTTCGCGGCACCCGGTTCACCAACGCCCACGAGACGCTGATCTGGGCGTCGAAATCGCGCGCCAGCCGCCCGACCTTCAACTACGAGCAGTTGAAGCAGAGCAACGACGACGTGCAGATGCGCTCGGACTGGCTGTTCCCGATCTGCACCGGCGGCGAGCGGCTGAAGGGCGACGACGACGAGAAGCTGCACCCGACCCAGAAGCCCGAGGCGCTGCTCTACCGCGTCATCTCGGCCACCACGAAGCCCGGCGACGTGGTGCTCGATCCGTTCTTCGGCACCGGCACCACCGGCGCGGTGGCCAAGAAGCTCGGCCGGCATTTCATCGGCATCGAGCGCGAGGACACATATATCGCGGGCGCGCTGAAGCGCATCGCGGCGATCCGGCCGCTGAGCGCCCAGACAGTCGAGACAGCGGTCACCAAGCGCGCCGCGCCGCGGGTGGCCTTCGGCTCGCTGGTCGAGATGGGGCTCATCACGCCGGGCACCGAACTCACCGACGACCGGCAGCGCTTCAGTGCGCTGGTGCGCGCCGACGGCTCGCTGGTGTCGGGCGAGCACATGGGCTCGATCCACCGGGTCGGTGCCCTGGTGCAGGGGGCCGAGGCCTGCAACGGCTGGACCTTCTGGCACGCCAGGGACGCCGGCAAACTCGCCCCCATCGACATCTTCCGCGCCCAGGTGCGCGCCCAGATGGACCGCATTCCAGCCTGACCTGACCTCCAATCACAGGCTGCATCTACCGCCGGCACCCACAAGGTGCCGGCGGGCTCATTTTGGGGGCTGACTGATCGTCCCCTCACCCGCCCTGCTGCGCAGGGCACCCTCTCCCTCAAGGGGAGAGGGGCGAGGGTGGCCCATCCCAATCCGGTGGCAGCGGCAACGTGCTGTTGCCCCTCTCCCCTTGAGGGAGAGGGTGGCTCGGCCAAAGGCCGAGACGGGTGAGGGGACGATCAGCCCCTACTCCATCCCCGCCACCGCCAGCACCTTGCGGAACAGGCTTGGCAGCGCCTCGGCGTCGAGTTCGCGCGGGTCGGTCCACCAGCCTTCGGTGAGCAGCGCGGTGTCTGGCACCACCGCCGTCCAGACATCGAGCTCCAGCCGGAAGTGGGTGAAGATGTGGACGACTTGTCCGGCATGCCGCCACTCGGCCGCGACCGGGTGGGCGACGGGCTCCGATGCCGACGTCCACGCCGAACCGGGGGTCTCCGTCATCTTCGCGAGCAAGCCCTTCTCGGCCCGCGTCTGCAGGTAAACGTCGCCGTCCGCGTCGCGCATGACGAAGGCGTGGCCGTAACGCGTCGGGCGTTCGGCCTTTTCCGGCTTTACCGGATAGTGCAGCGGATTGAGCCGCGCGCCGGCGCATCCCGGCTGGAGCGGGCAGAGCATGCAGCTGGCCTGCCGCGGGGCGCAGATGGTGGCGCCGAGGTCCATCAGCGCCTGAGCGAAATCGCCCGCGCGCTCCGGCACGGAGGCCTGCACGGTCGCGCGGATCAGGTCCTTTTCCTCGCGCACCGGCACTTCAAGGGCGAGGTAGCGGGCGAGAACGCGGTCGACATTGCCATCCACCACCGCGATGCGCTCGTCGGCGGTGATGGCCGAGATGGCGGCGGCGGTGTAGGCGCCGATGCCCGGCAGGGTCAGCAACTCCGCCGACGTGGTGGGGAAGGCGCCGCCGAAGCGCTCGACCACTGCCACGGCGCAGGCGTGCAGGTTGCGCGCCCGGGCGTAGTAGCCGAGGCCAGCCCACTCGACGAGCACCGCTTCGAGCGGCGAGGCGGCAAGATCGGCGACGCTCGGCCAGAGTGCGGTGAAGCGCGCATAGTAGCGGCCGACGGCGGCGACGGTGGTCTGCTGCAGCATGACTTCGCTGAGCCAGACGCGGTAGGGATCGGGCTGCACGCCGCGTGCCCGGTCGGTCGGCGCGGTCCGCCAAGGCAGGGTGCGCGCGTGGCGGTCGTAAAAGCGCAGCACCGCGTCTGCATCCAGCGGCTTCAGATTTGCGTTCGGGTTTGACATGATCGGCCGATCAGATGACCTGCGGCGCGAACCCGCGCAAGCGGGGCGGAGAAGTTGTTACCAGTGGCGACCAAGAAGGAAACCAGGGAGCCCCGGCGGCTCAACCGGGCGGTGGGGCTGACTGAAGCCTTGGGCAAGGCGCTCGATCCGGCGCTGAAGCGGCGCGGCTTCGCCAGCCGGGACCTCGTGGCGCACTGGCAGGTGATGGCCCCTGCCCCCTACGACGTGATGGCGAAGCCTGACAAGCTCAGCTGGCCGCGTGGCGAAAAGGGTGCCGAGGGCGCGGTTCTGTACCTCCGCTGCCACCCCGGCCACGCCCTGGCGCTGGCGCATGAGGGCGAGCGGGTGGCGGCGGCGGTGAACCGCTATTTCGGGTACTTCCTGGTCGGTTCGGTGCGGATGAGCGCCGCGCCGTTCGAGGTGGAGAGCGCGCCGGCGGACACGGCGCCTGTCGTGCCCGAGATCACCCGCGCCATGGTCGCCGAGACCGTGGACAAGGTGGAGGATGCCGGGGTTCGCGATGCGCTGCGGGAGCTTGGGATGGCGATGGCAAGGAAGAAGAAGAGCTAGCAAACTCAAAGGCTCGGGTCAGCCCGCTGGCCACCCTCCCCCTTGCGGGGAGGGTACCGAAGCTTAGGCGCGCCAGCGCCTTAGCCGCAGGTAGGGAGGGGGTACTACCGAGGTTGTTGTGTCGGGCCAGCCTCGGTCACACCCCCCTCCTAGCTCTGCTACGTCGCTGTCGCTCCTAGCGACGCTACCTCCCCCGCAAGGGCGGGAGGTGATCAGTGGCTAATGTCGCGCGAAGCAATTGCCCCGTCGAGTAAGGGGAAGGGCCGTCTCGGTCCACGGCAGTCGCCGTTGCCATTCGAGCGCAGCTCTCATGGCCTTCTCGCCTAAAATCGCTCCACTGGAGCGATTTTGCCCTGCGGGCCGGCTCGAAGTCGCGAACTGTTCAACGCCTGTGACGCGCGTTCATCGCCGGTACAACTTGCCGCCACTAAGTTCGGCACGATATAGGCGGCTAACCCAAAACGGAGAATATCGTGGCCAATCGTCGTAACATCCTCATCGGGACGGGCGCTGCCGTCGTCGCCGCGGCGGCTGGCACGGGCGTGTCCTTCCTCTTCGGATCGACCGCCGCGCTGGCGCAGCAGTTCGATGCCGCCAAGCTGATGGCTCCGGCCGGCGGCGTTGCCGACCATGTGGTGGGCAACAAGGACGCCAAGGTGACGGTGATCGAATACCTGTCGCCCACCTGCCCGCACTGCAAGACCTTCCACGAGACGGTCTACCCGCAGCTCAAGGCCGAATACATCGACACCGACAAGATCCAGTTCATCCCGCGCCCGTTCGTCCGCAACGTGCTCGACGCGGTGGTGTTCATGCTGGCGGAAGCCGCCGGCCCGGAGAAGTACCACGAGGTGGTCGATACCTACTTCCGCACCCAGAACGACTGGGTCACGTCGCCGACGCCCGCCGACGCGATGTTTGCAATCGCCCAGCAGCTCGGTTTCACCAAGGAAACCTATGACGCTGCCTTGACGAATCAGGCCCTGTTCTCTGGGCTGGAAACGATGCGCGACCAGGCGACCCGCGAGTTCCAGCTCCAGGGCACGCCGACCTTCTATATCAATGGCAAGATGCTGACTGGGGACGCTTCGCTTGAAGCACTCAAGGCCGAGATCGATCCGCTGCTCGCCGCCTAAGCGCACTCCACCACGGGGCGCGTGATGAAGTTCACGCGCCTCAAGCTCACCGGTTTCAAATCCTTCTGCGACCCGACCGAGCTGTGGCTCGAGCCGGGTCTTTCCGGTGTTGTCGGGCCGAATGGCTGCGGCAAATCCAATCTGGTCGAAGCGCTGCGCTGGGTGATGGGCGAAAGCTCGTACAAGGCGATGCGCGCCTCGGGCATGGACGACGTGATCTTCTCGGGTTCGGGCAGCCGGCCCGGCCGCAACACCGCCGAAGTCACCCTCGTCCTCGACAATTCCGACCGCACCGCGCCCGCCCCGCTCAACACCGCCGACGTGCTCGAAGTCACGCGCCGGATCGAGCGCGAAGAAGGCTCGGTCTACCGGGTCAACGGCAAGGAAGTGCGTGCCCGCGACGTCCAGCTGCTGTTCGCCGATGCTTCGACCGGCGCCCACTCCCCTGCCCTCGTGCGGCAGGGCCAGATCGGCGAACTGATCGCCGCCAAGCCGGTGCAGCGCCGGGCGCTGCTCGAAGAGGCAGCCGGCATTTCCGGCCTACACTCGCGCCGCCACGAGGCCGAACTCCGCCTCCGCGCCGCCGAAGCCAATCTCGAACGGGTCGACGACATCATCGGGCAGGTCGAGCAGCAGCTCGAAACACTGAAGCGGCAGGCGCGCCTCGCGGTGCGCTACCGGGCGCTGTCGGGCGATATCCGCCGGGCCGAGGCAACGCTGTTCCACATCCGTTGGGTCGCCGCCCGCTTCGCCGAAAAGGATGCCGAGGCGGCACAGGCGAGGCTGGTCCGCGAACTCGCCGAGGCGCAGCACCTCGAACTGGAAGCGCAGAAGCTCGTGTTCCTCGCCCAGCAGGCGCTGGCGTCACTGCGCGAGGAAGAGGCGAAGGCCGGCGCGGTGCTGCAGCGCTACACCATCCTCGCCGAGCAGCTGGAAGCCGAGCAGACGCGCGCAAAGTCCCGCCGCGCCGAGCTCACCGAGCGCCTGCGCCAGATCGAGCAGGACGGGGTGCGCGAGCGCGCCCTTGTCGCCGAAAGCGACGAGACGCTGAAATCCGCCGCTGCGGAGAAGACGCGGCTCGAGGCCGAGGTCGCAGGCGAGGCGCAGGCCCTGGAGGCCGCAAGAGCGGGTGTCGCCCAGATCCAGTCAGAGGTGACCGCAGCCGAGGCCGCTGCCCGGGCCACCGCCGACGCCCTGTCGCAGTTGCGCGCCCGCCGTGGTGCCGCGGAGCGCACCGTTGCTGAGGCTCGCAGCCGCGCACAGCGCCTTCAAGCGCAGGTGGCCGAGGTGGTGCGAGAAGCCGAGGCGGTCGCCCGCACCCTTGCTTCCGACGCCGTCCTGCAGCAGCGCACCGAGGCGCTCGCGGTAGCCCGCGCCAAAGCCAGTGCAGCCGAATCGCAGGCCATCGCCGCCGAGGCCGCTGCCGTCGCGGCGCAGACCGCCGCCGATGCCGTTCGCCCCGAACTGCAGCAGATCGAGGCGGCGCTGACCCGGCTCGAGGCCGAAGCGCAGACCCTCACGCGCATCGTCAATGCCGGCGGGTCGGGCAAATACCCCGCCATCGTCGATGTGCTCAAGGTGGCACCCGGTTATGAAACCGCGCTCGGCGCGGCGCTGGGCGACGACCTTGAAGCCTCCTCCGATTCCCGCGCCCCGCTCCACTGGTCCGGCGCCACTGTCACGACCGACCCTGCCCTTCCCGAGGGCGTCACGCCGCTCTCGCAGTTCGTCTCAGGCAGCCCGCTGCTCAAGCGCCGGCTCGACCAGGTCGGGCTCATTGACCCTGCAGACGCCACGCGTCTCGTGCCGTTGCTGCGGCCCGGCCAGCGCCTTGTCGGCAAGGCCGGCGGGTTGTGGCGATGGGACGGCTTCGTCGCCGCCCCCGATGCGCCCACCGCCGCGGCGGAAAAGCTGCGCCAGCGCAACCGTCTCGCCGACCTCTCGGCCGAAATCGACGAAGCCCGCACCCGCCGCAACACCCGTCGCGCCGACGCGCAGGGGCTCAACGAGGCCCTCGCCACCGCCCGCACCGACGAGCGGCTGAAGCGCGACCTGTGGCGCAACGCGCAACGCGACATCGCCACCGCGCAATCGGCCCTCGACCAGGCACAGAAGGCCCTCGGCGAACTCACCGCCCGAGCCGCCGCGCTGGCCGAAACGCGCACCCGGCTCGAAGCCACCCGCGCCGAGGCGGCGATCGCCGTAACTGACGCCGAGAAGGGACTGGCCGACCTCGCCGACGATTCGGCCGCGGCCGGGCTCGCCGTCGCGCGGCAGGCGGCGCTGGCGGACCTCCGGGCAAGCGCCGACCAGGCGCGTGTGAAACTCGGCAGTTTCGAGACCGCCGCGCGGATGCGGTCGTCGCGCCTCGGCCAGATCGCGCAGGACGCCGCCGCGTGGCAGCGCCGTCGCGATGGCGCCGCCAGCCAGCTGGCGACACTCGATGCACGGGCCAGGGAAGTCACCGCGCAGGTGGCTGAACTCGATGCCTCGCCCGAGAGCTTCGACGAGCGCCGCGAGAAGCTCGAGCAGCTCATCGACATCGCGTCCAAGGAGCACAAGGCTGCCGCCGACGCCCTCGCCACGGCCGAAACCCGCCACCGCGACGCCGACCGGGCGCAGCGTCTCGCCCATGATGGGCTTGCCGGCCTGCGCGCCGAAGTCGCCCGGGTCGAGGAGCGGATCAAGGGCCTTGTGGCGCAGCGCCATCAGGTCGAGCGGCAGGTCGAGGAAACCCTCAATATCGGCGCCAGCCAGACTCTCGCCGCCTCCGGCCTCCGGCCCGAGCAGGCGCTTCCGGCCGAATCGCAAATCGAATCGCAGGTGGATCGCCTCAAGGCCGAACGCGAACGGCTGGGCGGGGTGAACCTCGGCGCCGAGAAGGAAGCCGAGGAGGTGCGCGAAAAGCTCGACCTGATGGTCACCGATCGCGACGACCTGATCGCGGCGATCGCCAAGCTGCGCGCCGGCATCCAGTCGCTCAACCGTGAAGGCCGCCAGCGGCTCAACGAGGCGTTCGAGAAGGTCAACGCCCACTTCCAGGAGCTGTTCACCTCGCTGTTCGGCGGCGGCACCGCCGAGCTGCAGTTCGTCGAGAGCGACGATCCGCTCGAGGCCGGCCTCGAGATCATCGCCCGCCCGCCCGGCAAGAAGCCCACTACCATGACCCTGCTTTCAGGCGGCGAGCAGGCGCTGACGGCGATGAGCCTGATCTTTGCGGTGTTCCTCACCAATCCCGCCCCGATCTGCGTGCTGGACGAGGTGGACGCGCCGCTCGACGACGCCAATGTCGAGCGCTTCTGCAACCTCCTCGACATGATGGCGGAGCGCACCGAAACGCGCTTCCTCGTCATCACTCACAACCCCATCACCATGAGCCGCGTCGACCGGCTGTTCGGCGTTACCATGGCCGAACGCGGCGTCAGCCAGCTGGTGTCGGTGGACCTTTCAGGGGCGCAGGTGGCGGTGGCGGCGGAGTGATGACGGGCATGTTGCCCACAAGGCGCCGCAATCGGGGAGGCGGGAGTCGCACCTGACTCAATGTCACACCCACCCCCAAAGAGAAAAGTACGTGCAATATCAAATGCTTATGCTTTCGTTCACGTGCTTGACACCATTGGGAGCGGCCACTATGTTGCCCGCGACTTTCAAGGGCTTGGTTGCTGGTTTTCAGCCCGGAGGCGAGGTGAAGGCGGATGAATGACCCGCAGAAACCAAAGCGCCCCCAGACTGGCGGGACCACGCCCCTGACCTCGGACCTCGAGGCTCGCATCGCGCGGGCTCAGAGGGAGAGGCGCGCGGAGGGGTCCGAAAGGGCCGGCGAGGCGAACACCATGACCGGTTGGGGCAAAGGCCTCAGGCTCGGTTCGGAGTTCGTGGCGGCGATCCTGGTGGGCCTTGGTATCGGCTGGCTGCTGGATATGTGGCTCAACACCACGCCGTGGCTGATGCTAGTGATGCTGATGTTGGGATTCGCCGCTGGCGTGATGAACGTGGTCCGCACGGCGGCCGAGATGAATAAGGCGGCAAACCCGCCGACGGCCGCTCAGGGCGCGCCGAACGACCTAGACGAGTGAAGGCGAGAGCCTGAAGGAACAGAACTTGGCCGATCCCACCAAAGTCGACCCGATCCATCAGTTCGCCCTTACCGATATCGTCCCGCTTGGCGAATTTTCCTTTACCAATTCATCGCTGTTCATGGTGCTGACCACCGGCCTGATCGGGGCGTACCTGATCATGTCGACGCAAAAGCGCGCCATGGTACCCAACCGGCTGCAGCTGGTGAGCGAGATGCTCTACGAGTTCGTCGCCAACATGGTGTCGGACTCGGCGGGCAAGGCGGGGATGAAGTTCTTCCCGTTCGTGTTCTCGCTGTTCATGTTCGTGCTGGTCGCGAACCTGTTCGGCATGATCCCCTTCTTCTTCACCGTCACCAGCCACATCATCGTCACGTTCGCCCTGGCGATGCTGGTGTTCATCGTGGTGGTGGTCTACGGCTTCTGGAAGAACGGCTTCGGGTTCCTCCGGCTGTTCGTGCCCTCGGGCGTGCCGATCTACATCCTGCCGCTCGTGGCGGTGATCGAGGTGATCTCGTTCCTCTCCCGCCCGATCTCGCTCAGCGTTCGTCTCTTCGCCAACATTCTCGCCGGCCACATCACCCTCAAGGTGTTCGCGGGCTTCATAGTCTCGATGGGTGGCCTGGGCTGGTTCGCTTTGCTCACGCCGCTGCCGCTGATCCTGACGATCGGAATCACCGCCCTCGAGTTCCTGGTTGCCGTGCTGCAGGCATACGTGTTCGCGCTCTTGACCTCGATGTACATCAACGACGCGATCCATCCGGGTCACTGACCTTTCCCATCGCCGGCGGTCACGGTGACCGGACGGCCACTAACCCGCAGCAACAGAGCTGCCAAGGAGACTGAAAAATGGAAGCTGAAGCCGCAAAGTACATTGGTGCGGGTCTTGCCTGTTTCGGTATGGCTGGCGCCGCTATCGGCGTGGCCAACATCTTCGCGAACTTCCTGTCGGGCGCCCTGCGCAACCCGGCTGCCGCTGCTGGCCAGTTCTCGAACCTGATCTTCGGCTTCGCCGTGACCGAAGCGCTGGGCATCTTCTCGTTCCTGGTCGCGCTGCTGCTGCTGTTCGTGGTCTGATTGACCACCGGGCGGCCTCGCGCCGCCCCCTTTCGGGCCTCGGGTCATTCGATCCGGGGCTTGTTCGGCCACTAAGGGTTTCGAGATGGCGGGTTTGACCCAGGACATCATTATCGTGGCACAGGCGGACTCGCTGCAGGAAGGCGTCGTCGCCCCTGCAAACGAGCAGGCTGCCGAAGCCGGGGAGCATGCGACAGACACGCATGCGACCACCGAGGCGCATGGTGGAGAAGAGGCGCACAGCGCCGCGTTCCCGCCATTCGATCCGTCGGGCTTCGCTGGCCAGCTGCTCTGGCTCGCCATCACGTTCGGCGCACTCTATCTGCTGATGAGCCGCGTGGCTCTGCCGCAGATCGGGTCGATCATCGACACGCGCCGCGCGCGCATCGAAGGCGACCTGGCCGAGGCCGAACGGCTCCGCAAGGAGACCGAGAAGGCCGCCGCTGCCTACGAGGCCGCGCTTGCCGAAGCCCGCAAGAACGCCCAGGCGATCGCCGAGGAGACTCGTGTCTCGATCAAGGCCGATATCGACAACCGGCGTGCGGATGTCGAAGCTGGCCTGACGACGCGCATCAGCGAGGCGGAAGCGCGCATCGCTGCGACCAAGACGGCGGCACTCGCCAATGTCGACGAGATCGCGGCCGATACGGCTCAGGCGGTCGTTGCCCGGGTTACCGGCGACGCGACCCTTGAGGAAGCCCGCGACGCCGTCGCCATCGTGAACAGGGGTTAAGCGCCATGTGGGACTTCGGGTTCAACGACGCCAGCACCGGCGCGACGATCTGGGCGACGATCGCCCTCGTCATCTTCATCGGCCTCCTCATTTACCTCGGCGTTCACAAGACGATCGCCAAGATGCTCGATGAGCGCATCCGCAAGATCGAGCTCGACCTCGCCGAAGCCGAGCAGCTTCGCAAGGAAGCCAAGGCGCTGCTCGACGACTATGCCCGGCGCCGCGAAGAGGCGGAAAAGGAAGCCCAGTCGATCGTCGACGCCGCCCGCGAGGAGGCGTTCCGCCTCACCGCCGAGGCCAAGGACTCGCTCGAGGCCATGGTTGCCCGTCGCGAAAAGTCGGTGACCGACAAGATCGCCCAGGCGGAAGCCCAGGCCATCGCCGAGGTTCGTGCCCGCTCGGCCGACCTCGCGGTCGAGGCGGCCCGCGTGGTGCTCACCCGCCAGATGGCGACCAAGGGCGGCGCGCTGGTCGACCAGTCGATCAAGGACGTAGCGTCCAAGCTGAACTGAGGTTTGGTGCAGCGCTGAGTTAAAAAGGCGGGCCAAGTGCCCGCCTTTTCTTTTGTTTTCGGGTCTCGAAGCGCGCGTCGGGCTGTTGCTCCGCTTCCAACAGTCTCGCCGTCCCTCCATCGCAATTCAGGCCACCGGTCACCCTCCCCCTTGCGGGGAGGGTACCGAAGCTTAGCCGCAGGCGCGCCTTTAGCGAAGGTAGGGAGGGGATATCACCGAGCTCCGATCGGGCCACCCTCGGCCACACCCCCCTCCTAGCTCTGCTACGTCGCTGACGCTCCTAGCGACGCTACCTCCCCCGCAAGGGCGGGAGGTAGTCAGCGGCTACTGTAGTCCTATGCGATGATGCCATCTCAGACGCGAGGAGGCGACGGAGCATAGCAAGTCACTCCCGGCCTACTCGGCTGCCTGCGGCAGTTCCTCCGGCCGCGACCAGGTCAGCACCGGTAGCCGCGCCGCCCGCGTCTCGTCGAGGCGACGCCGCGGTGCGCGGGTCGGTGCAGAGGTGAACCGCCCGGCATTGCCGGCCTTCGCGTCTGCGGCCAGCTCCAGCATCACGTCGCAGAACCGATCGAGCGTCTGCTTGCTCTCGGACTCCGTCGGCTCCACCAGCATGGCCCCATGCACCACCAGCGGGAAGTACATGGTCATGGGGTGGAAACCCTCGTCGATCAGCGCTTTGGCGAAATCGAGGGTGCTGACCCCGGATCCCGCAAGGAAACTGTCGTCGAACAGCGCCTCGTGCATGCAGGGCTGGCCGGGGAACGGCACCGAGAAGGCCCGCTCGAGCCGCGCCTTGATGTAGTTGGCGTTCAGCACGGCATCCTTGGCCGCCTGCGCCAGTCCGTCGCCGCCATGGCTCAGCATGTAGGTCAGCGCGCGCACATACATGCCCATCTGGCCGTTGAAGGCGGTGATGCGGCCGAGGTGCTGGCCTTCGACGTGCTCGACCAGTTCCCCCTTGCGCACGAACGGCACGGGCGCGAAGGGCGCCAGCGCTGCCGACAGCACCACCGGCCCTGCCCCCGGCCCGCCACCGCCATGCGGGGTAGAGAAGGTCTTGTGCAGGTTGATGTGCATCGCATCGATGCCGAGATCGCCCGGCCTTACCACGCCCATGATGGCGTTGAAGTTCGCCCCGTCACAGTAGAAGAACGCACCGGCCTCGTGCACCGCCGCGGCGATCTCGATCACCTCGGGTTCGAACAGGCCGCAGGTGTTGGGGTTGGTCAGCATGATCGCCGCAACGTCGGGGCTGAGCGCCGCCTTCACCGCCTCGACATCCACCGTGCCATCGTCGCGTGCCGGGATGGAGCGCACCGAGTAGCCGAGGAAGGCGGCCGTCGCCGGGTTGGTGCCATGGGCGCTCTCGGGCACCAGCACCACCTTACGGTGACCCTGCCCTGCCGCGTCCTGCGCCGCACGGATCGCCATCATGCCTGCCATCTCGCCATGCGCGCCGGCCTTCGGCGTCAGGCAGACGGCGGCCGTGTTGGTGAGCGTCATCAGCCAGTGGGCGAGTTCGTCCATCAGCCGCAGCGCACCCTTCACCGTCGACACGGGCTGCAGCGGATGAATGTCGGCGAAGCCGGGCAGTCGCGCCATCTTCTCGTTGAGACGCGGGTTGTGCTTCATCGTGCACGAACCGAGCGGATACATGCCCGAATCGATGGAGTAGTTGAGCCGGCTCAGCCGCACATAGTGCCGCAGCGCCTCCGGCTCGGTCAGCCCGGCCAGGTCGATCTCCGAGCGGCGCTCGAAGCCGCCGAGGAAGGCCCCGTCGATCTCGACGTCGGGCAGGTCGACGCCCGAGTGCTCGGTGTCGCCGATCTCGAACAGCAGCGGCTCGTTGGGGAGCAGCGACGACCCTGTCGCCGCCGCGCCTGCGCTGCAGGTGCCGGTGGGACGGCCCTGATTGTTCATGCTCATCAGGCGTCTCCCTGCAGCGCTGCGTTGAGGCAGTCGGCCAGCATTTCGATATCGGTGTCGGTGGTAAGTTCGGTCGCCGCCAGCACGATGAGGTTCTCGACCGCCGGATCATCCGGCTCGAGGCGGCTGACTGGCAGGCCAGCCAGCACACCGGCCTGCGCCAGCATCTCGACGACCGGTGCGGCCGGAACCGGCAGGCGGATGGTCATTTCGTTGAAGAAGCTCTTGTTGAGCAGTTCGACGCCCGGCACGGTGCCGAGCATCCGCGCCAGCTTCACCGCCCGCTCGTGGTTGAGACGGGCCAGCCGCTTCAGCCCCGCCTCGCCCAGCAGCGACATGTGGATGGAGAAGGCCAGCGCGCAGAGCCCGGCATTGGTGCAGATGTTCGAGGTCGCCTTTTCGCGGCGGATATGCTGCTCGCGGGTCGAGAGCGTCAGCACGAAGCCGCGGGTGCCGTCGGCATCGACGGTCTCGCCGCAGAGCCGGCCCGGCATCTGCCGGACAAACTCCTTGCGGGTCGCGAGGAGCCCGACATAGGGGCCGCCGAAGTTCAGCGGGTTGCCGATCGACTGCCCCTCGCAGACGACGATATCGGCGCCCAGCGCGCCGGGGGACTCGATCAGCCCCAGCGACACGACCTCGGTCACCACCACGATCAGCAGGGCACCGGCGGCGTGGGCAGCATCGGCGGCGGCGCGGAGGTTGCGCAGGTGGCCGTAGAAATCCGGCGTCTGCACCACGATCGCCGCCGTGTCGGCATCGATGCGGTTGAGGATATCGCCCTGCCCCTCGGGAGAAGCGGGAAGGCAGACGAGATCCGGGCCGTCGCCGAGATAGGTCCGCACCACGTCGCGGTAGTGCGGGTGGAGGCCACCCGACAGCACGATCCGGTTCCGGCGGGTCAGGCGGCGCGCCATCAGCACCGCCTCGGCCGTTCCGGTCGAGCCGTCATACATCGAGGCGTTGGCCACCTCCATGCCGGTCAGGTGCGCGACCTGGGTCTGGAACTCGAACAGCATCTGCAGCGTGCCCTGCGACACCTCGGGCTGGTACGGCGTATAGGCCGTCAGCCATTCGGACCGCTGGATCAGGTGATCGACCGTCGCCGGCACGTGGTGCCGATAGGCGCCGGCGCCGATGAAGAACGGACCATCGCCGGCCGCCACGTTCTGGCGCGACAGGTTGCGCATATGCGCCTCGACCAGGAACTCCGGCGAGTGCTTGGGCAGGTTCACCGGTTCATGCAGCAGTGCCTCGGCGGGCACGCGGGCGAACAGGTCTTCGGCGGTAGCGGCGCCGATCACGGCGAGCATCTGCGCCCGCTCGGCTTCTGAATGGGGGAGGTAGCGCATGGTTTACTTTGTCAGGTCCGCATAAGCCGCTTCGTCCATGAGGCCGTCGAGTTCGGCTGCATCATCGAGCGCCAGCTTGAAGATCCAGCCCTCGGTCTCGGGGGCCGAGTTGATCAGCCCCGGCTCGCCGGTGAGCGCGGTGTTGACCGCGAGCACCGTGCCGGAGGCCGGCGCGTAGATCTCGGATGCGGCCTTCACCGACTCGACCACCGCGGCCTCGTCGCCCGCCTTCAGCTTCTGGCCGACCTTGGGCAGTTCGACGAAGACGATGTCGCCCAGTTGCTCCTGTGCGTAGGGCGTGATCCCCACGGTGCCGTCGGCGGTGATGTACTCGTGGTCCTTGGTGAACTTGGTCATGCGGGTTTCCGGACGTAGCGGTGGGGGACGAAGGGAGTGGCGGTGACTTCGGCAGCTTGCGGCTTGCCGCGCACCAGCACCTGCAACGGGGTGCCGGGGGCGGCCTTGTCGGGAGGTACAAAGCCGAGCGCGATGGCGCGGTTCAGCGAGGGCGAAAAGCCGCCCGATGTCACCCTGCCGATGACGGCGCCCTGGAGATCGAGAATTTCGGCACCTTCGCGGGCCGGGGCGCCCTCGACGAACAGGCCGACGCGCACGCGGTCGAGCACGCCGCCCAGTTCCGACAGGATGCGGGTGGCGCCCGGGAAATCCGCCGCATCGCGGCGGCGGCGCGCCACGGCGAAGTTGAGCCCGGCTTCGACCGGCGAGGTGGTTTCATCCAGGTCGTGCCCGTAGAGCGGCAGGCCGGCCTCGAGACGGAGCGAATCGCGGGCACCGAGGCCGATGGGCTTGACCCGCGCATCGCCGAGCAGGCGATCGAACAGCAGCGCGGCGTGGCTCGGATCGACGAGGATCTCGAAGCCGTCCTCGCCGGTATAGCCGGAGCGCGAGATCACCAGCTTCGACCCCTCGAAGTCGAAAGAGCCGTAGTGCATGAAGGTGAGCTCGGCCGCCCCGGGGATCACCCCGCGCATCACCGCCACGGCCTCCGGACCCTGCAGGGCCAGCAGCGCACAATGGTCGGAGCGGTTCAGCGTTGCCTTTCCCGCGGCGGCCGCGGCAATACGCTGGAAGTCGGCGTCCTTGGTGCCGGCGTTGACGACGATGTAGAGCGCGCCGCCCCAGCCCTCGGCTGCCGGGCGGGCGATCATCAGGTCGTCGAGGGCGCCGCCCGTCTCGTTGAGCAGCAGGGTGTAGCGGACCTGGCCGGGCTTGAGCCCACGGATGTCGCCGCAGATCAGCGGCTCGACCAGCGCGGCAATCGCGGCATGGTCGGCCTCACCGTCGCCGGACTTCTGGTCGAGGACGAGGAAACTCGGGCCCATATGCGAGACATCGAACAGGCCGGCCTGTTCGCGACACCACTTGTGCTCGGCGATGATGCCCGTGGGGTACTGCACCGGCAGGGAGTAGCCGGAGAACGGCACCATGCGCCCGCCAAGCGCGACATGCCGGTCGTTCAGGAGGACTGTCTTGAGGTCTGCTGCTGGCACTTCGGCCATTGAGGACACCGCGGAGTTGGTTGCACGATCACGAGGAACGCATGTCCCTCGCGCCGGTGCCCCCTCTGTCCGCTAACCTGAGAGATTTCCCGGCCACCTATGGGCCGGTTGCTCCTTCGGTGAGGCATTTCTGGCATCGCCTTGTCCGAAAAGTCTGCAACTTTTCGGGGCTCCGCGCTGGCCTGCTTTCCAGAGTTCAGTACGACTGCGGTCCTTTTGCCTGAGAGTTTCCGGGGCGGTTGCTCCTTCGGCGCCAGCGCGAGGCTGGACTCTCCCGCAGTCGAGGCGAGTTAGGCGGGTTTGGTGGCGGGAGTCAATCGAGCACGCTCCGCCCTTCACGGATCTCAGCTGTCGAAGCCGACCCAGATGGTGATGTCCTCGCCGCCCGTGTAGGGGATCGCGACGTTCTCGATCACCTTGACGAACTCGCCCGACTGGCTCGAGGGGTTGATGGCGGTAGGGATCTCGTAGCGCTCGGAGTACATCGGCACGCCATCGCGCTCGACCGCGAAGCGGATCGGCACGTCGACACTGGCCTGGTTGCCGGCGGGGCCGAGCAGGACGCGACCGACGACGCCCATCTTCACCGTGATTAGGCCGTTGGAGGCGACGCAGTTGCGCGACTGCTTGTCGAGCACAGCCTGGTAGTTGAGCGCATGCGCGTCGCCCACCTTGCCCTTGCCATAGAAGAACAGCGCCTCGCCGCCGCGGCGCACCTTGATGGGCGGGCACTCGGTGGCGATGGCCGGCAGCGCATTGGTGGCCGCGACGCTCAGTTCCTGCGCAGTAGGATTGGCAGTCTGTGCGGACGACGCCGGGGCGGGTCCGGCCGAGCCGAACATGTTGCCCATCGAACAGCCCGACAGCAGCAGGGCTGTGGCGGCGACGGCACCGAGGCGAACCGCAAGCGTGCGGACAGGGGAACTCAGGAAAGCCATATCAGAACCTCACGCACTCACACTTTGCCGCGCCTCGAGCGCCATCATCACAGCGGGGGCGCCACTGACGGTGACACCCGCGACGTCCTGGACGAAGACGTCCTGCACCACGCCGTCCGAGATGATCAAGGCGAAGCGGGAGAACCGCTTGCCCATCCCCGGGATCTGCGTCGACAGCCCCATGGCGTCGGCGAGACGCCCCTCGCCATCGGCAATGAAATCGACCTTGCCCAGCGCATCCGACCGCTCGGCCCATGCCTTGACCACATGGTGGTCGTTGACCGCGCCGCAAACGATGCGGCTGACGCCGGCATTGGCCAGCTTGTGCGCGTTGGCGACGAAGCCCGGCAGGTGGGAAGTATCGCAGGTCGGCGTGAAGGCGCCGGGGACGCCGAAGAACACCACGGTGCCCGTGCCGAGCACCGCATCGGCGGCGGCATCGGAACTGCCATTGGCATCGACCAGCTTGATCGGGATGGAGGGGATCTTGTCGCCAGCCTGGATCATGTCGGAGGTGCGCCCTTTGGTTACTTGTTCGTTAACGCCCGGATCGGGGCGGCGAACCATAGGCTACAGCGCCCCCGCCGTCGACTATCGGCCGACGATCGTCGACAAAGAAAACGGACCCATTTCAGTCATGAAGGTGAGACTGACGGGCATGCCCTCTGTTGCCGCCTGATCTGCTCCCCCGAGCAGTGGCAGCAAGACTGCCGACCCATCCGGGCTTTTTTGCGGCGCACCAAAGAGTTGCCCGGCAGCGCTCGCATCGGCGATGAGCGAGAGCGGATCGACGCGGGGGTCGGCCAGCGCCACGGAAATGCCGCTTCCATCGACTGCCCACGAGACCGGGCCGAGCAGCGGGACGGGATCCGACCAGGGCTGCGGCGTCAGCGCTACCGCCTGGGCGATGCGAAGCCCCTGCCCCCGGTCCGGTTTCACGAAGTCGAGCGGCAGGCTGAAACTCGCCATCGCCGGCACGCAGATATCGGAGCAGACGCCCATTACCACCGTAACCGCCAGATCGGCGCGCTCGCCGTCGAGCTGCAATTCGACGGGCAGCACGGTGCGGCCGCGATAGACGAAATCGGTGAGTCCGTCCGCCACCTCGATCAGCGGATAGGGCCAGAGCTGCTCGTAGCCCGCGACGCCCCGGGAGCCGGCGGTGTCGATCTGGGTGGGGATGCCGCTTTCGCCGGGGACCCGCCAGTAGGTCTTGATGCTTTCGGGCATGTCGAGTTCCAGCGCCACCATGGTGGTGCCGTCGGGCTTCAGCACATCGGACGAGACCAGCCGCAGCCGGACATCGGGGGCGATGTCCTGCCAGGCCGTCTCGGCCGCCGTGGCTGGAAGGGCGAGGAGCGTTAAGGCGAGAATGGCGGGTGTGCGCATGGGCTAGCGGGATAGCGTAGCCGACGCCGAAGCGGAAGCTGCCTCAGCCCAAAGTGATGCTAGGCAGGGGTGGCGGCAACGGGGTAAGCTACGCAGGACCGTACGATGCACCGGCCGTCCGCGAGGCGGACGATCATCCGTTCGAGGAGAAGTGCCAATGGAGTCGCTCAGGGGCCAGTTTCTCGTCGCCATGCCCGAGATGGGTGATGATCGCTTTCGTGAAACGGTGATCTACCTCGTCGGCCACGGCGATGAGGGCGCGATGGGCCTCGTGGTGAACCAATCCGTCGACGACATGAGCTTCGCCGACATCCTCGAAGAGCTGAAGCTCGGCGAGAAGGACGAACTGATCCAGCTGCCCGAAGACATTCGCAACCGCCGGGTGCTGCGCGGCGGACCGGTGCAGAAGAGCCGCGGCTTTGTGCTGCACTCGTCGGATTACTTCAAGATCGGCAATTCCTACGAAGTGACCGAAGATATCTGCCTCACCGCGACGCTCGACATACTCAAGTCGATCGCCTTCAAGGAGGAGCCGGTCGAAGCGCTGTTCGCGCTCGGCTATTGCGGCTGGAGCCCGGGGCAACTGGAGCAGGAAATCCAGGGCAATGGCTGGCTGACCGTGCCGTTTTCACGCGAGCTGCTGTTCGGGCTGCCGATCGAGGCGCGCTATGACGCGGCGCTGGCGCAACTCGGGATCACCCGAGCCTCGCTCAGTGCGACGGCCGGGCACGGCTAAACCCCTCTCGTCAGCTAGGTGACGCGGCTCGTGCGCCTCCTCACCCTCGGTGGGGAGGATAGCGGAGCTTGTGAGCGCCAGCGAATTGGCGGAACTGAGGAGAAGGGGTCAACGCCCGGTGAACTGGCTCTGCAGGCGCTTGGTGAGTTCAGGCCCGGTCATCGCGGCGCCGAAGGCGAAGCCCTGGGCGAACTGGCAGTTGAGCTGCTGCAGGCGCTCGACCTCCTCGATGGTCTCGACACCCTCGGCGATCACCGCAAGGTCGAGTTCGTGGGCCAGCGTGACGATGGCGCGGATGATCGGCACCTGGGTATGGGCCAGGCCGCCATCGTCGCTCAGCTGCACGAAGGTCGCCGGGATCTTGATGGTGTCGAACGGGAAGCGGTGCAGGTAGCTCAGCGAGGAGTGGCCGGTGCCGAAATCGTCGAGCGCCAGCCGCAGCCCAAGGGCGCGCAGGGCGTTCAGCACATAGGCGGAGTGCTCGGGATTGCTCATCACCTGGCTCTCGGTGATCTCGAGCTTCAGGTGACGGGCGATCTGGCGGTGGTCGGAGACCAGAGCCCGCATGTCGTTGAGCAGGCTCTCGGTGGCCAGCTGGCTGGGTGAGAGGTTGACCGAAACGAAGAAATCCTCCGGCAGCGGCAACTGGCTCGCCCAGTCGCGCGCCTGCCCCGCAGCCTGCTCGAAGGCGACGCGGCCCAGCCGATCGATCATCCCCGACCGCTCGGCCAGCGGCACGAACTCGTCGGGCAGCACGATGCCGCGCTGCGGGTGGTTCCAGCGCATCAGCGCCTCGGCGCCGGCGATGGTGCCCGCGTGTATGTCCATGATGGGCTGGAACATCACGGCCAGTTCGCCATGGCGGAGGCCGCGATCCAGATCCTCCTCGGATGCCTTGGAGTAGGCCGCGATCGAGCGGGCGGAAGCGCGGAAGGCCTCGATACGGTCGCCGCCGAGCCGCTTGGCGTAGTACATGGCGAGTTCAGCATCGCGCAGCACGTCGGGCGCGGAGACGGGGTTGCCGTCGTAGATGGTGACGCCGATCGAGGCGGTGAGGCTCAGGTCGCGTTCGCCGAAGTTGAACGGCGACTTCAGCGCCTTGCGGATCTGCTCGGCGGTCTCGGCGATCTTGCCGGCGGCCTGTTCGGAGGCAAGGATCACGGCAAACTGGTCGCCGCCCAGCCGCGCCACCGTATCAAGCGGCCGCATGATGCGGGCGACGCGGCGGGAGATGGCGAGCAGCACGGAATCGGCCGCCGAGTGGCCGACGCGCTCCTCGAGCTCGCTGAAGCGGTCGATATCGATGAGGAATACGGCCGGCTTGGTGCCGTTGGGCAGGCGGGCGCGGACGAGGGCCCGCTCCAGCCGGTCGAGCAGCAGTTGCTTGTTGGGCAGGCCGGTCAGGCTGTCATGCACGGCATCGTGCAGCAGGCGCTCGCGGCTGGCCCGGTCCTCGTTGACGTCCTGCAGCGTGCCGACGATGCGGTTGACCTGCCCATCGCCGCCCAGCACCGGCTTCACCCGCATGCGGAAGGTGCGGAAGCTGCCATCGTGAGCCGAGAGGCGGATATCGGCGCTGACCTTGCCGCGGCGCAGTTCCACCAGCGTATCGAAGGCGGTCCGAAAGCGATCGCGATCCTCGGGATGCACGCGGTCGAGCCAGCGCTTGATCGAGCCGCGCAGCGCGCCACGGCGCTCGCCGAGACGGGTGCCGAGTTCATCGGAGACGGCGACGCGGTCGCGCTCGATGTTCCAGTCATAGACGAAGTCGCCCGAGCCGGTGAGCGCCAGGGCGCGGCGCTCGACCTCGGACAGCGTGCCGATCGACACCTGCCCCTCGGAGAAGGCGTGCTGCACCGAGGTGAACCCCAGCAGCATGACGATGAGCACGAGGCCGCCGGCCACGGCAGGCTGGGCCACGTCGTTCGACACCTGCCCGGTCACCACCAGCCAGGCGTAGAACAGCCAGGCAATGTAGATGATCCAGGTCGGCACCAGCAGCACGGCGCGATCATAGCCGCGCAGCGCCAGCAGCAGGATGAGGAAGAAGCCCGTCAGCCCGAGCAGCGCCAGCACCAGCCGCGCCACGGTCGCCGCGATCGAGGGCTGGAAGAAGGCGAAGCCGAACAGCGCCAGGAACACCACGACCAGCGCCAGCGCCAGGTGGATGAAGCGCAGGTGCCAGCGGTGCAAGTTCAGATAGATGAAGAGGAATCCGAAGAGAGTCGTGGCGATGCCCGCCTCGGCGGCGGCGCGCAGCGGCTGCACCGCACCGTTCGAGATGTTGAGCAGCGGGCCGAGGACGCCGAAGTCCACCAGCAGGTAGACCAGCACGGCCCATGAGAAGGCAGCCGTCGCCGGGAAGATACCCCTGCCCCGCACGACGAACATGATGGTGAGGAAAACCGCCGCCAGCGAGGCGACGCCGAGCACCACGCCGCGGAACAGCGTGAACGAGTTCACGTAGTCGCGGTAGGCGTCGGGTTTCCACAGGTAAAGCTCGGGGAGCGAGCCGCTCGACAGCTCGGCGACGAAGGTAACGGTCGCGCCGGGGTCGAGCACCACCTCGAAGACGTCGGCCTCGCGGTCGGTGAGTCGGGTGGGGCGCAGGCCGGCGGATGGCGTCAGCACGCCGATGCGGGTCGCCCCGAGGTCCGGCCGGAACACGCCCGAACCCGGCAGGCGGAAGAACGGCGCGACCAGCAGGCGCTCAAGCTGAACGTCGGAATCGTTGCGCAGCGCGAACAGCGCCCAGTTGGGATTGCTGCCGCCGACTGACGCCAGCACCTCGATACGCCGGATAATCCCGTCTTCGCCGGGGGCGGTGCTGAGCTGCACCTTGCCGGCGTCACCGGGGACGATGTCGATCACGCCCGTGAGGTTCACGGCGTTGACGTCTTCGGGGACGGTGCTCACTTCGAAGGCGGTAGCGCCCAGCGATCCGGCCAACACGAACGCAATACACATCGCGAGGTACAGGATGTGACGCATTAGTTTCGAAGTGGCCTTGCCGCAGTCATGGATTGGGAACCTTGGTATCGGTGTTTCCGCCAAGCGACAAGCGCTTCGCGGATTTCTTGGTGGCGCCGCGGCGCGCGTCACCGGCGGTGCCGGAAAACAGCCTCGTAGCGCTCCCGGGTGAGACCGAACAGAACGTGGTCGGCCCACTTGCCATCGATCTGCAGGTAATGTTCCGCGAAGCCCTCTTCCCGGAATCCGTTTTTTTCAAGGACGCGGCGCGAAGCCATGTTGTCGGGCAGAAATGCAGCATGGATGCGGTGCAGCCCGAGCGTATCGAAACAGAACGGGACGACGAGGCCGACTGCCTCGGTCATCAGCCCCTGGCCGGCATAGGGGTGACCCATCCAGTAGCCCAGATTGACGAACTGGGCGGCGCGCCTTCGGATGTTGGAAAGCGTGATGCCGCCCACCAGCTGCTCGGCGCCACCCTCGCGAACGAACAGGAAGAAGCTGTAGTCGGTGCCATTCCGCGCCTCCTCGCGGCCCCGCTTCAGGCGGGCGGAGAAGACGCGGGGCGTCAGGTCCGACTCGCTCCAGCGCGGCTCGAACGGCTTGAGGAAATCGCGGCTGAGGCGGCGCAGGTCGCGCCACTGGGTGTAGTCGGCAGGGCGTGGCCCACGCAAGGTGAGCCGGGCGCCCATCAGCACCGGCGTTTCGTCACGGGCGAACCAGGTGAGCATCATCGGATGCCGCCGTCCGATCAGTTCTTCAGCTTCGCGGCAATGTCGCGATAGTCGGGCAGGTTGGCAACCGGGCCGATGCCGGCAAGCGAGACGTTCCCCGAATCGAAGATCTGCCGGGCGACGTCCTTCACCCGGTCGGGGGTGATGCGGTTGATACGCTCGACCGTCTCCTGCAGCGGGATGGGCCGGCCCCAGAGGATCTGCTGACGGGCCAGCTGACCGGCGCGGGAACTCGGGCTCTCGAGCGACATCAGCAGGCCGGCGCGGATCTGATTGCGGACCCGGATCACCTCCTCGTCGGAGATCGATTCGGTGGCCTTGCGGAGTTCGTCGAGGATCACCGGCACGAGGTCCGTGACTTCCTCCTCGCCGGTCGAAGCGGCGACGCCGAAAATGCCGCTATCGGCGAAGGCCCAGTGGAAGGCGTAGACCGAATAGCAGAGGCCGCGCTTTTCGCGCACCTCCTGGAACAGCCGCGAGCTCATGCCGCCGCCGAGGATGGAGGCGAGGATCTGCACGGCATAAAAGCCGTCGGAATTGTAGGCGCGGCCTTCCATGCCGAGCACGATATGGGCCTGCAAGTGGTCGGAGACGAGGCGCTGCTCGCCGCCGACATAAGCGGCTTTCTCCGGCGGCGGGGCACCGTTGCGGCGCAGGGTATGGAAGCGATCGTTCGCGATATCGACCAGCGCATCGTGATCGACGTTGCCGGCGGCGCACAGCACCATGTGATTGCCCACATAGTTGCGGTCCATGTAGGCGCGGATCGCGTCGGGACCGAAGCTCTTCACCGATTCCACCGTGCCGAGGATGGTGCGGCCGATGGCCTGGTCGGGAAAGGCAGCCTGCTGGAACAGGTCGAACACGTGGTCGTCCGGGTTGTCACGGGCGGCGCCGATCTCCTGCACGATCACCTGCTGCTCGCGGTCGATCTCGTCCTGCTCGAACAGCGAGTTCTGCAGGATGTCGGAGAGGATGTCGCCGGCCAGCGCCACGTCCTCCTTGAGCACCCGGGCGAAGTAGCCGGTGTGCTCGACCGAGGTCGCGGCGTTGAGGTCGCCACCGACATTCTCGATGGTGGAGGCGATGTCGAGCGAGTTGCGGGTGGACGTGCCCTTGAACGCCATGTGCTCGAGCATGTGCGAGATGCCGTGTTCGGCTTCGGTCTCGCTGCGGGAGCCGGCCTTCACCCAGATGCCGAGGGAGGCGCTTTCGAGGTGGGGCATGTCGTCAGTCAGCACGGTCATGCCGTTGTCGAGCGTGGTACTCCTGACCGTCACTTCAGCTCCTCCGACGCGTGGGTACGCGCCATGATGAAGTTCTCGACTTCACCCTGATTGTTGTCGAGGACCGTGAAACGCTCGGTCCGCTCGTGCAGGTCAGACAACCACGGGGGCAGAGCCGGTTCAATGCCTGAGGCGGCATGCACCGCAGCCGGGAACTTGGCCGGGTGAGCGGTGGCGAGGGTCACCACGGGGGCAGAGCCGCCGGTCAGCGTGCGGGCGACGCAGACGCCGACCGCGGTATGCGGATCAAGCAGGTAGCCCGAGGCCTGGTGTACGGTCGAAATGGTGAAGCTGGTCTCGGCCTCGCCGGTACGGCCTGCCGTGAACTGGCGGCGGATCGCCTCCATCCCCTCGTCCGGAATGGAGAAACCGCCGGACTGCTTCAGGCTCGACATCATCGAGACCACGGCTTCGGGGTTGCGGCCGACCGCTTCGAACAGCAGCCGCTCGAAGTTGGACGACACCTGGATGTCCATCGACGGGCTCATCGTGGGATGCACGCCCGTCACCTCGTAGCGACCGGTCTCGATGGTGCGGGCCAGGATGTCGTTGGCATTGGTGGCGATGGCGAGCGTGCGGATCGGCAGGCCCATGCGGGCGGCGCAGTAGCCGGCGAAGATGTCGCCGAAATTGCCGGTCGGGACGGCGAAGATCACCTCGCGGTGCGGCGCGCCGAGCGAGGCAGCGGCAGTGAAGTAGTAGACGATCTGCGCGACGATGCGGCCCCAGTTGATGGAGTTGACGCCCGAGAGCTTCACCTCGTCGCGGAAGCTGCGGTTGGCGAACATGCTCTTCACGAGGTCCTGGCAGTCGTCGAAGGTGCCGCGCAGGGCGATGTTGTGGACGTTCTGGTCCAGCACCGTCGTCATCTGCCGCCGCTGCACCGCCGAGGTGCGGCCTTCGGGGTGTAGGATGAAGATGTCGGTCGATGGGCGGCCGCGGAACGCCTCGATGGCGGCCGAGCCGGTATCGCCCGAGGTGGCCCCGACAATGGTGGCACGCGCCTCGCGGCGGGCGAGGATCAGGTCCATGACGCGCGCCAGGAACTGCATCGCCACGTCCTTGAAGGCGAGCGTCGGGCCGTGGAACAGCTCGAGCACGAAATGCCCGGGCTCGAGTTCGACCAGCGGCGCCACCGAGGGGTGCCGGAAGGTGGCATAGGCCTCGTCGATGATCCGCTTCAGCTCGGCGTCGGCGATCTCGCCACCGACGAAGCGGCGGATGATGTCGAATGCCACTTCGGCATAGGGCCGGTTGGCATAGCCGGCGATTTCGGCGTGGCTGACCTGGGGCCAGGTCTGCGGCACGTAGAGGCCGCCATCGCTGGCGAGGCCAGCAAGGACTGCGTCGGAAAAACCAAGCACGGCCGCCCCGCCGCGCGTCGATACAAACTGCATTTGTTGGGGGATACCCCGTGCTGGTGTCGCGCGCCTGCTGAGCGTCGCTGGTTCTGGGTTGCGCTTAGGGTAGTGAACCCGCGACCAAACCGCAAGTTTCGGACTTCACTGTCAGGATGGAGTTGGAGCGGCCTGCTGCCGGCGCACCCAGAAGAACAGCAGGAACGGCACCAGCAGGGCAAATCCGTACCAGGTGATCGCGTAGCCCATGTGGTTGTTCGGAAACTCGACAACGGTTTCACCGCCCTGCGGCAACGCCCCCGGGGGACCAGCGGGAAGGTCGACATAGACCGGAGCGACAGGCTGCGGCAGGTCGCCCGCCATGCTGGCGAGGCGCGTCGGATGGCGGACCCATTCGACACGACGGCTCCGGTCCGGCGCCGGCGTGAAGCTGCCGATCATCTCGGCATTGCGGGCGACGCCGGCGATGGAGATCAGCCCCGGCTCGAGCGCCCCCCCCTGGGCGAAGGCCGCCCCGGAGGACTGGGGCACGAACCCGCGGTTGACGAACACCGTGCCGCCGGTCACGAGCGTGAACGGCGTCATGACCCAGAAGCCCGGTCCGGAATACTCGCCCTTCTGCTCGACGAGGCTGGTGAACACGAGGACGGTCCCCTCCGGCCTGTAGGTGCCGCTGAGGGTCACCGCCCGGTAGTCATAGCCGCCGGCATCGAACACCTTCCAGTCTGCGACCTCGGGGAACAGCTTTGGCGGCTCCCCGGCGCGCGCGGTGATGCTGGCGATCAGGCGCTCCTTTTCGCCAAGGCGGTCGACCTGCCAGGTTCCGAGCGTGATGAACAACGCCATCAGGCCCAGCATGAAGACGAGGAATCCCCAGAACCGCAGTCCGCGGAGGGGAGTTTCAGCCGGCACGTCAGCCATCGAGCCGGCCCTCGCCGGAACTGTTCTGGAACTGCAGGGCGACCATGGTCGCCTTGAGCGGCCGCATGAGCGACAGCGCCAGGATGACGACACTGGGCAGCCAGAGCAGCAGGTGCACGAATGGCGGTGGGTGGAATGCCCCCTCCACCACGGCGGCCGCACCCATGATGACGACGCCGACGATGAGAATGATGAAGACCGCAGGCCCTTCGGTGTGGGCAGCAAAGCTCAGGTCGAGCCCGCAGCTCTCGCAGCGCTGGACCGTCTTGAGGAAGCCCGCGAACAGCGGTCCCTCGCCGCAACGCGGGCAGCGGCACGCGAGCCCGGTGGCGAAGGGAGATGGCAGGCGCTCGGGTGCGGGGCTATTCATGTCGCAATTCTAGCACAATGCGCGGACGGTGGGTGGGGTGTTTGGACGCGGGCACTCAAACACGAAGGGCGCAGCTTGCGCCGCGCCCTCGAACTCTACCGGTCCGGTCCGGTCAGTGGTGCGCCAGCTGAACGCCCCAGCTGCCCCACACATAGATGGTGGCGAACAGGAACAGCCAGACCACGTCAACGAAGTGCCAGTACCAGGCCGCGAACTCGAAGCCGAGGTGGTGCTCCGGCGTGAAGCTGTCGCCGATAGCGCGGACGAGGCACACGATGAGGAAGATGGTGCCGACGAGCACATGGAAACCGTGGAAGCCGGTCGCCATGAAGAACGTCGCGCCGTAGAGGTTGCCCGTGTACTGGAAGCCGGCTTCCGCATACTCGATCACCTGGCAGACCGTGAACAGTACACCCAGCAGAACCGTGATCGCCAGGCCCCAGACGAGGCCGCGCTTGTCCTTGTTGAGCAGCGCATGGTGCGCCCAGGTCACGGTGGTGCCCGAGGTCAGCAGGATGAGCGTGTTGAACAGCGGCAGGTGGAAGGGGTCGAACAGTTCGACACCGGTCGGCGGCCACGTCGTGCCCATCGAGGCGATACGGGCATACTGCTCGGCGGCTTCCTGGTTGAAGAAGCCGTCGAAGTAAGCCCAGAACCACGCCACGAAGAACATGACTTCGGAAGCGATGAACAGGATCATGCCGTAGCGGTGATGCATCATCACCACCGGGGTATGGTCGCCCGCCTTGCCCTCACGGATGACGTCGGCCCACCAGGCGTAGAAGGTATAGAGGACCCCGACGAAGCCGATCAGCATGATCCAGATGGGGGCGATCTCGTGGAACCACAGGATCGCGCCGACGGCCATGACGAAGGCGGAGACCGAGCCGACGAAGGGCCAGGGGCTGGGATTTACCAGGTGATAGTCGTGATGCTTGGCATGCGCAGCCATGTCAGCTTCCCTCGCTCGGAACGGCATAGAATGTATAGGACAGGGTGATGTCTCGAACAGGGTCGAGATTGCGATCGTTGGCGATATCCGGATCGACGAAGAAGGTGACCGGCATCTCGACGGTCTCGCCCGGCTGCAAGGTCTGCTCGGTGAAGCAGAAGCACTCGATCTTGTTGAAGTAGAGCCCGGTGGTTTCGGGCGTGACGTTGAAGGTCGCGGTGCCCGTGACCGCCTTGTCGGACGCATTGTGCGCCGTGAAGACGATAGTCTCGACGTTGCCGATCTGGTCGGTGACGGGACGGGACGGCGTGACCGTCCATGGCAGCGCGCCATCGATGTTGGAGTCGAAGCGGACGGTCATCTCACGATCGATGACGCCCTTGATGTTACCGGTGGAAACCTGGGTCGTGCCATCAAGCCCCGTCACGCGACAAAGCAGGTCGTAGAGCGGCACGGCTGCATAGGCCGCACCGACCATGAAGGCGACGAAGCCGAGGCAGTAGAGTGCGACGCGCTTGTTGCGCTGCAGCCGCCTCTCGTCGCTCAACGGCATGGATGCATCGGTCATCTCAGAGCACCCGGTCGAAGATGTTGGGGCCGAGCTTCACGATGGTGAGCACGTAGAAAATGAGCACGATGGCCGCGAGGACGAGGCCGAGCGCCACCGAGCGCCGGCGCCGCCGGGTGGTGAACTCGGCATCGCGCGCCACCTGCTTGTCGTTGTGCGGCAGTGGCTCAGTCATCAGTACCATCCCAGCATGCTCCCGGAGCGATCAACGATAAGCGCGAGGAAGATGACGAACAGGTAGCTCAGCGAATAGGTGAAGAGCGACCGGCCGGCCTTGCGCATAGCCTTGTCTTCTGTTGTGCGGAACAGCCGCCACGCCAGCCACAGGAACCCAAGACCTGTGCCGGCGGCGGCGACCATGTAGAGCGGCCCCATGAAACCGATGAAGCCGGGGATCAGCGTGGTCGCGACGAGGACCACCGAATAGATCAGGATCTGCCACTTGGTGGCACGCTCGCCGGCCACGTTGGGCAGCATCGGAATTTTCGCCGCGCCGTAGTCGGACTGCTTGTAGAGCGCCAGGGCCCAGAAGTGCGGCGGGGTCCAGAGGAAGATGATGAGGAACAGCAGGCAGCTCTCGAGGCTCACCGTGCCGGTCACTGCCGCCCAGCCGACCATCGGGGGAAACGCGCCCGCAGCACCGCCAATGACGATGTTCTGCGGCGTCGAGCGCTTCAGCCACATGGTGTAGATGACGGCGTAAAAGAAGATCGTGAAGGCGAGCAGCCCGGCCGCCAGCCAGTTCGTTGCCAGCCCGAGCAGCGCCACCGAGAAGGTCGACAGGATCAGGCCGAGCGCCAGCGCGTGATCGCGCTCGATGCGGCCGGCGGGGATCGGGCGATTGATGGTGCGGCTCATCACCGCGTCGATGTCTGAATCGTACCACATGTTGAGGGCACCCGAGCCCCCTGCCCCCAGCGCGATGCAGAGGATCGCGATGGCACCCAGCACCGGGTTGATACCGCCCGGCGCCAGCAGCAGGCCGATGAAGGCGGTGAAGACCACGAGGGACATGACGCGCGGCTTCAGCAGGGCGAGGTAATCCTCGACCCGCGCCCCGCCGGCCACTGCCGGAATATCCCTCGATTGGTCGATGTAAGCCAATTCAGCAGCCTTGGTTTCGCGGGACCGGGGAGATTTCAACACTCCGGCCCCGCGCCAGTCTCTGGTCAGTGGTCCGAGGACGCGCCGATACGCGGCAGGGTCTCGAACTGGTGGAACGGCGGCGGCGAGGGCAGCGTCCACTCGAGCGTGGTGGCACCATCGCCCCAGGGATTGGCCGGCGCGATGCGCTTCTTACGGCTGGCTTCCCACAGGGTGTAGAGGAAGACGATCAGGCCGACGAAGGTGATGTAGTAGCCGATCGAGGAGACCATGTTCCACAGCGCATACGCATCGGGGTAGTCGATGTAGCGGCGCGGCATGCCGGCCAGCCCGAGGAAGTGCTGCGGGAAGAAGATCAGGTTCACGCCCACGAAGGTGATCCAGAAATGGGCGTTGGCCAGGGTCTCGTTGTACATGATGCCGAACATCTTGGGGTACCAGTAGTACCAGGCCGCGAAGATGGCGAACACGGCGCCGAGCGACAGCACGTAGTGGAAATGCGCCACCACGTAGTAGGTGTCGTGCAGCGCACGGTCGGCACCGGCATTGGCCAGCACCACGCCCGTCACACCGCCCACGGTGAACAGGAAGATGAAGCCGATTGCCCACAGCATCGGGGTGCGGAAGCTGATGGAGCCGCCCCACATGGTGGCGATCCACGAGAAGATCTTCACGCCCGTCGGTACCGCGATGACCATGGTGGCGGCCACGAAATAGCGCTGCACGTCGAGCGACATGCCGACCGTGTACATGTGGTGCGCCCACACGATGAAGCCGACGGCGCCGATCGCGACCATGGCATAGACCATCGCGAGGTAGCCGAAGACCGGCTTGCGCGAGAAGGTCGACACGATGTGGCTGATGATGCCGAAGCCCGGCAGGATCAGGATGTACACTTCGGGGTG